>NZ_LR134201.1:4141318-4459881 GCF_900635955.1 Cedecea lapagei
TCGAGGTATATGGATGGGCGTCGTGGAGTAAAGAGAAGGCAATTTTGGGCCTGCGTAACCCGTCGGACAAACCGCAAAGCTACTATCTCGACCTGAGCAAGAGCTTTGAAGTCCCGGACGGTGAGGCCACACGCTTTACGCTGAGGCAGGTTTACGGCACGAACGAGACGCTGGCTAACGACTACGGCAAGCCGATGATTGTGACGCTGAAGCCGCTGGAAACGCTGGTGATTGAAGCAAAGCCGGTTAACTAAAAAGAGGATGGGGCGTAGAGCAATTTATCTCTGCGCTCCTTGAACAACGCTTTACCGCCGCCGTGCTATAGGAAAAAGGCATCACGACCCTATTAGAATCTCCTGGTATCAATACCGGCATAAACTTTAACTCCCTTAAAGTCATTCAGTCATGCGTAAATTAACACCAGGGAGTTCGTTTTTTAAACACTAACCGCATTGCGATGTAAAAACCAGGAGCCATCCCGAGAAAACTATTTCTCGCTGTTTTCTAAAGCATGTTTATACAAAGCATTCTTCTTAACGCCGTGGATTTCGGCGGCCAGCGCGGCGGCTTTTTTTAGCGGCAATTCTGTCTGCAGCAAGGCAAGCGTTCGCAGCGCTTCGGCAGGCAGCTGGTCATCACTCTGGACTTTAAAGCCCTCGACGATGAGCACCATTTCCCCTTTGCGGCGATTTTCGTCTTCCTTTACCCATGCCAGCAGCTCGCCGATCGGCGCACCGTGAATCGACTCCCAGGTTTTGGTCAGCTCGCGCGCCAGCACCACGTAGCGGGATTCGCCAAGCACCGCGCAGATATCTTCGAGGCTATCCAGAAGGCGGTGGGTGGACTCATAGAAAATCAGAGTTCTCGGCTCCTGCTCAATCGCCTTCAGCGCATCGCGGCGGCCTTTTGATTTTGCAGGCAGAAAACCTTCATAGCAGAAGCGGTCGGATGGTAAGCCCGCGGCGCTGAGCGCGGCGATGGCGGCGCATGGGCCAGGCAAAGGCACTACGCGGATGCCTGCCTCGCGGCAGGTGCGCACCAGGTGGTAACCCGGGTCGTTAATCAGCGGCGTACCGGCGTCGGACACCAGCGCGATGCTTTGGCCTTCTTTCAGCTTTGCCACCAGCGTTTCGGCTTTTTGTTGCTCATTGTGATCGTGAAGTGCGAAGAGTCGCGCATTAATCGCAAAATGCTGCAGCAAAAGGCCGGTATGGCGAGTATCTTCAGCAGCAATCAGATCAACGCTTTGCAACACCGAGAGGGCCCGCTGGGTGATGTCCCCGAGATTGCCGATAGGCGTCGGGACGATATAGAGCGTGCTGGCTGAAATCGCCGCCGTTTCGTGTTGTTTCATTGTCTCATCCGTATTGCCGATTTAATATTGTACATTGGGATATAAAAACCACTGGATACAGAATGCTACCCTTAACCTTGAATCGTTCGAAAGCCGGGCGCTGCCTGCCTGTGTTGCTCGCGGCGCTGATTTTTGCCGGCTGTTCTACCCAGGCGCCGGATCAGTCCGCTACGCTGCTGCAGGGCGACACCACCGCCGGGTCCGCTTACTATCTGCAGCAAATGCAGCAAAGTGCAGATGATAGCAAGACCAACTGGCAATTACTCGCCATTCGTTCCCTGCTAAAGGAAGGCAAACCCCAGCAGGCCGTTGCGCTGTATAACCAGCTGCCGCAGCAGCTTAACGATGCGCAGGCTCGCGAACAGCAGCTGTTGGTTCCGGAAGTGAAGATTGCGCAGAAGGACTTCAACGCCGCAGCTGCCCTGCTGGAAAAGATTGATCCAGGCACGCTCGACAAGAGCCAACAGGGTCGCTATTACCAGGCAGTAATCGATGCTTCTCAGGGACGCCCGTCTTTAGCGCTGCTGCGCGCCTATATTGCTCAGGAGCCGCTGCTGAAAGGCGATGCCCATCAGAAGAACATTGATGGCACCTGGCAGGTCTTGTCGCAGTTCTCGCCGGAGCAAATGAACAGCCTGGTGATTAACGCCGACGAAAATACCCTGCAAGGATGGTTAGACCTGCAGCACGTCTGGAGCGATAACCGTAACGATCCAAACATGCTGAAAGCGGGCATTCAGGACTGGAAAACGCGTTATCCAAATAACCCTGGCGCAAAAACGCTGCCGTCGCAGCTGGTGAACGTGCAAAACTTCAAACCGGCCTCGACCGGCAAAATCGCCCTTCTGCTGCCGCTAAACGGCCAGGCCGCCGTGTTTGGCCGCGCGATTGAGCAAGGTTTTGAGGCGGCCAAAAACAACGGCGTCGCGCCGGTTGCCGCCGTTCAGTCCGCAGCGCAGCCTGCAGATCCAAATGCACAGCAGCAGGTTTCACCGCCGCAGGAGCAGCCGCAGCAGCCGCCGCAAACGCAGGCTGACCCGAATGCAGCCGTGAGCCCGGCAAGCGCGTCCGTCAGCGATCTGACAGACCAGAAAGCACAGGCCGCAACACCGCAAAACGCAGCCCCTGCCGCTCCAGCTACGCAGCCGGATGCACAGACTGCGTCGTCCGCAGTGACCAACCCATCTGCAGAGGTCAAGATCTACGACACCAGCAGCCAGCCGCTCTCTCAGGTTCTGGCCCAGGCACAGCAGGACGGCGCAACCCTCGTGGTCGGCCCGCTGCTGAAAAACAACGTCGACGAGCTGGCGAACACCAACAGCCCGCTCAATATTCTGGCCCTCAACCAACCTGAGAATGTCCAGAACCGTCCTAATATCTGCTACTTCGCGCTGTCTCCCGAAGATGAAGCCCGCGATGCCGCAGACCATATCTGGCAGCAAAACCACCGTAATCCGCTGATGCTGATCCCGTCTAATGCCCTGGGTGATCGCGTGGCTAAAGCCTTTGCAAACGAATGGCAGAAGCTCGGCGGCGGCCTGGTGCTGCAGCAAAAATTTGGCTCAGTCAGCGACCTGAAGCGCGGTATTAACAGCGGCTCGGGAATCACCTTAACCGGTACGCCGGTGAGCACGCCGTCCAATACGCCTCCGGGTGTGACCATTGGCGGGCTGACCATTCCAGCCGCACCGACCGACGCACAAATCACCGCGGGCAGCGGCGGCAACGTTGACGCGGTATACATCATTGCCACCTCAGAAGAAGTTGCGCTGATCAAGCCAATGATTGCGATGCGTACCGGCAGCCGCAGCAGCGCTCAGCTGTACGCAAGTTCGCGCAGCTCACAGGGCGTCAACGGCCCGGACTATCGACTGGAAATGGAAGGGCTGCAGTTCAGCGAAATCCCCATGCTCTCAGGCGGCAACCCGCAGCTGATGCAGCAGGCCTTAAGCAGCGTCAATAATGACTACTCGCTGGCGCGCCTGTATGCGATGGGCGTGGATGCCTGGACGCTGGCAAGCCACTTCTCCCAGATACGCCAGGTGCCGGGTTATCAGGTGAACGGCAATACCGGGCAACTGACCGCCAGCCAGGATTGCGTCATTAACAGGAAGTTAAATTGGCTGCAATTCAGTCAGGGTCAAATCGTCCCGGTTTCCTGAACCGCCAGCAACGCGGCGCGCACTATGAACAGCAGGCGCGCCGCTATCTCGAGCGCAAAGGACTGCGCTTTGTTGCCGCGAATGTCCACGTTCGCGGTGGCGAAATCGACCTCATCATGAAACAGCTGCAGGTTATCGTCTTCGTGGAAGTGCGTTTCCGCCGCAGCGATCGGTTCGGCGGCGCTGCCGCCAGCGTAACCCGCAGCAAACAACAGCGCCTGCTGCACGCCGCGCAGGTTTGGCTTAGCGGCAACGGCGAAAGTTTTGATACTGTAGATTGCCGTTTCGATGTGTTAGCTTTCACCGGCAATGAAATAGAGTGGCTGACCAACGCGTTTGCCGCCGATATCTAAAAAACTCCAGGTAGAATCAACGTGCTTGAAAGAATCAAAGTCTGCTTCACGGAAAGTATTCAAACTCAGATTGCCGCAGCGGAAGCCCTGCCGGACGCCATCTCCCGTGCAGCGATGACGCTGGTTCAGTCTTTGCTGAACGGCAACAAAATCCTCTGTTGTGGCAATGGGACCTCCGCCGCCAACGCACAGCATTTTGCTGCCAGCATGATCAATCGGTTTGAAACAGAGCGCCCTAGTTTACCGGCCATTGCACTTAATGCAGATAATGTGGTCTTAACCGCGATCGCTAACGACCGTCTGCATGAAGAAGTCTATGCCAAACAGGTTCGTGCGCTGGGCCATGCCGGGGACGTTTTACTGGCCATTTCCACCCGAGGCAATAGCCGTGATATTGTCAAAGCGGTTGAGGCAGCCGTCACCCGCGACATGACCATTGTTGCGCTGACGGGCTATGACGGCGGCGAACTGGCAGGACTGTTGGGGCCACAGGATGTTGAAATCCGAATCCCTTCTCACCGCAGCGCTCGCATCCAGGAGATGCATATGCTGACGGTAAACTGTTTATGCGATCTGATCGACAATACGCTATTTCCGCACCAGGATGGCTAATAGCTAATTTTGAGAAAGGAGAAGGAATGAACATGAAGGCCATTACGCCACTCGCAGTTCTTATTTCCGCGTTGTTGCTGCAGGGCTGCGTCGGTGCTGTTGTTGTGGGCAGCGCCGCCGTTGCGACAAAAACGGCGACCGACCCGCGCACCGTCGGGACGCAGGTTGATGACGGCACGCTTGAGTTACGCGTGAACAGCGCGCTCAGCAAGGATGAGCAAATCAAGAAAGAAGCACGTATTAACGTGACGGCTTACCAGGGCAAAGTGCTGCTGGCCGGCCAGTCCCCTAACCCTGACCTCGCTTCCCGCGCTAAGCAAATCGCGCTGGGCGTAGACGGCGCAACCGAAGTCTATAACGAAATCCGCATCATGCCTCCGGTCGGCCTGGGCGTGGCGTCGAGCGATACGTGGATCACCACAAAAGTTCGCTCTCAGCTTCTCACCAGCGATCAGGTGAAATCTTCTAACGTGAAAGTCACTACGGAGAATGGCGAGGTGTTCCTGCTCGGTCTGGTGACCGAACGTGAAGGTAAAGCCGCGGCGGATATCGCCAGCCGGGTCAGCGGCGTGAAGCACGTAACCACCGCGTTCACCATTCTGAAATAGCAGCCCCTCATCGTAACCCTCTCCCCACCGGGGAGAGGGAATACCAGAGCCCTTTCAAGTAAGGCTCAGTGACGATTACAGCTTACTCAGGCACTCCATCGCCACGGCTTTAAAACTGTCAAAATCTTTACTGTCGCGCAGGCGCACCATCGCCCGCTCGCGCAGGAAGGTCACAAACAGGTCGTAAATCGCCATCGCCTCTTCGTATTCACTTTTGCTGATAGCCAGCAGAAAGATCACGTGCGCCGTCTCATCGCCCCAGCTAATACCGTGCGGCGCCAGCACGGTGTAGACCACGGTTTTTTTCGCCAGCAGGCCGAGAGAGTGCGGAAGCGCAATGCCCTCGCCCAGCATGGTGCTGACTATCGCTTCTCGCTCCACCACCGAAGGATGGAAATCGGCATCCACCACGCCTTCCCGCTCCAGCTGCTCGCACAGCGTCAGGAACAGCTGCTGCTGGGTCATCGGCTGGTCGATAACGCGGAAGTGGCTGGCATCAAAGAATTTTTCCAGCATGTATGGCCGGGTTCTGTCCACCAGCACCAGCTTGCCAAGCTGCTCCAGCTGATAGTCGGTCGGGAACGGCGCCATCATCACAACCGGCTTTTCTTTCTCGTTGATACGCGCCGTGCTGATCACAAAATCCTCGTCCACGGTATCGAGCTGCTCGTAATCGCGCAGAGAGATAATGTTAGTCACTTCCACCTGCGGATATTTACGCAGCAGCATGGCCTGCAGCATTCGTACCGTTGAGTTCCCGGTGTCGCACACCAGCAGCACGCGAGGATGACGCTGATAGCCAATGTTGTAGTGGCGCTCCAGGCCAACGCCAATATGCAGCACCAGGAAACCAATCTCGTTTTCGCTGATGGCGTAAGGCGTATATTTCCCCCAGCTCGAGACAGCCGCCAGCGTCATATCGTAAGCCAGCGGGTAATGCTGTTTGATATTGGCCAGCAGCGGATTCGGGATATTTATCTGGTAGCGCACCCGGGTGATCATCGTTTTGATATGGGTGAGCAGATCGGCGTGTAGCTGCTCGTCGCCGAGCAGGTTGTAGTTATAGTGGGTATTGATGTAGCGCAGGATGTAGTTCACCAGCGCTTCGTCGTCGTCAGCATTGATCGCGCTCGGCGCCACTTCCTGCACCTGTCGCGAAGCAATATGCACCTGCAGCCACTGCTCCTCCGCCTCGGAAAGCGGCTTCCCCGCCAGCTGCTGCAGCAGGCCCGCAATCTGGCGCGCCGCCTCTTTCACCTGGACATCTACGTTATCCGCCATGAACTCCGGCAGTGGATACCCCTCGCTGATACGGCGCACCGCCACCGAACAGTAGAGGCGAATAAACTGTTCGCCCTCATCGGTTAAGCGAATGCGGCAGCGGGTAAAGCAGTCATGCAGTGAGCTGGCGAGCTGCTCGGGCACGCCCGCGTTTAACGCTTCTTCGGTCAACAGTGGATTTTCGCTGTCCTCTAAGGTCAGCTGCCACAGCAGATCCGTAAGACAGGCGCGAATAGACGTTTCGCTGCCGAACAGCTTCATGCCGTGGCGTGGGCGGGTCTCGATGGTGAGATGATAGCGGTTGAACCACTCGCGTACCTCGGCCATATCGCTTTGCAGCGTGGCGCGGCTAACAAACCACTCTTCGGCTAAGTCTTCTAACTTCAATGAAAACGCCGACGTCAAAAAACGCACCACAAGGTAGTGCACACGTTCCGGTGAGGTACGCGGGATACGCAGCTGGCGCGGGCGATGCTGAACCAGCTCGCCATAACGTTCTGCATCCTCAATATTGAGCTGATAGCCCGCGCCGCGGGTAAGCGTGAACTGAGCCCCGAAGCCCGCCATCAGGGCATTAAGCGCCGTGATATCGGCCCGTACCGTACGGGTAGAAACGGATAAACGCCGCGCCAGCTCATCCTGGGGCAGCGTTTCATTTTGCAGCATCTCAAAAAGCTGAGCCAACCGTTGATTGGGGAATCTCACTACCGTTTCCTTTGGTTATCGGGGCGCCCTGGCACCCCATCCTGCTTTACTTAAACGGGGTGAAGACCATCTGCGACGGGCTTCCCACCGCCGTATAATCCTCGATAAAGGTTAATTTACCGCTGCCCGGCGCCACGCTAAAACGAGTGATGTTGTCGCTGCGCTGATTCAGGGCATACAGGTGTTTACCGGTGCTATCCAGCGTCAGCCCGCGTGGATAATCGCCTCGCGTCCAGACATCATCCTGGTGCGTAAGCTCACCGTGAGCGCCCACGCTAAAATGCGCGATGCTGTTATGCAGGCGGTTTGCCACATACAGCTGTTTACCGTCGTGGCTAAGCACCAGGCCGGCCGCAAAGCTCGTCCCCTTATAGCCTTTTGGCAGCGAAGAGATCGTCTTCCCTTCGGTCAGCGTGCCTTTTTCACGGTCCAGCCCGTAATGAGTAAGCGTAGAGGCTTCTTCGTTAATCAGCCACAGGCCAGAACCGTCTGCGGCAAAGACAAAGTGGCGTGGCCCTGCGCCTTTTGAAGAGGCGGAGATAAACGGCGGATCGTTTGGCTCCAGCACGCCTTTGTTTTGATCAAAGCGGTACTGGTAGATCCGATCCAGACCAAGATCGGTTGAAAAAACAAACTTGCCGCTCGGATCGGCGGCAATCATATGGGCATGCGGACCGTTATGATCGCTGGCGGCGAAGCTCCCTTCTACCGCAGCTTCAGGTTTCGCCGCGCCCGGCTCGCCGCTGTCCTGATGTTTGTCGCTGGCTTCCTGCAGGCTGCCGTCGGCGTTAACCGGCAGCACGGCGATAGAGCCGCTTACGTAGTTTGCCACCAGCAGGTGTTTGCCCTGCGGCGTCAGAGAGAGATAAACAGGACCGGCGCCGCCGGAAGAGACCTGATTCAGCTCGGTCACACTGCCGTCATCGCCAACACGCAGCGCCGCGACTATGCCTTTCTCCGCCTCACTGGCTACATACAGCGTCTTACCGTCCGGCGACGCGGTAAGCTGCGCGGCGTTTGGCAAAGAGCTGACCAGCGTTTTCTCGCTAAGCGCGCCGGTTTTTACGTCAACCTGGAAGCGATAAAGCCCTTCGCCATTGGGGTTGTAGGTGCCAACCCAGGCATAGTGGCTCTGCGCCGCGCTGTTGCCGGCGGCGAGTAAGGCAAATGAAGCAACAAGCAGAGTGCGTGCAGACATGCGTTTGTCCTCGTAGTGTGACTGGCGAGAATTATACCCTCACCCTGACCCTCTCCCTAAAAGGGAGAGGGGATAAAAAATTTCCAGCGGCTTGTTTCCCCTCTCCCCTATGGGAAGGACGGATCTTTCTTTTCCCCCTCTCCCCTATGGGAAGGGCGGATCTTTCTTTTCCCCCTCTCCGCTATGGGAAGGGGGATCTTTCTTTTCCCCCTCTCCCCTTTGGGGAGAGGGCTGGGGTGAGGGGAAACAGCGAGCGCTTTACCCCACCAGCTTCTTCGTCATCGCCAGCAGCGTAGCCACATCCGCCGGACGCGTATTGCCGCTGGCTTTGTCGATAATAGAGCTATAAATATGCGGGATCACTTTGCTGACGCCTGCGTCCAGCGCAATTTTCAGGATCTCTTCGTAGTTATCAAGATCGATCCCGCCGGTCGGCTCCAGCCAGAAGTCATGCTTCGCACAGGCTTCCGCGACCGCCTGATACTCTTCGCGGCAGTCCAGCCCGCCCATAGGGAAGTATTTGATTGAGCTACCGCCCATATCCTTCAGCAGCGCAATGGCTGTTTCCACAGGCACGATGCCGTCTGCCGCACCAGAGCTTAACGGGCCGGTGGAGATTTTCACCATTCCGACGGTGCCGGTTGGCGACACCAGACCGTTAACCACGCTGTCGTTCTGGCCCAGCAAGGCGCGGCTGGTGCCTACACCGGTAAACACCTGGTTTACGTGCTGAGGCTGAATCTGGCCGGAGATTTCGCTTACCATCGCCGATTGATTCGGGTCGCCAGCGCCAAGGCCAACGGACAGCGCGTTGTCGATAAGCGCCGCGTAGTCACGCATATCGGCAACCGCGCTTGCTACATCCGGATAGTTTTTAGAAAGCACGCCGACCAGCACATGGCCTTCCGCCGCCTGATAGATCTCTTTGGCGTTCTCTTTAGAGCCAGCCAGTACGTTCAGGCAAACGCGATCGCGGTAAAAATTGGGGGTCAGTGTCATGCTTATTTCTCCTTGCTTACCAGCGCTTTGATGCAGCGGTAAATAATCTCCAGCTGTGCCGCGCTTACGCTGCGCACATCCGCTTCAATGATGCCTTCGTTTGCCTTGTAGCCACGGAAATAGATGGCGTATTCGCCCTGCTTAAGCGCGCTAACCAGCTCACCGGTACTGATACCGACGGTCGCTTCGTCGAACTTTATTTCGCTGCGGGCGATATCGCGACCGGCTGCGTCCCAGACCACACGAGCGGTTACGCCATCCAGGGTATTGAGGCTGTCGATAAACGGCGTCATTTTGGCGACCATCTCCGCCCCGCTCTCTTTGGCCGCGCTCAGATAATGTTCAATTGCGCAGGTCAGGCCGAGAATGCCTTCTTTGCCGACCTTCATCGCGCGTCCGATGCCGCCGGTTTGCAGTTTCACCCACTCGACGTACTGCTCTTTGCCGATCACCAGGCCGCTGGTTGGGCCTTCGATGGCTTTCGCCCCGCTGTAAATCACCAGGTCGGCCCCGGCGCGGTAATAGCACTGCAGATCTTCTTCTGCCGCAGCGTCAACGATCAGCGGCAGGTTGTGTTTACGCGCCACCACCACGGCCTGCTCTACGCTGAGCATGCTCTTCTGTACCGAGTGGTGGGATTTGATATACATAATGGCCGCCGTGCGCGGAGAAATAGCCGCAGCCAGCTGATCCGCTGAACATTCATTGGCGTATCCCGCTTCAACGATTTTACCGCCGCCCAGGTTCACCATGGTGCCAACCGGCGCGCCGAAGTTAACGTTGTGGCCTTTCGGCAGCACGATCTCGTTGTTCTCCAGCGGTGCGGCATGCAGATTTTCAATCAGCCATTGATTGTCTTTCACCAGTACCGCCGCCACGGATTGGGCGATACCGGCAGAAGCGCAGGAGACCACGGTCGCCGCCTCAACGTCCAGCAGACCGGCAATGTAGGCGCCGGTCTTATTCACCAGATCCTTCATTTCAAAGTAGTGGTTCATGCCGGTGGTTACCGCATCCACCACTTCCGGACGAGGCGTGGACACGCCGAGGGCGGTCATCCGGCCTGATGCGTTAATAACCTGTTTTAAATGATATTTTTCATAGATCGAAGACATGTTCTGCTTTCCCTTGTTCGGTAATAAACCACTTCCCGGCGCGCACTGCGGCCAGCGCCACCAGCGCCTGGTCACCCGTCAGCGTTTGCTGCTCTGCGTCGGTGAACACCGTTGGCTGGCGGCGAAGTTCGAAGATAGTCAGGTCGCCGTCCAGCCCTGCGGCCAGGCGCCCTTTGTTTTTCAGGCGTAATCCATCGGCGGCGTGAGCGGTCACGCAGTCGATCACCTGAGGTAATGACAGGCCAATGGAGAGGAATTTAGACATCACCGCGCCGAGGGAATGCACCGGCCCGCTGATGCGGTTGCGGCAGTAGATATCCGAGCTGATGCTGTGCGGCAGAATGCCCTGCTGAATAGCGACGCGCGCAACGTCAAAACTAAAGCTGGCGGTGCCGTGCCCGACGTCGAGACGCACACCGCGCTGGATGGCCTGCGCCACGGAGGCTCGCAGCTGCCCGGCCGGATTGAGAATTCGGTTTGGCTTGCCGTTGTAGCAGTGGGTAATGATATCGCCGCTGGTCAGCAGCTCGGCCACCTCATCGAGGTCCGGCGGGTTATTGCCGATGTGTACCATCAGCGGCAAATCACCGTTTTCTTTCTGAATAGCCTTGGCGCGCACCAGCGGCATAATGCCGTTATCGCCCACCACGCTGCTGCTCATGCGCGCTTTTAAGCCAACAATGAAATTCGGATGACGCTTCACCGCGCCGCGCACGGCTTCAGCGTCGATATTCGCCATATTGGACAGTTCGTTCTGGGCAATCAGGCCAACGCGGGAGACATTCAGCAGCGCGTAAACTTCGGTTGTCGCACTGCGGGTGATTTGATAGAAATCGTCGACGTCATCGGCGCCGGTACTGCCCGCGTCAACCACCGTGGTGACGCCGGTATGAATACCCACGCTGTCAGGTTCGTCGTGGTAAATGGGAGACTTGGGGTAACAGTGAACGTGGGAGTCAATCCAGCCGGCGCTGACGTAGTATTTTCCGTTCAGCTGGCGCTCTTCAGTTGCCTCGCCGGTAATCTTACCCAAAGCGGCAATCTTGCCGTCCTTCAGGGCGATATCGATAACGGTATCGTCCACCAGCCGCGCCTCGCGCAGGATCAGGTCAAACATATTTTTCTCCTTAACTGGCGGGCGAGCCGTAGCCCGTCCGCCCTGGAAATACTGCTTACAACGCTACCGGGAAGATGGAGCCTAAAATCATGGCGCCGAGGATCGCACCGCCGGTAATCGGTTTGCCCCAGAGATAAAACAGCAGAGAACCCACTAACGACCCAATACCGATAGGAATCGAAGCCGTCATGGCGCTGAGGATAATCAACGGCCCAAGGAAGCGGCCGGAGGCGTTACCCGCGCCCATCATGACGTCTGCCCCGTAGGTAGAGTCGCTCTGGTTGATGGTGAACTTACGCGCCAGGATGATGATGTAGCCAATGGCCAGGCCAATCACCAGACCCGTTACCAGCGAAGCCGCAAAGTTGGCGACCGGGAAAACAAAGCCCGCGCCCAGCAGCAGCGCCGGAACGCCGAGACCCACGCCGGTCTGAATCGCCCCGCCGATATCCAGGATCCCCACCAGGGAGCCTTCGATGATGCGGGCAAACAGGAAGCTTGCGCCGAACGCGGCCACCGCGCCGTAAACGCCGGTATCAATCCCCGACTTCAGCATCGCCACGAAGGCCACTTCGTTAAACGCGCCAATACCGTACAGGTAGTACATATGTGTCCCGGCAAAGACGCCGGAGGAGAGCAGGCCGACGAAGATCGGGAATGACCAGTCCGCGTACCAAAAACCTTTATTCTGTTCCATGCATTATCCCCTTATTTGCCGCTCAGCGAGTTATGCAGCAGATCCAGCCAGTTCGGCACGGCCATATGGAAAGACTCGATCATCTTCATGTCGAACCCACGGAAGAAGGCACTCAGAACAAAGAGGGCAACGATAGCCGTCATCATCACTTTGGTAACGCGGTGCCAGCCGCTCTCTTCAACGCCCTTGCCGATCAGGATGCCGAGCACCAGGCCCGGTACGGCGTTACCCATGATCAGCTGCGCTGCGCCGCCGAAGATGGTTGCCCAGAAGCCCGATTTTTTACCGGCATCGATAGCCGCCAACCAGAAAATCACCGGCATCACGGTATTCACCAGCAGGTTAGCCGCAGGCACCAGCACTTTGACTGCCGTCACCTGAAGCGCCGCGGGAACAGCAGAGGCGGTGGAGTTCAGGAACGCCACCACAATCATGCCGATGATGCCGCAGGCGATCGCCATTTTTTTCGGGTCATGCAGGGTTTCCGCTACATTGCGGTTCTTCACCATCAGCGCCGCCGCGCCCCAGTTTGGGATGATGCGGTGATCCACGTCCTGGGTGAAAGCCCCCGCAGCAACGGAAGATGCCCAGGCGTTGAAGAAGAAGCCGAGCCCGAAGGAGAAGTGAGAAGCCGGGTCCCCTTCACAGGAGTTCAGCTCGCCGAGTGTACGGAATGCGCCCATGCCCTGACTGGTTGGCGCGTGGAACATACGCGCGGCCCCGGCGCCAACGCCCACACCGACGAGGCCGCCGATGATGAGTGATTTAAATAAGATAATGAGGAACATGTATCTGCCCTTATTGGAGTTGTTTTATTGCGCGACGAAATCCACCTCATCGAGGTTAAGAGCCGTCACGTTGACGGAAACATCCAGCTCCACGCTGTAGCTCCGCCTTTCCCGGCGCAGGAAGAAGAACAGAAACGCTTCTTTGCGCACCCTGACCTGCGCCTGAACAACCTGCACGTCCTGTGGCTCAATGCGCAGAAGAATGCGGTTGGTGGATTTGAGCATCGTGCCCTGAACGTGGTTCAGAGCATCGGAAAAGGCTTTGGCTTTGGTATCGCCGCGCCCGCTGACCCGCACCGTAGTTGCGAATTTCTCTTTCATACTCAGCTGCCGTACTTCTTGTTCCACGCCAGTACCAGGCGCTCACCCAGCTCTTCTTTATCCATAAAACCAAAGCCAAGCACGTTGTTGCCTTCGTTAATCGCGGTCACGCCTTCATCAACGGAACGCATGCCGTATTTGGCTTTATAGCCATGTTTGGTTTGCGCGGTGATAGCGCCTGCGCCGCCGCTGCCGCAGAAGGAAATACCAAAGGTGGCGTTTTCTGCTTTCATCACATCGCCCAGCTTCATATCAGCGGCGACGCCAGGAATAACCACGGCGCGGCCGCCCGCTTTTTCGATCCCTGCTGCAACTTTCTGGCCTTTGCCCAGACGGTCGCCAATGACTACGGTAATTTGTTCCATTGTTTTCTCCTGATAATTCAAAGATTGTCTTTCGCCACTTCGAAATGCACTGACAGCAACCACGCTTCTTCTACCGGCAGATTCCCGAACTGATCGACCACCGCCTGCGCCATTTCCATCGACTCCGCGGAGATCTCTTCGAACAAGCTCTCTTCCACTTCTGGTAACGGCTCTCCGGTGAGAGAGCGATGAATCATCGCCTTCACGTGGGAGGCCAGCATCTGTTCCTGTACCGCGTTAGGCGTGATGTGCTTACTTTTGAACAGCGCGTAAATAAAATCCTGAATACGCGTCGTTAACTCCTCGGCTTCATGAACCATTACCGCTCCGTTATTCACCCTGGGTACCTCGTTAACTAATCTGTTGTTTAAGCTATCTGGCGGGGAGGAAGGTTTGTAGCGAGTTGTTTTCCACTTCGAAGTGGAAATCGACGAGGCAATAGTGATCTGTTCCACATAAAACCCTGGAATGACGGTTTTCCGCTGGCTTACCGTGAATTAGCTCACATAACTGAGCAGCAAAAAGCCCTCTTTCCAGCGGCCCTTTTTGTTCGAAAGTGTGATGAGAGGACGGTTTTGCCGCCATTATTGGCGTTGCTTATGACCGATACGTTCGTAGTGCAACAGTAAATCCTGCCGCTTATTGCGGCTCATCAGTGCCGTTCGGTCTCGTTTGCTATACCTTAATGGCATAATTTTTCCGAGTGGGGTTATCGCCGGGTAATGAAAATCGACGCTGAGATCACCTTCCGTAAGCTTGAGATCTTTATGGAGTTTATGGAGAAAGGGAACATTGCGCGCACCGCGGAAGCGCTGGGTATCAGCGGGGTTAGCGTGCATCGCGCATTACATACACTGGAGGAAGGTGTGCGCTGCCCGCTGTTTATCCATAAAGGGCGCAACCTGGTGCCGCTCGAGTCCGCGTTTACCCTGCTGGAGCACGGCAAAGAGGTGGTTGCGCTGATGGCTCGCGGCATCGATGAAACCCGCCAGGCAGCGGGCGTAGGACAGGGGCGGCTGCGCATCGGCACACTCTATTCCCTGACGCTCGAAACCGTTCCAAAACTGATCATGGGCATGAAACTCAGGCGGCCGGAGCTGGAAATGGACCTCACCATGGGTTCAAACCAGGTGCTGCTCAATATGCTGGAAGACGGCGTGCTGGACGCCATCCTGATTTCTATTTCTGAAGGAGAAATCGATCGCTCGCGGCTGGAAGTCCTGCCGATGTTCCGGGACGATATTTTCCTCGCTGCCCCGGCCAGCTTCCCGCTAGACACCGGCCATCCGGCAGATTTGCGCGAATTCCACGGCGAAAAATTCGTTTCACTGGCGGAAGGTTTTGCGACCTATGCGGGTTTCCAGGAAGCCTTTCACGTTGCCGGTTTCGAACCGGAAATCGTCACCAGGGTGAACGACATTTTCTCGATGGTTAGCCTGGTGCAGGCGGGCGTAGGACTGACGTTGATGCCCGGAAGAATGAAGAAGGTGTATGAAAACTCGGTGCAGCTGTTACGGCTTGCCGAGGAGTACCAGATGAAGCAGACCATCGCCATCGTCTTCGCCCGCAACCGGGAGCACGATCCAAACCTGCTGGCGCTGGCCGCCGAGGGGCGCATGTACGCCCGATCGTTTATCGATACGCCTAACGCGCCGCCCTAGTTTTTTCCGCAAGGTGGGCAATCGCCGCCACGCTGTTTTGCTCCCGGCAAACGGTAATGCCCTCCCGAAACGCCTGGCGGGTCAGGCCTGAAAGCACGCTGCCCGGCGGCATCTCGATGGCAAGGCGTACATCGCGCTCGTTGGCGGCAATCATAGCGTCTCGCCAGCACACCGTACGCGCCATATTGAGCGCCAGATCGTCCGCAATTTGCTCCGGCAGCCAGAGTACGCGCCCCGTGCTGCCGCTGAGATAAGCGCAGGCGGGACGACTTAGCGCC
The DNA here is from genome assembly GCF_900635955.1 of Cedecea lapagei. Classification (GTDB taxonomy): domain Bacteria; phylum Pseudomonadota; class Gammaproteobacteria; order Enterobacterales; family Enterobacteriaceae; genus Cedecea; species Cedecea lapagei. The sequence goes on from NZ_LR134201.1 coordinate 4,156,933, forward strand.
ACATCAGCAAAAGCACGCTTTAACTGCTGCGCAGGCTCATTCAGCAAAGCGCAGTGAGACGGTACGCTAACCGCCAGCTGGCGAGCTTTTTGCGCACCTTGCTCAAGTGCCAGCGCCGCGACCTTCGCCATCGCCTCATCGCTACCGGCAATAACAATCTGCTGCTCCGCATTGATATTCGCGATCCAGGTGCCGCTGTTTGCTGCCAGCGCTTCCACCTGGTCAAGACGCAGCCCGACGATAGCCGTTAAGCCATAGCCTTCAGGATAAGCCTGCTCCATCAGGTCGCCGCGAAGCGCCACCAAGCGCAGGGCATCGGCAAAACTGATGACACCGGCTATTACCGCTGCCGGAAAAGCACCTATCGACAGGCCGCTGACCATATCCGGCTTCACGCCATTACGCTCAAGCTCCTGCGCCCAGGCGACGCCAGCGATCAGAAGGCAAAGCTGTACGGCTCGGGTATGCTTAAGCGCAGCAGCGCTATCCAGCTGGTCTGCCTCATCCCCTAAAACCGCCCTCGCCTGCGCCATGATGGCGTCACGTTCAGGTAAGGCTTGCAGCATGCCCGGGCGCTGGGTGCCCTGCCCGGGAAAGGTAAAAAGTATCTTCATCCGTTATTCTCCAACTGCCAGGGATCGGTCACAAGCCGCGGCCCCTGATTGGTTTTCAGCAGCACGTGCTTTTCCCTAAGCCATTCCGCCAGCGCAAACGCGCCGCAGGGCGTTTCAATTTGCGTATCGGCCCGGCAAAGCAGTTTATCTGTCAGGCTCTGCCACTCTGCCAGCGCCTCTTTTGCGATCGGCTGTGGGCAACGAATCAGCAAGTCGAGGTCGCTGGCGGCATGCATCACCGGCACTTCGGTTGCCAGCGCGTAGCCTGCGCTCCCGGTAATGCCCCAGCGCCATGCCCACGAGCGGCTTGCCAGCTGAATTGCGCCCTGCACCGGCGGCATGGAAACAAACGGCGAACGGAGCATCAGATCGCGACTGGATAACGCTTCCGGGCTAACGACGCGCTTAACGCTCGCCGTATTCACCCAGCCCGCCGCTCGCTGGTCTCGCCGCATTCCTCGCACACCCACCGGAACACATCCGTCACGTTCGACATCACGCCGCACCACCACCGGCAACGCAGCACGCCATTGGCCTGCAACCCAATCTTCGTTTACGCCTTCCAGCGCCGCGGGGTTACTGAGCCACAGAAGATCGTGGGGACGTAATGTCGGCATAAATTAAAGTCCTGAAGTCAGAGAAATAAACAACGGTAGCGACAGGATAGAGAGTACCGAGCTAAGCAACAACACGGCTTCTGCATCCGGCGACTGCACGCCAAAGCGGTTACCAAACACCACGCCAAAGAAACCGGCGGCCAGGGCAATCATCAGGATAGAGGTAATCGCTACCGGGCCGGTCAGGCCAAGCGCCAGCACGATGCCCCAGGCGATAAACGGTTGAATCAGCAGCTTGGTGATGGTCGCAGTGATAACCATGGTGTTGATCTGCAGCCTGCGGGCAGACAGGATCACCCCGGTCAGGAACAGCGCGGCGGCCGTTGCTGACAGGCCCAGCGGCTTAATGGAGGCCAGCAGCAGGTCAGGCATGCGGATGCCGATAGCCGACAGCACAACCCCCAGCAGCGGGCCCCAGACGATAGGCTTTTTCACCGAACGCCACATCAGCACCGGCAGCATTGCCAGCGTGGAGCCGCTGCTTTCACCTGCCGCACGTGCTTTTTCACGTTCAAGAATCAGCAGGCAGAATGGCGTCATCAGGACGGAACCGCAGGCGATCGATACGGCCACCGAAAGCGAGGTCGCAGGACCTTCGCCCAGCACGCTGCCTAAAATCGGCAGGCCCAGCGCGGCATAGTTAGGCAGCGCCACGGTAAGGGTCAGCACCGCGGCATCCTGCGGCGACTTTTTAAATACGCTGGTCGCCAGGAAGTAAATCGCCGCGTAGGTAATCCACATCGCAAGCACCAGCACCACAATCAGCGGTGACTGCTGAACAATACCGAGCCACGGCGTTTGCACGGTCGCGCTAAACAGCGCGGCAGGGAGAGCAAAGTCCATGACAAAAATGTTTAGCAGCGAGACATTTTTGTTATCGACCATTTTCACTTTGCCGGCGAAAAAGCCCAGCAGCATGATGACAAAAATAGGGGCCAGAGCATGAACGATCACGTAAGTCATAACTTCACCTTGAGTCAATAAAGAGAGTTAGCACGGTCGCGATATTTATTATTTTTCGGACGTTTGTTTTACTCAGGCACGGCTTACCGTGCCTGGTTATAGAGTCCGGCAGGTCTGTCTTTTTTATTACCAGCTGGCTCGCATACGCTCGCGGACCAGCGCCGAACTGTGGCGATTTTTCGCCAGCAGACGGCATTTCAGCGAAGTCTCGCTACGGGCTTCTTTCACCGCCGTGCTCAGGGCAGCCTTCACTTTTGCCACATCGTCACTTTTCGGCGCGTCCGGGTTGCTGATATCCAGCAGCGCGGACAGCAGCCCCAGGGTTTCGTAGTTGCTGATGTCATAGGCCATCGGCGGGATGGTGGCAGCCAGTTTTTCCAGCGCCTCGACGGTACGTAAGGTGATACGCGCGGCGGACTCTTTCCCCATCGCGTGGATCATCACGCCCTTGTCGTTAAAAGCGATCAGCCGGTTAGCCTGATAGCCGTGGGCAAGGAACGCCCCGGACATCGCTTTGCCGACAATCAGGCCCACGACAGGGTGCCCGGCCAGGCGAGCGTTGGCGTAAGCGCCTGCGGCACCGGCCAGCGCCTGATGAATACCGAACGCCTCTTCGCGGCGGCCATAGGCCTGGCTTGGGACATCAATCACGGCGACGATGGCACGTTTTTCCGCCTTGTCGGCATCTTCCGCGATGGTTTCGCTAACCACTTTTGCCAGCGTCCAGCCCTCCAGCAACCCCACTTCGCCGCCGGCAGCGCGGGGATAATGGTTGTTGGCATCGGGCACCACGGCGATAAAGCGAGCAGCCTTCCCGTCAACGTTGCCGTCGGCGACCTGTACGGAGGCGCACAGTCCGGCCATACGCGGTGCATCCGGGACTAAGGTGTCCAGCCATACGGCGGCGCGGTTCAGTTTCTGGCTCATTAGCGTTTCTCCCCAAAAAGCTGTTTGATCTGTTCGGCATCGGCCTGTTTGCTGGTGTCGAAATGGGTCAGCCGGTCCAGATACCATGCGTAGTTGTCGGTGCGATGCTGCGCCGGAACGCCTTTGGCGATGGCTTCGTTAACCACCTGCTTGACGGCATGCACGCCGTCGCCAACCAGCGCATCCACCAGCCCGCTCTGATAGCGAACCTCGCCGCCGGTCATGCTCCAGATAAACGGCCGGTCGCGGGAGTCATATTCCGCAATGCCCGCTTCCTGCTCGATAACCTGCGGGCCATTAAGGCCAAGGCGAGCTTCGCGAGTCACAATCAGGTAGCTGCATAGCGCGGCGGCAATCGACATCCCGCCAAAACAGCCTACGGTCCCGGCCACAACGCCAATCACCGGGGTGTAGCGACGCAGATCGACAATCGCCGCATGGATATCGGCAATCGCCGCCAGACCGAGGTTGGCCTCCTGCAGGCGCACGCCGCCGGTTTCGAGGCAAAGCACCGCCTGAGTCGGAATGCCGTTGCGGTTGTCTTCCGCCGCCAGCTCAAGCGCCGCCGCCATTTTCGCGCCGGAGACTTCGCCCATGCTGCCGCCCTGGAATGCGCCTTCAATGGCAATGACCACCGCTGGCCCGCCGTTAATCGTGCCTTTGGCAACGACCATGCCGTCATCGGACTGCGGCACAATGCCCTGCGGCCCCAGCCACGGCGAGATAATGCCGTCGAACGGGTCGAGCAGTTCACGGTAGCTGCCCTCATCCAGCAGCAGACGTGCACGCTCGCGGGCTCTTAATTCGATAAAGCTGCTGTCGTCACGCATGAGCCACCTCCTCAAAGACCTGTTCGATACGAATACGCGCCACGCCCGGCGTCGCGCCAAAATCATGAATTTTCAGCTGCCCGGCGGGCAGGCTGCTCAGCGTGGCCAGTCGGTCGAAAAGTGCTTTCCAGCGTTTTTCGCTGTTATCTACAGAAGTGGTAATGTCGATATTCAGCGTCTGCCCCTGTGCGGCAGTAAACAGGACTTCCATATCCCCGGAGCCCACCACGCCAGCCAAAGCTTTGCCTGTGGCCGTGCGGGTTGCGGGGAATGACAACGTAATGTGTTCCATAACACCCTCGTTAAATAAGTGAGTGAAGCGGGGTGGCATCATCGGCGATGCTGTCGAGCAGCAGCGTTGCGGCGAGCAAATCGGCCGCGCCGCCCGGAGAAGCATTGAGCGCCAGCATGTTGCGGTCGAGCACCTGCAGCGCATCGCGGCCCTCTTTGCGCGACATACCGCCGTTCATCAGCACGCTGCGGGCACCGTTCTGCATCGTTTCCAGACCAGTTAACCCAGCGCGGGAGAGTACGCAGGTATCTGAGAGCGAAGTCATAATCGCCATCAGAGCATCAATGCGGGCCTCGCCTTCCGTTGCTCCGGACTGGCGGCTCCGGCGAAGCTGCGGCAGCGCGAGACGCATAATGTGAGGAAAGCCCTGCTGAGCCTCTTCACGAGCGCCCGGCACGCGATAGCGTCTTGTGGCTCTCAACCCTTTGCTAAAGCTCTTAGGAGCCTCCTCATCCGGAAGCGCGGCAAGCCGTGCTGCCGTGGCGGTAATTTCCGCGCTGCTGCCCGTCATACCGTGCATAGCGGCTGCGGAAATCAGCAGGCCGAGCGCCCAGATTGCGCCGCGGTGGGTATTCACCCCGCAGGTCGCGGCCATCATCTGCTGCTCCCCTTCGCGCCCCAGGCGCCCTACCAGCTGGCGCAGCGCGATGTCTGCCGGACGTTCCCAGCTTTGTAATGCCAGAGCATGAAATGTCGGGGTCAGGCTGTGGGCCGATCGCTCCATCAGCGCTAGGCTGAGGTCGTGATGGGCGCCATTCCCCCGGCTGTCCACCAGACCGGGTTTCGGGCTCAGGCGGGCTTCTTCGATCAGGCTTTGGGTTGCTGCCCTTGCCAGCCAGTCCGCCCCTGCCTCAACGCCTTTCTGTGGATGTAATTTCATTACCAGCTCCGGAATTTCGCTGGCGGGTTGTAGAGGCCGCCGGACCATTCGACCAGATCGGCCACGCTGCTTGCCGCCAGCAGAGAACGGGTTGCCTCGCTGCGGCGGATGCCCATATCTTCCGGGTAAGCCACTTTGCCGCTCTGGCGCAGCGCTGCCACGCGCTTAGCGTCAACGCCCAGGCCGATGTCGGTGATGCCGGCTACCGCCGCAACCATCGCGCGCCGCTCCTCCAGGCTCTCCGCACGGTAGAGATACGCAATCCCTTCCTCGGTCAGCACGTGGGTCACGTCGTCGCCGTAAATCATCACCGGCGCCAGCGGCATGCCGGAGGTTTTGGCAACTTCAACGGCATCCAGGGTTTCCACAAAGGTTGGCTTCACGCCTGCCTGGAAGGTTTCGACCATCTGCACCACCAGCTTTTTGCCGCGCTGCATCGGGTCGGGTTCGGTGATCATATTCAGCCAGGCCGGTGTAGCGTGGCGACGGCCGTGCGGGTCATGGCCCATGTTTGGCGCCCCGCCGAAGCCGGACAGGCGACCACGGGTCACGGTTGAGGAGTTGGCCAGGCCATCCACCTGAAGGGTGGAGCCGATAAACATATCCACCGCATACTGCCCTGCCAGCTGGCACATGGCGCGGTTGGAACGCATGGAGCCGTCGGCGCCGGTAAAGAAGATATCCGGGCGAGCGCGAATGTACTCTTCCATCCCCAGCTCGCCGCCGAAGCAGTGCACGCTCTCAACCCAGCCGCTCTCAATCGCCGGGATCAGCGTCGGGTGCGGGTTAAGGGTCCAGTGCTTACAAATTTTGCCTTTCAGGCCAAGACGTTCGCCGTAGGTTGGCAGCAGCAGCTCGATGGCGGCGGTGTTGAAGCCGATACCGTGGTTCAGCGACTGAACCTGGTGCTCGGCATAAATGCCTTTGATGGCCATCATCGCCATCAGGATATGTTCCTGTTTGATCAGGCGCGGGTCGCGGGTAAACAGCGGTTCGATAAAGAACGGCTTATCGGCAACCACTACGTAGTCAATCCACGAGCCGGGAATGTCGACGCGCGGCAGGTCGCAGTCGTCGTCTACCAGCTCGTTCACCTGAGCGATAACAATCCCGTCGTGGAAGGCGGCAGCTTCAACCAGCGCGGGCGTATCTTCGGTGCTTGGGCCGGTATAAAGATTACCCTTGCGATCGGCCTTATACCCGGCGATAAGCGCAACGTTAGGCGCAAGATCGACGTATAAGCGCGCATAGAGTTCGATGTAGGTGTGGATAGAGCCGATTTCTAACTGCCCGTCTTCCAGCAGTTGAGAAATACGCAGGCTTTGCGTGCCGGAAAAAGAGAAGTCAAGCTTGCGGGCGATACCTTTTTCAAAAATATCGAGGTGTTCACTGCGCCCGACGCTCGGCATGATCATATGCAGATCGTGGACTTTTTGCGGGCTGACTTCCGCCAGCATGCGGGAGAGGAAATCCGCCTGTTTCTGGTTGTTCCCTTCCAGCACCACCCGGTCACCCGGCGCAATCAGCTTTTCCATCACTCCGACGAGGTCCCCGGTCGGGATCACCTTGCCCTGCACGTTGCTGGACGCCATCCGCCGTTGCTTCTCGGTGCGGCGGGTGTTCCAGACGCGGGCGGGCGTTTGGCTAGCACTCATTATTAACCTCCTGATTCAGCGAATCATTTTGATTGGCTTTAGTCTGGTTAAAAGTGTGCGCCACGCCGAAAGGGGTATCAATTAAGCTCAGGGAACCATCATTAGCCTTAGAGTAATAATGGATTGTGGGTTTTGTGATCGGGCAAAAGGATATTCCACAGAAGGGTTAACGCAGAAAACTGCAGGCTCCCCTATTAGGCTCAGGTTGAGACACCGTGGAGTGGTCAGGCAAGAAAGAAAAAGCCCCCATCATATGGAGGCTTGCGGAATACGTTAGCGGAACTTCTTGTGGTAGGTATCGCGGGTGGTTTTGAAGTCTGCGGCAGCAGCCTGAGCTTCCGTCACCTTGCCCTCGTTAGCCAGCTTCAGCGCGCCGTCGATCTGGCCGACAAGGATATCGAACCCGTGGCGGTACTCTTTCATGTTGGCGCTGTCGGCCGCTTCATTTTCCAGCTTTGGCGGCGTTCCTTTCTGCGCATCCAGAGCCGCTTCACGCATATTGCTCAGTGAAGTTTTCAGCTCGGCGGCATCTTTGGTGCTCAGTACGGTCTTATAGTTTTTGGCGATGATGTCCATGTCGTCGCCGACATCTTTCGCAAAAGCGGCGCCGGACAACAAAACGGATGATACTGCTAACATTGCAATCAGTTGCTTACGCATTAACTCACCTTATCTTTATTATATGAGAAAAGGGCGCGGCAGGGCGCGCCACATTGCTTTACTGACCGGCTATCTTCATCTCCGGAAGTAAGACTGAACCACACTGAATGTTGCTACGTGTTTCTATATCGTTGCCAATAGTAACTATCTCGCGCCACATGTCTTTCAGGTTACCGGCGATGGTGATTTCGCTCACCGGATACTGAATCTCGCCGTTCTCAACCCAGAAGCCTGCCGCACCGCGAGAATAGTCGCCGGTAATGCCGCTTACGCCCTGCCCCATCAGCTCGGTTACCACCAGCCCGGTGCCCATCTGTTTCAGCATTTCCTCAAAGCCCAGGCCCTGGCCGGCAATGCGCCAGTTGTGGATCCCGCCCGCATGACCGGTGCTTTTCAGCCCCAGCTTACGCGCGGAATAGTTGGTCAGCAGCCACTGCTGCAGCACGCCGTCTTTGATAATATCGCGGCGTTCGGTGCGCACACCTTCGCTGTCAAACGGCGTGGAAGCCAGGCCTTTCAGCAAATGAGGATGCTCTTCAATGGTCAACCAGTCCGGCAAAATTTGCTTGCCGAGGGAGTCCAGCAGGAAGGTCGATTTACGGTACACCGCGCCGCCCGCAATCGCGCCGACCAGGTGGCCAAACAGCCCGGTCGCCACTTCATTGGCGAAAATAACCGGTGCTTTCATGGTGGACAATTTACGAGGCGACAGGCGCGACAATGTGCGACGAGCGCAGTCGGCACCTACCCACTCGGGTGATTTAAGATCTTCCATCGCACGGCCAATGGTGTAGGCGTAATCACGCTCCATATCGCCGTTCTCTTCGGCAATCACGCAGCTCGAAAGAGAGTGGCGGGTGGAGCAGTAGCTTTGCAGCATGCCGTGGCTGTTGCCGAAAACTTTGATGCCATAATGGCTGTTAAAGCTGCCGCCTTCGGTATTGGTGATGCGCTTGTCTACGTTAAGAGAAGCATTTTCCGCCCGCGCGGCAAGCTCAATAGCGCGCTCCGGGTCAATCTCCGTCGGGTGGAAGAGATCGAGATCTGGCGCATCAAAGGCCAGCAGCTCTTTATCGGCCACGCCTGCGTAAGGATCCGGCGAGGTATAACGCGCGATATCCAGCGCCGCCTGTACGGTACGCGCTATCGCGTCCGGGCTAAGGTCGGTGGACGAAGCGCTGCCCTTGCGGTTTTGATGATAAACGGTGATGCCAAGCGCACCATCGCTGTTGAATTCGACGTTCTCCACCTCACCGTAGCGGGTGCTGACGCTGATACCAGTGGTTTTACTGACCGCAACTTCTGCGCCGTCTGACTTGCCTTTCGCCAGCTCCAGCGCCTGTGAAACCGCCTGCTCCAGAACCTGACGTTGTTGTGCTACTTGCGTGTTTACTTTCATCGCTACTGCCATAATGTAAGGTGAGTCGTTCAAGTCTAACAGGATCAGAACAATTTCGCAGTGCAGCCCCATTGCTGGTAATATCCGCGTCAACTTTTTTAAGGAGCCTAATATGACCAAGCAGCCCGAAGACTGGCTCGACGACGTGCCCGATGATGAAAATGAAGACGAAGATGATGAAATTATCTGGGTCAGTAAAAGTGAGATTAAGCGCGACGCCGAAGAGCTAAAACGCCTGGGCGTTGAGCTGATGGAACTGGGCAAAAATGCCCTGGAAAAAATCCCGCTCGACGATGATTTACGTGCCGCGATTGAGCTGGCGCAGCGCATCAAAAAAGAAGGCCGCCGCCGCCAGGTGCAGCTGATCGGCAAGATGATGCGTTCCCGCGACATGGACCCGATCCGTCAGGCCCTCGATAAGCTGAAGAACCGCCACAACCAGCAGGTCTCCCTGTTCCACAAGCTGGAAGCCCTGCGCGACCGTCTGGTCGAAGAAGGCGACGAGGCGATGAGCGAAGTTCTGAGGCTTTACCCGCAGGCTGACCGCCAGCAGCTGCGCGTGCTTATCCGCAACGCGCAAAAAGAAAAAGCGGCCAATAAGCCGCCTAAGTCCTACCGTCAGATCTTCTCTTACCTTCGCGAACTCGCCGAAGAGCAGGAAAGCTAAGACGTTAGCGCTGGCCTGATGCTCTCAGCGGCCAGCGCTCCATTTCTTCTGACCTTTCTCAGGTCAAATTACTGCGTCGATACAGCGCCACGCCCACCGCCAGCACGGCGAGCATCCCCGCACAGCTGCGGTTCACCCAGCGCATAACGTTGGCGGAGAACTTACGCATCGCATGGCGGCCACCCCAGGCGTAAATCGTCATCATGATGCAGTCGATAATCGCGCTGACCAGCGCCAGAATCATGTACTGCGCCGCCACTGGCTCCTGCGGGCGGATGAACTGCGGTAAAAATGCCGAGAAGAACAGCAGCCCTTTCGGGTTGGATAAGCCGACCATTAGCGAGCGCAAAAAAGCCGTTTTACCCGTGGCCACCGCTGCCGAAGCGCTCACGCTGAGCGCCTTAGCGGGCGCGCGCCACAGCACGTAAGCCAGATACACAAGGTACAGAGCACCGCCCCATTTCACCACCGCAAACAGCTGTTCGGAGGCCTGCAATAACGCGCCCAGGCCGCAGCCTACAGCGCCTATCAGCAGCAGGTCGGCCAGCACCGCGCCGAGAAAGCCGTAGCTCGCAATACGCATCCCGTAAGTGGCGCCATTATTAAGCGCCAAAAGCATCGACGGGCCGGGGGTTACCATAACCGCGCTAACGGCGATGACGTAAAGAAACAGCGTGGTGATATCCATCAATCAAGTCCTGGTAAAAAAAATACGTCAGCCCCCGGCGGCCACTGCCCGCCAGGGACTTTAAAAAACGTCTGGATTAAAGTTCGCGTTCCATCACGACGCGGCAGAGATCGTCAAAAAAGCGGGCATACTGCGCCTCATAAATGGGCTGCGGATAGCTCAACACAATCAGCTGATGGTCGGGAATGTCCGCATGGTAGGTCGGGTGGAAGTGCGGGTAGCCGTTTTCACTGAACCCGAGGCTTTGGTAAAAGCGCAGCCGCTTATGGGCAATCTCAGTGGTCAGCGGATCGATTTCGAGGATAGTCTGCGGGTAGAGCTGCAAAAACTGGCTCAGCATCCGCTTGCCGTAACCCTGAGCGCGCAGCTTGCCGTTGACCGCCAGGTGCTCAATGTAGGCGTAGTCGCCGAAGTCCCACGCGCCGATCATGCCAACAAACTGCTCGCCGTCGAACCACGCCTGCAGGCTGTAGTTTGGGTTCGCAAGTGCGCTGATTTTTGCGGCGGGCTGGCGTTTTTCATGGCGCGGAAAGGCGCTTTCATACAGTTCGTCCACGCTGTCAAAATAGGGGGAGCTGCGGTCGGTAATTCGTTTTATCGTTAGCATGGCGCGCAGTTTACCAAATGCAGGCGGAGAAATAACCTGGCGGCTGGCTACTTCCCTTTGACCTGAAACGCCTTACGGTAGAGCGACGGCGACGTTTTAAACTGCTGCTGAAAATGCCTGCGCAGCGAAAGTGCGGAGCTAAAGCCGGACGCCATCGCGACCTGTTCCACCGGCTGGTCTGTTTTTTCCAAAAAGCGCTGCGCCAGCGCCAGCCGCTGATTGAGCAGCCATTGCGTCACGGTCGTCCCCGTTGTTTGCTGGAAGCGGCGGGTAAAAGTCCGGCGGCTCATGCAGGCTCTGCTGGTCAGCATGTCGACCGAGATTGCCTCCTGCAGATTTTGCGTCGCCCAGCCCAGCGTCTGCATAAAGCGATCCCCGCCGTGGGTATTATAAACCGGCTGTTCAATAAACTGCGCCTGCCCGCCCTGCCTCTGCGGCGGCACCACCAGCAGGCGAGCCACATGGTTAGCCACTTCAGCACCACACTGCTGCCGCACCAGGTGCAGGCAACAGTCGATGCTGGCCGCCGTTCCCGCCGAGGTCACCACATCACCTTCATCAACGTAGAGTACGTTACGGTCAAGCGCGACCGAAGGATAAAGCTGGCTGAACGCCTGCATCCAGTTCCAGTGGGTGGTCGCCGGGCGGCCCTCAAGCAGCCCACATGCCGCCAGAACAAACGCTCCCATGCAGAGGCCAACCACTTTAGCGCCGCGGGCATGGGCGCTTTTCAGGGCAACCATCAGCTCAGCGGGAGGCGCAACCGCGGGGTCACTCCAGCTCGGCACGATAACCATATCCATTTCGTCCAGCGCCATCAGGCTGTGTTCGGTCGTAATTGTAAACCCGGCGTTGGTTCTTAGTGGCCCTGACTGGGTCGCACACACAGCAAGCTCATAATAAGGCAGCCCTTCCGCATCTACGGCTTTTTCAAACACCGCACAAGGCACAGAAAGGTGAAAAGGAATGATGTCAGGAAACACGACAATCCCTATTTTTATCGCTGACATCCAGCCTCCGGTAATTTGGCGCAATACGCTCGTTTTTGGGTATTACGATAGCTATTTTCAGTCCGGCAAGCGCGGCAAACTTTATCTCATCCACGGCGCAGAGTGCGCCTCCTCTGTAAGATAACCAAGGAAGAGCAAGATGAGAAAATTAATTGCCAGTAGCACCTTAGCCCTGTCAATGAGCGCAGCCAGCATGAGCCCGCTGGCCGAAACCAAAACGGCTGAGCAGGCCCCGACAATTCGCACGATGAATGGCGCAGAAAAAACGCGCTCGCTGGATGCAAAAACCTCGGCCCTCGTCGTCATTGATTTCCAGAACGAATACTTCGACGGAAAAATGCCGATCCCGAACGGCAAAAAAGCGCTGGAAAACGCCAGGCGACTGGTGAATTTTTCCCATCAACAAGGAATGCCGGTGTATTTCGTTCAGCATCTCGGCCCGGCAAACGGCCCGCTGTTTGCCAAAGGCAGCCACTTTGCCGAATTCCATAAAGAGCTGCAGCCCACAAAAGCCGACTACGTGATAACGAAAGAGACGCCAAGTTCGTTTGTCGGCACTGCGCTCGACGAGCAGCTAAAAGGCCAGGGGATAAAACAGCTGATCATTACCGGACTGATGACCCATATGTGCGTCTCTTCGACCGCACGTGATGCGGTTCCGCTGGGGTATCAGGTGATTATTCCTGAAGACGCAACGGCCACGCGCGACCTTGCGACCTGGGATAATAAAGTGGTCGATCATAACGTACTGCAGGAAGCAGCGCTGGCGGGCGTAGCGGACGTGTTTGCGGAAATTAAAACCACGGATGAAGTGCTGAAGATGCCCGTGACGAAGGGCTAAAAAAGGCCCCGGTCTGGGGCCATTCTTTTGCGTTAAGCGCGGTCGACGGTAAAGGCTAAAACCTCGGAGAGGCTTTCCGCCCCCAGCGCGAGCATGATCAGGCGATCAACGCCCAGCGCCACGCCGGAGCTGTCCGGCATGCCGGCTTCCAGCGCCGCCAGCAGATTCAAGTCTACCGGCTGCTGCGGCAGGCCAAGCGCCGCACGTTTGCGGTTATCCTGCTCAAAACGCTGCTGCTGTTCGCGCGCGTCGGTCAGCTCATGGAAGCCGTTCGCCAGCTCGATGCCTTTAAAGTACACCTCAAAGCGTTCCGCCACGCGGTGATCCTCGGTGCTGATCTGCGCCAGAGAAGCCTGGCTTGCCGGGAAGTGGTAAACGAAGGTCGGCTTGTCTTTACCAATCTGCGGCTCAACGCCCATAGCGAAAAGCAGCTGCAGCAGCGTATCTCTGTCTTCTTCTTTGTCGGCGATGTTGCTCAGGTCGAGCTTCGCCGCCGCTTCACGCAGCTGCGCTTTGTCCGCTGACAGCGGGTCGATGTCCAGATGGCGCTGGAAGGCCTGCTGGTAGGAAAGGCTTTCAGCCGCCCCACACTCAAGCACCTGCTGCAGCAGGTCATCCACCTCATTCATCAGGCGATACATGTCGTAGTGCGGGCGGTACCACTCCAGCATGGTGAATTCCGGGTTGTGGTGACGCCCCATCTCTTCATTACGGAAACTGCGGCACAGCTGGAACACCGGGCCACAGCCCGCCGCCAGCAGGCGTTTCATGTGGTATTCCGGGCTGGTCATCAGGTACAGGTTCATGCCCTGGGAGTGGCCTGGGCCTACGAAACGGGTTTCAAACGGCACCAGATGAATGTCGGTTACCGTCGCCTGGCTCATGCAGGGTGTTTCCACCTCCAGAACGCCGCGGTCGGCGAAGAAGCGCCGAATCTCCGCCATAATGGCGGCGCGTTTTAGCAGGTTGGGGATGGATGCGCTCGGCTGCCAGGTGGCCGTTTCGCTCATGAGAAAGTCTCCGTATTTATACAAGGCCGAGAAGTCTACCCGCATCACAGAAAGGAGACAAATTTTGCGCAGAGAATTTTCGTTTCGGCGCAAAAGGGGGAGTCCCAACACACTTTTCTTCTAAGCGGGCAGCCATTTTTTTCCTTCCCTACACCATTTAAAAAATCATTTTTGTGACGTAATTCATTAACAGCGGTAATTAATCACCTCACAGAACGGCAAAAAAATCGAACAAATCAAATTTCCCCAATATTCCTCCGGTTATACTTCATCTACCTAAGAAGGAGCAGGGATACACCTTTCGCAGCCACCGCCTTTCAGACGGTGAACACCCTTTGGTCGTATTAGCTTTGCGAATTACTAAAATCTGGAGGAATGTCGTGCAAACCTTTCAAGCCGATCTTGCCATTATAGGCGCCGGCGGAGCAGGCCTACGGGCCGCCATTGCGGCGGCCCAGGCTAATCCACAGGCCAAAATCGCTCTGATTTCCAAAGTCTACCCAATGCGCAGCCATACGGTCGCCGCCGAAGGGGGTTCCGCAGCCGTCGCGCAGGATCACGACAGCTTCGAATACCATTTTCACGACACCGTTGCCGGAGGCGACTGGCTGTGTGAGCAGGACGTGGTTGACTACTTTGTTCACCATTGCCCCACCGAAATGACCCAGCTTGAGCAGTGGGGCTGCCCATGGAGCCGCCGTCCGGACGGCAGCGTTAACGTCAGGCGCTTCGGTGGAATGAAGATCGAACGTACCTGGTTCGCCGCCGACAAAACCGGCTTCCATATGCTCCACACCCTGTTCCAGACCTCCCTTCAGTTCCCGCAAATTCAACGCTTCGATGAACACTTCGTCCTCGATATTCTGGTCGATGACGGCCAGGCGCGTGGCGTTGTCGCGATGAACATGATGGAAGGTGAGCTGGTACAAATTCGCGCTAACGCGGTAGTTATGGCAACCGGCGGGGCCGGGCGTGTTTATCGCTACAACACCAACGGCGGCATCGTTACCGGCGACGGCATGGGCATGGCGCTGAGCCACGGCGTGCCGCTACGGGACATGGAATTTGTGCAGTATCACCCAACCGGTCTGCCGGGCTCGGGCATCCTGATGACCGAAGGCTGCCGCGGCGAAGGTGGTATTCTGGTGAATAAAAACGGCTATCGCTATCTGCAGGATTACGGTATGGGGCCGGAAACCCCGCTCGGCGAACCGAAGAACAAATACATGGAGCTGGGCCCCCGCGACAAAGTCTCTCAGGCCTTCTGGCACGAGTGGCGTAAAGGCAACACCATCTCCACGCCGCGTGGCGATGTGGTGTACCTCGACCTGCGCCACCTCGGCGAGAAAAAGCTGCTTGAACGCCTGCCGTTTATCTGCGAGCTGGCCAAAGCCTATGTCGGCGTCGACCCCATTAAAGAGCCGATTCCAGTGCGCCCAACCGCACACTACACCATGGGCGGCATCGAAACCGATACCCAATGCGAAACCCGCATTAAAGGGCTGTTCGCGGTAGGTGAATGTTCCTCTGTTGGCCTGCACGGCGCGAACCGGCTTGGCTCTAACTCGCTGGCAGAGCTGGTGGTCTTTGGCCGCCTGGCGGGCGAGCAGGCGATGGAGCGTGCCGCTCAGGCGCAGCCGGCGAACGATGCCGCGCTGAATGCCCAGGCCGCCGATGTTGAAGGCCGCCTGAAGCAGCTGGTCAATCAGGAAGGCAACGAAAACTGGTCGAAAATCCGCGACGAAATGGGGCTTTCCATGGAAGAAGGCTGCGGGATTTACCGCACTACGGAGCTGATGCAGAAAACCGTCGACAAGCTGGCAGAGCTTCAGGAGCGCTTCAAACGCGTACGCATTACCGACACCTCCAGCGTCTTCAATACCGACCTGCTGTACACCATTGAACTGGGCCACGGCCTGAACGTTGCCGAATGTATGGCGCACTCCGCCATTGCACGTAAGGAGTCTCGCGGCGCTCACCAGCGCCTCGACGAAGGCTGCACCGAGCGTGATGACGTCAACTTCCTTAAGCATACTCTGGCCTTCCGCGACGCCGACGGCACCACCCGCCTCGACTACAGCGATGTGAAGATCACCACGCTGCCGCCAGCAAAACGCGTGTACGGCGCTGAAGCGGAAGACGCTGAGAAAAAGGAGAAGGCAAATGGCTGAGATGCAAACCCTGAAGATTGAGATTGTGCGCTATAACCCGGAAACGGACGGCAAGCCGCATAGCGAAATCTACGAGGTGCCGTTTGACGAGCAAACCTCACTGCTGGACGGGCTGGGCTATATCAAAGATAACCTCGCGCCGGACCTCAGCTACCGCTGGTCATGCCGTATGGCAATTTGCGGCTCCTGCGGCATGATGGTCAACAAAGTGCCGAAGCTGGCCTGTAAAACCTTCCTGCGCGAATACACCGGCGGTATTAAGGTCGAAGCGCTGGCAAACTTCCCGATAGAGCGCGATTTGGTGGTCGATATGACCCACTTCATCGAAAGCCTGGAGTCGATTAAGCCTTATATTATCGGCAACTCGCGTACCCCGGATCAGGGGCCTAATAAGCAGACGCCTGCGCAGATGGCGAAATACCATCAGTTCTCCGGCTGCATCAACTGCGGGCTCTGTTATGCCGCCTGCCCGCAGTTTGGCCTGAACCCTGAGTTTATCGGTCCGGCGGCGATCACCCTCGCCCACCGTTACAACCTGGACAGCCGTGACCACGGCAAGAAACAGCGTATGCCGCAGCTCAACGGGCAGAACGGCGTCTGGAGCTGCACCTTTGTCGGCTTCTGCTCCGAAGTTTGTCCAAAACACGTCGATCCGGCCGCGGCCATCCAGCAGGGCAAAGTCGAAAGTTCGAAAGACTTTTTGATTGCCACCCTGAAACCACGCTAAGGAGTGCACCATGACCACGAAACGTAAGCCTTATGTCCGCCCCATGGCGCCAACCTGGTGGCGACAGCTGGGCTTCTACCGTTTTTATATGCTGCGTGAAGGCACTTCGGTCCCAACCGTCTGGTTCAGCATTGTGCTGATTTATGGACTTTTTTCGCTTAAACACGGGGCGGAGGGCTGGGCAGGTTTTGTCGATTTCCTGCAAAACCCGGTCGTAATTATCCTCAATATCATCACCCTCGCCGCCGCCGTGCTGCATACCAAAACCTGGTTTGAGCTGGCGCCGAAGGCCGCCAACGTCATCGTCAAGGGCGAAAAAATGGGGCCGGAGCCGGTCATCAAGGGATTATGGGTTGTCACCGCACTGGTGACTGTCGTGGTGCTGCTTGTAGCACTGTTCTGGTAAGGAGGCTGACGTGATTAACCAAAATCCTAAACGCTCCGACGAGCCCGTATTCTGGGGCCTGTTTGGCGCAGGCGGCATGTGGGGCGCTATCTTTGCGCCGGTTATCGTGCTGCTGGTCGGCATTATGCTGCCGCTTGGCCTGTTCCCTGGCGACGCGCTGAGCTTTGACCGCGTATACGCCTTCGCCCACAGCTGGATTGGTCGCCTGTTCCTGCTGCTGACGATCGTGCTGCCGCTGTGGTGCGGTCTGCACCGTATTCACCATGCGATGCACGACCTGAAGATCCACGTTCCCGCCGGGAAATGGGTGTTTTACGGGCTGGCCGCCATTTTAACCGTGGTGACTATTATTGGCCTGCTGACGCTGTAACCGCTTAAAACGCAACAAGGCCTGCCGCTGCTGCGCAGGCCTTTTTAGTTTGCACACTCTGCGACCAGCCAGGCAGAGAAGTCTCGCATCGCCGGTGTTTCCACGCGAGACTGGAGCCGGGTTAGCCAGTAACTTCCCAGACTGATTTCCGTCTCAAACGGACGCACTATCCGTTCGCTGTTCAACAAATGGGTGAACATATTCACTGGCGCAATGGCGATACCGGCCCCGGCCTGCGCGGCCTCAAGCATAGTTATCGAGGAATCAAAAACCATGACCAGATGCGTCGGTGACGGCGGCGCCTCGCCGGCCGCCTGCAACCACTCAGCCCATTCGTCACGCCTGTAGGAGCGCAGCAGCGTAAAATTCAGCACCTCCTTCGGCACCTTGAGTTCTGCGGCCAGCGCCGGAGAGCACAGCGGCGACAGCGGAGCGTCACACAGGAACGTCGCTTCTGTGCCGTGCCAGGCCCCGCTGCCAAATCGTACCGTATAGTCCAGCCCTTCTGCCGCCGGATCCACGCGATTGTTATGGGTTGAGAGCTGGAGGTCGATATGCGGATAGCGTCGACGAAACGCCTCAAGGCGCGGCAGGAGAAAGCCGGTTGCGAAGGTACCCACAACGCCCAGCTTAAGTTTTTCTCTCGCCTGCATGCCGGCAAAACGGTCCAGCACGCTCGCGATACGATCGAAGGAATCATGAAGTACAGGTAACAGATTTTCACCCTCCGTGGTCAGCATCAGGCCACGAGACACGCGGACAAAAAGCTGGCAATGCAGATGCTCCTCCAGCGCTTTCACCTGCTGGCTGATGGCGGAGTGGGTCACATTCAGTTCAATGGCGGCGTGCGTAAAGCTCAGATGCCTGGCGGCGGCTTCAAAAGCTCGCAGGGAATTGAGGGGGATATAGCTGCGGGTCATGGCCTTTCCTGTTAGAAAATCTTAAGCCTAATGCCAAATTTAATCGTTTGTCAGCGGGAGTCAAATCCAACAAACTTGCCTCGTCTGAAGGGCCCGGACCGCTATCATCTCTCTAAGGAAGGTTATCCATTATGAAAAAATCCCTCTGCCTGACGCTGCTCCTCGCCGTCTCAGGCTCCAGTCTTGCCGGACAAAAAGAACTGACCGCGCAGCAGATTGAAAAGCTTGTGAACCGTACCGTTGCGCCGCTGATGAAAGAGCAGGCGATCCCGGGCATGGCGGTGGCGGTGATCTACAAAGGCTATCCTCTCTATTTCACCTGGGGAAAAGCCGACGTGCAGCGCAATCAGCCGGTGACACAACAAACCCTGTTTGAGCTGGGTTCAGTCAGTAAAACCTTTACCGGCGTGCTGGGCGGTGATGCCCTGGCTCGAGGCGAGATTAGCCTCAGCGATCCGGCGCAAAAATACTGGCCTGAGCTGACCGGCGACCAGTGGAAAGGGATCACGCTTCTTCAGCTGGCAACCTATACCGCCGGTGGCCTGCCGCTGCAGGTGCCGGATGAGGTCACCAACAGCGACGAGCTTCTTAAGTTCTACCAGATATGGCAGCCGCAATGGGCGCCGGGCGCGCAGCGGCTGTACGCCAACGCGAGCATCGGACTGTTTGGCGCTTTGATGGTGAAACCATCGGGAATGAGCTTTGATCGGGCGATGTCAAAACGCGTCTTTGAGCCGCTAAAGCTTACGCACACCTGGATTAACGTTCCTGCGGCGGAAGAAAGCCACTATGCCTGGGGCTACCGCGACGGCAAAGCCGTGCGCGTCTCGCCGGGCATGCTGGATGCCGAGGCCTACGGGGTAAAATCCAGCATCGAGGATATGGCTCAGTGGGTACAGGCCAACATGGCGCCCGAACGCCTTGAGGACAAACCGCTGCAGCAGGGTATCCGGCTCGCACAGTCCCGTTATTGGCGCATCGGCAGCATGTATCAGGGACTTGGTTGGGAAATGCTGAACTGGCCGGTGCAGGCGAAAACCGTGGTTGACGGCAGCGACAATCACGTCGCCCTTGCACCGCATCCGGCAATGCTTATTGAGCCCCCCGTGCCTGCCGTAAAAGCGTCCTGGGTACATAAAACCGGCTCAACGGGCGGCTTTGGCAGCTACGTCGCTTTTATCCCGGAGAAGCAGCTGGGCATCGTGATGCTGGCGAATAAAAGTTACCCGAATACGGAGCGGGTAAAAGCCGCTTACGCTATTCTGGACGCCTTGCAATAGCCCTACCGCGGCCCGCTTACGCAGGCCGCATTATTTACGGCTTCGCTCACACTTTATTTCCTGTTGCCATCTACACTTAGCTAAAAACCTCTGGAAGGAATCTGCTATGCGCATTTGGCCCGCTGTCACCGCGCTTGCGGTTGCACTATTCGTTGTCTCCTGCAGCGCCCCAACCCCGCCCCCCAGCGTCACGGTGGTCCAAAACTTCGACGCAAAACGCTTTATCGGCACCTGGTATGAAATCGCCCGGCTGGACCACCGCTTTGAAAGCGGTCTGAATCAGGTGACGGCCACCTACAGCTTTATGGATGACGGCGGTCTTCGCGTGATAAACCGGGGTTTCAATCCGGACAGGCAAATGTGGCAGCAGGTTGAAGGGAAGGCTTATTTCACTGGAGATCCGAACGTTGCGGCGCTAAAAGTCTCCTTTTTCGGCCCGTTTTACGGCGGCTATAACGTGATCGCGCTGGATAAAAATTACCGCCATGCGCTGGTGTGCGGGCCGGACCTTAATTACCTGTGGATCCTCTCCCGCACGCCAACCATTAGCAACGAGGTTAAACAGCAGCTGCTGGCCACCGCCACCCGTCAGGGATTTGCGGTGGATAAACTCATCTGGGTGAAACAACCCGGCTCTTAATGAGTGGAAAGTTTCAGACCAATAATGCCTGACACAATCAGAGCCAGGCTAATCAGGCGTGCCGGGTTAGCCGACTCCCCAAGCAGCAGAATCCCGGTAATGGCAGCCCCCACGGCGCCGATTCCCGTCCATACCGCGTAGGCGGTGCCGGTCGGCAGCGTTTTCATCGCCCATGAGAGCAACGCCATGCTGACGACCATCGCAACAATCGTGATTACGCTTGGCCACAGGCGGCTAAAGCCGTGGGTGTATTTGAGGCCTACCGCCCAGACAACTTCCAGTAATCCAGCAATGAACAAAACTATCCAGGCCATAACAGCTCCAGTAAAAAATGGGGCCGTCCCCGCTGTGAGATGCGCTTGCGGGTCGTCCCGCAAGGCGTAGGTGAGAAGCCGAGTTTAGCACCCAAATGGCAACCTGAAAATCGATACACGAAGGTTACCCCTGGAAATATTTGTTTCATTTCGCGCCCCTTGCTAAGCCTGGAATTGACCGCGAATCTGAGCGCATTTCCGTGATTCATTTTGCCAAATTTATTCATATGATAAAACGTGGTTTGCCAGCCTGCAAACGCCGCAGTAATGATTAACGTGAAGCGTAAAAATGTATAAAATATTATTGGTTGATAGGTGTTACTTCAGCCGTCAGGGACTGACGCACTTGCTCAATCAGAAAAATAATCTGGCTACGGCAATGAGTATTTTAGAGACGGACAGTTTGCTTCTCGCACGGGAAAAAATTATTAAATGGCAGCCCAATATGGTGATCGCCGACTTCAACAGTTTCTCAACCGCACTGCATAATATCCAACAACTTTCGACTATCTATTCTGCCTGCGGCGACACGACGCGACTCCTGCTGCTGCAAAGCGGGCATCACCCCACCATCGCCGAGTACTGCGCCGCCCAGGGCAGCACTGATATTTGGGATAAGTCGCTATCATTGGCGGCATTGGCTGACTTAATTCAGCAGATGATTGCCGCTCGCCCACCTTTCCGTGAAGTAAAACGTCATATAACTCCGCTGTTGACCTTACGCGAAGAAAAAATATTAAAACTATGGAAAGAAGAAGCGAAGAATGAATATATTGCGCGAGTAATGGGAATAAGTATAAAAACGGTTTACACCTATAAGCGGAATATTCGATTAAAGCTGGGAGCTGACAACAGATTATCGCTTTTTTTAAATATTCCCGAAGCGGTTTTAGAATAACGGTACGGCAATAATACCGTACCGCAAATCACTATTGCTGAGCTTTTGTTGCCGCACCCGAAATAGCGTGGCCGCCGCTCTGGATATCCTCACCTACACCGCGTGTGGTATTGCAGGCGGTCAACAAGGATGAAAGAACGACGAGAGAGAAAAACGCAGCAAGGGTTTTCTTAATCATAAGCTTTTCCTTTTACCAATGTTGTTTGTGTATAGCTCATTAAGCATAGCTAAAAAACGAAACAGTGAAGGAAAAGGCGGACGTTTTCGGACAACGTGAGGTTATTTACTGACTGCGCGCTCGATGGCACCGCCAAGGTGTTGCAAATCTTCACCAAACCCGCGCGTAGTATTGCAACCCGATAGCGCAGCCGCCAGCAGCGAGACAAAAAGAATCTGTTTTAGTAAACGGTTCATCTTCCCGGCCTGGATCAAGCGGCGGCGCGTGCCTGAGGCGCCGCGCCGCGAACCTTCGCGAAAATTACTTCACGCGAGAAACGTATTCACCAGAACGGGTGTCAACTTTGATGACTTCGCCGATCTGTACGAACAACGGAACCTTAACCACAGCGCCGGTGCTCAGGGTAGCTGGCTTGCCGCCGGTACCTGCAGTATCGCCCTTCAGACCTGGATCGGTTTCAACGATTTCCAGCTCAACAAAGTTTGGCGGGGTAACGGAGATAGGCTGACCGTTCCACAGGGTCACGATGCACTCAGCCTGGTCCAGCAGCCATTTAGCGTTTTCGCCAACGGCTTTTTCGTCCGCAGCCAGCTGCTCG
The DNA here is from genome assembly GCF_900635955.1 of Cedecea lapagei. Classification (GTDB taxonomy): domain Bacteria; phylum Pseudomonadota; class Gammaproteobacteria; order Enterobacterales; family Enterobacteriaceae; genus Cedecea; species Cedecea lapagei. The sequence goes on from NZ_LR134201.1 coordinate 4,179,095, forward strand.
AAGGTCTGGTTGTTCATGAAGTGGTAGAACTCACCGTCGTTGTACAGGTAAGTCAGGTTCATATCGACAACGTCAGCGCCTTCTGCAGAGTCGGTAGACTTGAAGGTTTTCTCAACGCGGGTACCGGTCAGCAGACGACGCAGCTTAACGCGCGCGAATGCCTGGCCTTTGCCCGGTTTTACGAATTCGCTGGCTTCAACCGCGTACGGTTCGCCATCCATCATGATTTTAAGACCGGCACGGAAATCGTTGCTAGAATAAGTCGCCATAAGGCCCTCTGAATTTGTTAACTGGTAGCTTAGCCAAAAAAATGGCACACATTGTAACCCTAAATCCCCCTCACAGAGAAGATTGGTTAACGCAACTTGCCGATGTTATAACCGATCCTGATGAACTGCTGCACATTTTAAATGTTGCCGCTGATGAAGAATTGCTTGCCGGACGTGAAGCAAGGCGACTTTTCGCGCTGCGAGTCCCCCGCGCGTTTGTCGCGCGCATGGAAAAAGGCAACCCTGCCGACCCGCTGCTGCGCCAGGTCCTGACGGCAAAACAGGAGTTCGTTGCCGCGCCCGGCTTCACAACAGACCCTCTGGAAGAGCAGCACAGCGTGGTTCCGGGCCTGTTACATAAATACCGAAACCGGGCCCTGCTGCTGGTAAAAGGCGGCTGCGCCGTGAACTGCCGCTACTGCTTCCGTCGCCATTTTCCCTACGCCGACAACCAGGGTAATAAACGCAACTGGCAGACCGCGCTCGCCTACATCAGCGAACACCCGGAGCTGGACGAAATTATTTTCTCCGGCGGCGACCCGCTGATGGCAAAAGATCACGAGCTGGACTGGCTCATCAGCGAGCTGGAAGCCATTCCCCACATCAAACGTCTGCGCATTCACAGCCGCCTGCCGATCGTTATTCCTGCCCGCATCACCGACGCGCTGGCGGCAAGGATAGCCCGCTCATCGCTTCAGGTACTGCTGGTCAATCACATTAACCATGCCCAGGAGATTGGCGACGACTTCCGTCAGGCGATGGTAAAGCTGCGCCAGGCGGGCGTTACGTTACTCAATCAGAGCGTGCTGCTGCGCGGCGTGAACGACAGTGCGCAGACGCTGGCAGACCTTAGCAATGCTTTATTTGATGCGGGCGTGATGCCGTACTACCTGCACGTGCTCGACAGGGTCCAGGGCGCGGCGCACTTTATGGTAGAAGACGAAGAGGCACGGGCTATTATGCGCGAGCTGCTGACGCTGGTTTCTGGTTATATGGTGCCGAAGCTGGCAAGAGAGATAGGCGGCGAGCCAAGTAAAACGCCGCTGGATTTGCAATTGCGACAGAAGTGAGAGCGTAGCGCCCTCACCCTAACCCTCTCCTTCAGGAGAGGGGAATACTTACCCGATCAGTTCGGGCACTTATAAACCTGGCCGGTCATTTTGCTGGCCGTTGGCGCAAAGCTGGAGAGCAGCGTCTGGCTTGGGCTGCTTACGCCATACAGGACGTTACCGCCCATCTCGGCCGCATTGTTACGCAGGGCATTTGCCGCGCCACGCATTGAGCCGCCTTCATCGCCGTGCTGGCCGGACAGCCAGTTGCTCTGCTCACCGGTAGCGGTGCCCAGCAGACGGCATTCGCTGCCCGGTTTGTCTTCCACAAAACGAACGCTCTGGCCGCTGGAGCTCAGCTGATTGCCCGTGCTACATCCTGCCAGCAGCAGCGCTGCCACAACCACTCCAGATGAGACTTTCATGCGCATGTTATTCCCCGTAATCAAGGTATTGAGCCGTTATCGCCCGGTAAGACCTTATACCAGACTGTGAACAAAAGAAAAAACCCCCAGACATTTCTGACTGAGGGTTTCTTTAACACAAGGTGCTAAGGCGAATTACATCATGCCGCCCATGCCACCCATGCCGCCCATACCACCAGCAGCGCCTAAGTCAGGCGCATCGCCTTTAGGCAGGTCGGTGACCATGCATTCGGTAGTGATCATCAGGCCCGCAACGGAAGCCGCGTACTGCAGAGCAGAACGGGTCACTTTGGTTGGATCCAGGATACCGAAGTCGATCATGTTGCCGTATTCTTCGGTAGCTGCATTGTAACCGTAGTTACCTTCGCCCGCTTTCACCGCGTTGGTAACAACGGATGGCTCTTCACCGGCGTTAGAAACGATCTGACGCAGAGGTGCTTCCATCGCGCGCAGCGCAACTTTAATACCCACATTCTGGTCTTCGTTCTGAGCGGTCAGGTTAGCCAGTTTCGCTGCAACACGAACCAGGGCTACGCCACCGCCGGCAACCACGCCTTCTTCAACCGCAGCACGGGTAGCGTGCAGGGCATCGTCGACGCGAGCTTTTTTCTCTTTCATTTCAACTTCGGTAGCAGCACCGACTTTGATTACCGCTACGCCGCCTGCCAGTTTCGCTACGCGCTCCTGCAGTTTTTCACGGTCGTAGTCAGAAGTCGCTTCTTCGATCTGCTTACGGATCTGACCCACGCGGCCCTGAATAGCGGCTTCTTCACCCACGCCATCGATGATGGTGGTGGTGTCTTTGTTGATCACAACGCGTTTAGCCTGGCCCAGGTCTTCCAGGGTCGCTTTTTCCAGCTCCATACCGATCTCTTCAGAGATAACGGTACCGCCGGTCAGGGTAGCGATGTCCTGCAGCATAGCTTTACGACGGTCGCCGAAGCCAGGTGCTTTAACCGCAGCCACTTTCACGATGCCGCGCATGGTGTTAACCACCAGGGTAGCCAGTGCTTCGCCTTCAACGTCTTCAGCGATGATAACCAGCGGTTTGCCTGCTTTCGCAACGGCTTCCAGCACTGGCAGCATTTCGCGGATGTTGGAGATTTTTTTGTCAGCCAGCAGGATGAACGGGCTTTCCAGCTCAACAGCGCCAGTTTCTGGCTTGTTGATGAAGTATGGGGAGAGGTAGCCACGGTCGAACTGCATACCTTCAACTACGTCCAGTTCGTCTTCCAGACCGGTGCCGTCTTCAACGGTGATCACGCCTTCTTTACCGACTTTATCCATCGCTTCAGCGATCAGTTTACCTACGGTTTCGTCGGAGTTAGCGGAGATGGTACCAACCTGAGCAATCGCTTTAGAGTCAGAGCACGGTACGGACAGCGCTTTCAGCTCTTCAACGGCGGCAACAACGGCTTTATCGATACCGCGTTTCAGATCCATTGGGTTCATGCCGGCAGCAACAGCTTTCAGGCCTTCGGTGATGATAGCCTGAGCCAGTACGGTTGCGGTGGTGGTGCCGTCGCCTGCAGCGTCGTTCGCTTTAGAGGCAACTTCTTTCACCATCTGCGCGCCCATGTTTTCGAACTTGTCTTCCAGCTCGATTTCACGCGCTACGGAAACACCATCTTTGGTGATGGTCGGTGCACCGAAAGATTTATCCAGAACCACGTTACGGCCTTTAGGACCGAGGGTAACTTTCACTGCATCTGCCAGTACGTTAACGCCGCGCAGCATTTTTACACGAGCGTCGTTACCGAATTTTACGTCTTTAGCTGCCATTTCTTCTATTCCTCAAATTCGTTCAGGTTCGTGCGTCAAATTACGCTTCAACAATCGCCAGGATGTCGCTTTCGGACATGATCAGCACTTCTTCGTTGTCGATTTTCTCGGACTTCACGCCGTAGCCATCGTTGAAAATAACGATGTCACCCACTTTCACGTCCAGCGGCTGCACGCTACCGTTTTCCAGGATGCGGCCTTTACCGACAGCGATGATCTCGCCACGAGTTGATTTGCCCGCTGCGGAGCCAGTCAGAACGATGCCGCCCGCAGATTTGGACTCAACTTCTTTACGCTTGACGATGACACGATCATGTAATGGACGAATGCTCATTGATAGCTCTCCTTTGAGAAAGTCAGTATCAGATAGTTAGGTAACGCCGTCCCATACGGGTTATCGGCTGGTGACCTGATTAATGGGGATGCGCCTTCCCCCCTTCAAGGGGGGGAAAACAAAAAAAATCTAAAAATTAACGATCGTCACGATGCTGGTCGTCGAGGCGCTTTGGCCCGTCGTCTTTACGCTGGAACTCGCCGTCAAAGGTATTGCCGCCTTCGCTGCCGGCGCTAAAGCCGCCGCCCGGCATGCGGGAGAAGCGTAAATGCGGCATCAGCTTCAGCGTCAGGTGCTTTTGCACCGGCGGCAGCAGCAGCAGCAGGCCGAGGAAGTCGGTAAAGAACCCCGGCAGCAGCAGCAGGATACCGGCCATGATCAGCGAGACGCTTTTGATCATCTCTGCCGCCGGGCTTTCGCCCGCCGCCATCTTCTGCTGCATCAGCATCAGATTTTTAAAGCCCTGGTTACGCACCAGCGACAGCCCTATCACCGAAGTGAAAATAACCAGAATCAGGGTCATAAAGACCCCCAGAACGTGTGCCACCTGTATGAACAGCGAAATTTCGATGTAGACATAGAGGAAAAAGGCAATAAACGGGATCCAGCGCACTATACGCTCCTGTCAGCGGGCGAGTCCGGAAACGGCCTCGCAAAAAATGGATTGGCAATGACGCGTAGGGGTGAAATGGCGACGGCGTAGACAAAAATCAATGCTTATTCGGTGAATTTTTTCTGGAAATTTTCAACTGTTGACCTATATCACATATTAATAATTGTTATGCGCAGCGGCTTTTAATAAGTGATCCAGGTTACTGCTTTTCGCTATCATCAGCATATCATCACGATAACGCGGCCGAATATGGACATAATCGTCGGCCTATTAAGCTCACAACCACATTTCGTGTGTGTGAATAAAACAGTGCATTTATCTGCAGCTTTACTAAGAAGGTTCACATGTTAAATAACATTCGTATCGAAGAAGATTTGTTGGGTACCAGGGAAGTGCCAGCGGATGCCTACTACGGCGTTCATACTCTGAGAGCGATTGAAAACTTCTACATTAGCAACAGTAAAATCAGCGACATACCGGAGTTTGTACGCGGTATGGTGATGGTGAAAAAAGCGGCGGCAATGGCGAACAAGGAACTGCAAACCATTCCTAAAAGCATCGCGAACACCATCATTCAGGCCTGTGATGAAGTCCTGAACAACGGCAAATGCATGGATCAATTCCCGGTAGACGTTTACCAAGGCGGGGCCGGTACTTCAGTTAACATGAACACCAACGAAGTGCTCGCCAATATCGGTCTTGAGCTGATGGGCCACCAGAAAGGCGAATACCAGTTCCTGAACCCGAACGACCACGTCAACAAATGCCAGTCAACCAACGACGCCTACCCAACCGGCTTCCGCATCGCGGTGTACACCTCGATTATCAAACTGATCGACGCCATCAATCAGCTGGGCGAAGGCTTCCAGCGTAAAGCGGTTGAGTTTGCTGAGATCCTGAAAATGGGCCGTACCCAGCTGCAGGACGCAGTACCGATGAGCCTGGGCCAGGAGTTCCACGCGTTCAACGTGCTGCTCACCGAAGAAACCAAAAACCTGCTGCGCACTGCGGAACTGCTGCTGGAAGTGAACCTTGGCGCAACCGCTATCGGCACACGCCTCAATACTCCGGATGGTTATCAGCAGCTGGCCGTACAGAAACTGGCGGAAGTCAGCGGCCTGGCGTGCGTCCCGGCGGAAGACCTGATTGAAGCCACTTCCGACTGCGGCGCATACGTCATGGTGCACAGCTCACTGAAGCGCCTGGCGGTGAAAATGTCCAAAATCTGTAACGACCTGCGCCTGCTCTCTTCCGGCCCGCGAGCTGGCCTGAACGAAATCAACCTGCCGGAGCTGCAGGCAGGCTCCTCAATCATGCCGGCCAAAGTGAACCCGGTGGTCCCGGAAGTGGTGAACCAGGTCTGCTTCAAAGTGATCGGCAACGACACCACGGTAACCATGGCTTCCGAAGCGGGCCAGCTGCAGCTGAACGTGATGGAGCCGGTGATTGGCCAGGCGATGTTCGAGTCCATCCATATTCTGACCAACGCCTGCTACAACCTGCTGGAAAAATGCGTCAACGGCATCACCGCCAATAAAGAAGTGTGTGAGAGCTATGTGTACAACTCCATCGGCATCGTGACCTACCTGAACCCGTTCATTGGTCACCACAACGGCGACATCGTCGGTAAGATCTGCGCCGAGACCGGCAAGAGCGTACGCGAGGTCGTGCTGGAGCGCGGCCTGCTGACCGAAGCCGAGCTGGACGATATCTTCTCCGTCCACAACCTGATGCACCCGGTCTACAAAGCTAAACGCTATACCGATGAAAGCGAACAATAATTCATCAGCCTGAAGGCCAAAAGGCACGTCCAGTCGGACGTGCCTTTTTCATTTTAACGGTATACGAAAAAACAACATTCCATTTTCATCTCATTAAACATCAAGGAAGCAGCCATGATAGTCATCGAGCTCATCATCGTGTTAGCAGCGATATTTTTGGGGGGCAAGGCTTGGCGGTATAGGCATCGGCTATGCCGGGGGGCTGGGGGTTTTAATTCTCGCGGCGCTGGGCGTAAAACCTGGCAGTATTCCCTTCGACGTTATTTCAATCATTATGGCCGTGATAGCGGCCATCTCCGCGATGCAAATCGCGGGCGGCCTTGACTACCTGGTTCACCAGACCGAAAAACTGTTACGCAAGAACCCTAAATACATCACCATTCTTGCGCCTGTGGTGACTTACTTCCTGACTATCTTCGCCGGCACCGGCAATATTTCGCTGGCCACGCTGCCGGTTATCGCCGAAGTTGCCAAAGAGCAGGGCATCAAACCCTGCCGGCCGCTCTCGACGGCGGTGGTTTCTGCTCAGATAGCCATTACCGCCTCGCCCATCTCCGCCGCGGTGGTCTACATGTCTTCGGTGATGGAAGGTAACGGCGTCAGCTACATTCAACTGCTATCGGTGGTTATCCCTTCCACCCTGCTGGCGGTGCTGGTGATGTCGTTCCTGGTGTCCATCCTGTTTGACTCAAAACTGTCCAATGACCCGGTTTACCTCAAGCGCCTGGAAGAAGGCCTGATTGAGCTGCGCGGCGATAAACAAGTCGAGATCCAACCCCGCGCCAAAACCTCAGTATTTCTCTTCCTGCTCGGCGTGGTTGGCGTGGTTATCTATGCCATCGTCAACAGCCCAAGCCTCGGCCTCGTCGCTACGCCGCTGATGAACACCACCAATGCGATCCTGATTATTATGCTGTCGGTCGCCACCCTGACCACCGTTATCTGCGGCGTGGAAACAGACAGTATCCTGAGCTCCAGTACTTTCAAGGCCGGTATGAGCGCCTGTATTTGTATTCTGGGCGTAGCCTGGCTGGGCGATACCTTCGTCTCCGCCAACATTGACTGGATCAAAGAGACCGCAGGAAGCGTGATTCAGGGCCATCCGTGGCTGCTGGCGGTGATTTTCTTCTTCGCTTCAGCGCTGCTTTACTCCCAGGCTGCAACAGCCAAGGCGCTGATGCCGATGGCGCTGGCGCTCAGCGTCTCGCCGCTCACCGCCGTCGCTTCTTTTGCTGCCGTCTCCGGCCTGTTTATTCTGCCTACCTACCCGACGCTGGTCGCCGCGGTACAGATGGACGATACCGGCACAACGCGCATCGGCAAATTTGTCTTCAATCACCCGTTCTTTATCCCCGGCACCATGGGCGTGGTGCTGGCCGTCTGCTTCGGCTTTCTGCTCGGCGGCGTGCTGCTGTAAATCTCTTCAAAGACGGGTTGTTATTCGGCCCGTCTTCCTCTCCTCATGCTATAGTCGAGGCCGTTTCCTCCCATAATGAGGTTTGTGATGTCGATGACTCAGGCTGTCGTTGTCCTCTGTACCGCACCGGATGAAGCCAGCGCTCAGGACCTGGCCGCGAAAGTTCTGGCGGAAAAACTTGCCGCCTGCGTGACGCTGCTGCCGGGCGCGACTTCGCTCTATTACTGGGAAGGAAAACTTGAGCAGGAGTATGAAGTCCAGATGCTGCTCAAGAGCGACGTGGAGCACCAGGAGGCGCTGCTTGCCTGCCTGAAGACCCATCACCCTTATCAAACGCCTGAACTGCTGGTTCTGCCAGTTGCACACGGAAACAGTGAATATCTCTCATGGCTTTACGCATCATTACGCTAGTCCTGCTGCTTTGCAGTTCGCAGGCCTTCGCCGGGCTGTTTGACGCCCAGAATAAAACCCAGTTTGTCCCGGTCGACCAGGCCTTTGCCTTCGACTTTCAGCAATCTGCTGGCCAGCTGACCCTCAACTGGCAGATAAAACCCGGCTATTACCTTTATCGCCAGCAGATAAAAGTGGTGCCCACCAGCGCAAACATTGCGCCGCTGGCGATCCCCAAAGGCAGCTGGCACGAAGATGAGTTCTACGGCAAAACCGAGATCTTCACCCAGCAGCTAAATCTGCCGATTACGGTTAAGGCTGCAGGCAAAGGCGCCTCGCTGAGCGTGACCTACCAGGGCTGCGCCGAAGCCGGGTTCTGCTACCCGCCGGAAACTCGCGTCGTGCCGTTGAGCGCTATTACTGCACCTGTTAATGAGAGCAATACATCTTCCTCCCTCTCCCCTCACGGGGAGAGCGCCGGGGAGAGGGGCGCAGACAACTCCGCCCCCGCTTCGCTCCCCTTCTCCGCGCTGTGGGCATTCCTGATCGGCATCGGTATCGCCTTCACCCCCTGCGTGCTGCCGATGTACCCGCTCATCTCCGGCATTGTGCTGGGCGGTAAACAACGCCTTTCCACAGCCCGGGCGCTGCTGCTGGCCTTTGTTTACGTCCAGGGCATGGCGCTGACCTACACCGCGCTTGGGCTCGTGGTCGCCGCCGCTGGCCTCCAGTTCCAGGCTGCGCTGCAGCATCCGTATGTGCTTATTGGCCTGTCGGTACTCTTTATCCTGCTCGCCGCCTCGATGTTCGGCCTGTTTACCCTGCAGCTGCCGTCGTCGCTGCAAACTCGCCTGACGCTGATGAGCAATCGCCAGCAGGGCGGCTCGGCGGGCGGCGTCTTTGCCATGGGCGCGCTGGCCGGTCTTATATGCTCGCCGTGCACCACCGCACCGCTTAGCGCCATCCTGCTGTACATCGCGCAAAGCGGAAATATGTGGCTCGGCGGCGGCACGCTTTACCTGTACGCGCTGGGTATGGGTCTGCCGCTTATTCTGATCACCGTCTTTGGCAACCGCCTGTTGCCAAAAAGCGGGCCATGGATGGAAAGCGTTAAAACCGCCTTTGGCTTTGTGATTCTGGCGCTGCCGGTATTCCTGCTGGAGCGCGTGCTTGGCGACACCTGGGGGCTGAGGCTGTGGAGCCTGCTGGGCGTTGCCTTCTTCGGCTGGGCATTTATCGTAAGCCTCGGGGCGAAGAAACCCTGGCTGCGCGTGCTGCAAATCATCCTGCTGGGTGCCGCCCTGGTCGCCGCGCGGCCGCTGCAGGACTGGGCTTTTGGCTCTCCGGTCTCCGCGCAGGCCGTCCCTCACCTCAGCTTTAGCAAAATAGCCAACGTTCAGCAGCTGGACGCTGCGCTGGCAAACGCGAAAGGCAAACCGGTGATGCTCGATTTGTACGCCGACTGGTGTGTGGCATGTAAAGAGTTTGAGAAATACACCTTTAGCGATCCGCAGGTGCAAAAAGCGCTTTCTGAGACCGTTTTACTCCAGGCCGACGTCACCGCAAACAACGCCGACGACAAGGCCCTGCTTAAGCATTTGCAGGTGCTTGGCCTGCCGACCATTTTATTCTTTGATGCTCAAGGCGTTGAACAGCCGGCAGACCGTGTGACGGGCTTTATGGACGCCACAGCGTTCAGCGAGCATTTGCGCAATCGCAGCCAGTAAACAACACTAGATCCGTTGGGAAACGTAAGGAGAAGACAGTGCAACGCGAAGAAGTTTTAGAGCACGCCCTGCATGTCCTTGAACGTGAGGGCATTGCCAGCACGACGCTGGAGATGGTGGCGAAAGAAGCCGATTATCCGCTAGCAGAGGTTCGCCAGTTTTGGCCCGACAGCGAAGCCCTGCTGTACGACGCTCTGCGCTACCTGAGCTCGCAGGTGGATGTCTGGCGGCGCCAGCTGATGCTGGACGAAGAGATGACGCCGGAGCAAAAGCTGCTTAAGCGCTACCACGCCCTGACCGAATGTGTCGGCAATCAACGCTATCCCGGCTGCCTGTTTATTGCCGCCTGTACCTTCTACCCCGATGCATCACACCCGATTCATCAGCTGGCGGACCAGCAGAAAAAAGCGGCCTGGGAGTACACTCACGAGCTGCTGACGCAGATGGAAGTCGACGATCCGACGATGGTCGCGCACCAAATGGAGCTGGTACTGGAAGGCTGTCTCAGCAAGCTACTGGTCAAGCGCAGCCAGGCGGATATCGACACGGCGAGAACCCTTGCGGAAGATATTCTTCGCTTTGCGCTGTGCCGCACCGGCGGGGCCTTAACCTGAAGCTCGCCCTTTTGTCGCCTTTGACTGAAAAGCAGCCAGTCAGCATAGTTTTAGGTATTTTTTATGACAAAGCCGTTGACGCCTGGCGGCCTTTACGGTTTAATGCGGCCCGTTGCCCGGATAGCTCAGTCGGTAGAGCAGGGGATTGAAAATCCCCGTGTCCTTGGTTCGATTCCGAGTCCGGGCACCACTTTTTAGAAAAACCAGCCTACGGGCTGGTTTTTTGCTTTTGGGCTTATGGACTCTTCATCGAACAAGTTCGATTATTCGTCTCATCCTGAGACTCACCCCTCCGGGGCCAGCGTAAACGCTGTTCAAAAACGTTCCCGACGTTTTAGTATTCGTCTCATCCCTGAGGTTCACCCCTTCGGGGCCAGCGTAAACGCTGTTCAAAAACGTTCCCAATGTTTTAGTATTTGCCTCATCCCTGAGGTTCACCCCTTCAGGGCCAGCGTAAACGCTGTTCAAACGCCTTTGGCGTTAGTCCGAGTCCGGGCACCACTTATTTAGAGAAACCAGCCCGCGGGCTGGTTTTTTGCTTTCTGGGGTTCCACCAGCAACACACACCACTTTACCAGGTTCCGTGCAGTGCCGGCGTCGGGCTACAAGGGCAGTTTTTCTTCATGCACGCGGCGGATTTCAGCGGCTTCAAAAATATCACGCAATCGCTGAAGCTGTTCGGCAAGGATAAGCAGCAGAATATAATTAGCACCGGTTTCATCCGGATTTGCCAGCATGACGCCAGTCAGAATTCGGGCTCGGTCTATCAACTCACAGGCATCGGGCTCAACGGGTTTCAGATTCATATCGCAATCCTGGCAATAAACTTAACGCCGTCGGCGCTCCGCAGCCAGCGCGGGGCTTTCATTTCTGCCGCGAAGTAGTTGATTAAGTCGTACAGCAAATAACTAAGCTGTTTCTCCGTTTCCGTGGAAAATCCCTGTCCTACCAGGGTCTGCGTCAGAGCGAGGCAATGGCAACAAAGATCCGTGCAATCAGGCTCGAAGCGAGGTGAACTGGCAGGAAGCGTGTCTACGGTCAGGCTTTTCATCAGATGAGCTGGAATGGGGTCGAGCAGCCTGGGCTGAAGCAGCGTCAGGCAGGCATGGAGTCTGCCGCAGAGCGCCATTTTCAGAGCGGGATCGTCGTTTTCAATCAGGGTTTCGGCGAAGTTTTCGCAGTGTTCGGCATAAACGGTGAAGTCCATGGCGGCATTGAAGGGAAAGGCAAGTAACGGGTGTGTTTGAGCGAGGGTCGTAGCCATAGTGGCAACCTCCTGTAACGGGTTATCTTTCCGCCACCGGAGAGGCTAATCTCACGGGTGGCGAAACCGGCGCGTCTTGCGACGCCCCCCACCCGGCCCGCCATAGAGGTGTAGCCGTGCGCACGACATAAAAAAGACGCTAGCGCGTCATATGTCGCCTGTAACGATTTCACAGGAGGCTAATCCCGGCACCTGATTTTGCAGGTGCCGAAATATGCTACAGCTACGAGTAATTGACGACAAGGGATTTTGTTGAGCGCAATTTCAATCAGAAAAATATGGTCAAAGGTATTTTTACTTTAGGTGGCAATCAGGGTGAGGCCATTTCCGGGAAATCACCGGCTTCGAGCCCCCCGCAAGAGATTCATAGTGCAGGCTTCAGGTGACTCTCATTCTTACCGTTGTACTACCGAGAGCGTAGCCTGAGCGGTATATTCCCCTGGTTTAACGTCCGGAGTTGTGCACAACCGGAAACTCACTGGGGTCACACCGAAATCGGCGCTCTGGCCGGATATAAGTTTCCCCAGAACGGGACCATCGCGCCCGTCAAAATACATATCTGACGCCGCACACGTGGGTGCTGTAGACGACCAGTTGCCTCGGATATACATTGCTCCATTGCTGTTCGCTACCCCCAGTTGCTGCGGGTCAGACGTCGCGGTCTTGGACTTTCCGGACGCGGTGGCGGCAAGCCCGACATTCAGGGGAGGGGTATCTTTATCCCCACGGGCTTCACACCGAACTCCCACGCCTACCGTTGCCGTATCCATGGAAGATGACATATCAATAGCGGCCGGCGCAGAGATCGTGCAAGCGGGGGGCGTGGATATTACGGTGATTCTCTCGACAAAGAGCGTCGAATCAGAGGATCCCTGGTTTTGGCTGTCGAGCATGTAGATAGGCAATTTAGTACTGTATCTCCCAGGAGGTAGGCCGCCCGATGGAACATCGAGTTCGAAACGTGCGGTTAAGCTGGACGACGTCTCCTGGAAGGAATTCCACGCGTCCCACTGACCCACGACGGCATTGTTCTGGCTTCGCATAGAGGGGCACATTACATAACTAACTCCACCCTGAAAGCCTGTACCGTTCCCGTTGGACGAGTTCGTCCCGGGCCAGCTCTGGGTCCAGTCCGTGGTTGCTGTCCACAATCCCCGAGTGAAGGTGACGGAGCCGGTGCGGGGCCTGGAGTTGGCCCACCGGGACCATGTACCTTGGCCCGTTACTAGAAGGGTGGCGGCGGCATCCGTGCTGTTCGGTCCGAACACACCGAATCCGTATACCCCGTTTTTCGCCCGGCTGATCCCCTGCGAATCGGTGGTTGAGCATTGGGAAAACCTATTGGGGATGCCCGAAAACAATGCGGGATGGCCCCGGTCGCCTGACTCGACGGGAACCTCTGGGGACGTACCTGTTACTTGCGCTGAGACGGTACTGGTCGAGGCGCCCACCCCTGGGGTATTGCTCTGTACTGTCATCACTAGTTCCCCGGCCCCCTCGCATGTGGCGGAGAAAACAGCAGATATCAAAGCCATAGCCCAGATTGTCCACAGCAGTCGGTAAGCTGAAACCTCCCCCCGCGTGATGCCCTTCATCTCACGCCGGCGCCAGGCCCGCGCCAGGTAGGCCTCTGCCTGAGCCTGCACGGGCATCTCTGCGCTCTGCCCGGCTATCCGGATGGTGATTTCTGGCTGCTTCACTGGCCTATTCCTCTTCACTCATGTTCTGATGACGGTGACTGCCTCCGGGAGGCTGCCACCGCAGATTGTCTTACCGGCACACCATGCTTCGCTGCACGATATTCACCGTCTGCGTGGCCCGCATTGCTGAACAGGCTGGCCTGGCATCCATGGAAAAGGCTCCCTCAAGAAACCACCGGCTTCGCCCCCGCAAGAGTTTCATAGCGCAGGCTTCAGATGACTATAATTCTTACCGTTGTACTACCGAGAGCGTAGCCTGGGCGGTATAGTTCCCGGGTTTAGCGCTCGGGGTGGTGCACAGCCGGAAACTGACCGGTATCTTCCCGAAGTCCACATTTTGACCGGGGAGCACCTGGCCGAGCGATAGCCCATCCCGGCCGTCAAAATACATGTCTGATGCCGTACACGAGGGCACGGTTGCCGACCAGCTACCGCGGAGATATAGGGTCTCGTTGGTACCGGCCACCCCCAGCTGTTGTGGATCGGCCGAGACACCTCGTGACGTGCCGGAGGCCATGACTGATAGCCAGGCGGTCATCGGTTCTGGGCCCTCCGCTCCGTCGCTGCAGCGGACCGCTAACGGAATGGTCGTGGAAAGGTGGTCCATATTGTCGAGATTCACTGAGGCCGGGGCGGTCAGGGTGCAACCGTAGTATGCGGCAGTAACCACGACGCCGGGTGAGATCATGCGATACAGGTCGAGTGAGGCCTCGGTCGGATCACTATCGATGTGATACAGAGGAGGAGATGTGTACCGCCCTGGTGTCAGCCCGCCGGCTGGTGCGTCGATGAGGAATCGAACATTAAGGCTAGACGACTTCGGACTGTCGGGCATGAAGGCCCTACGGACTCCATGGGCACCGCCAGTGTCCGCATCGGCCACCGGGCATGCTATCCCCCCGCTGAGGGCGCCCGTCAACTCAAAAAGACCATCCTGGTTGCTCTTTAACGACCGACGGTTGCTCAGACTGCCGGGTCCCCAATTGTTGGTCCAAGTCCCTGCGAGGAAGACGACGGTGCCGTTAAGTGCGCGTCCGTCGAGTCCGATCCGAGTCCATTGCCCCGTCCCATCGACGAGCAACACCCCGCCGGGCGTGGTTCCTGCGAGGGAGAACCCCCACGTTCCCCGAGACCCCAGTGCAGCCTCAGTATCGGATGGGAGGGTGCATATATCGGTAATTGCGGATACCGAAGGAAACCCTTGCAGTTCGTAGGCTCCCCCATAGTCCGACATTCGGCCGGACAGCGCGCTGACGACGTTGTTAGTCGCCCCGATCACGCCGCTCCGCCCTGCAGGAACCACCGCCGTCAGAGGCGCCGCCCCCACGTTGCCCGTCGCACTCACCAGTGCCAGCGCCAAGATTGTCCACCGGAGTCGGTAAACTGACACTCTCGTCGGCATGATGTCTTTTGTTTCACACCGACACCAGGCCCGCGCCAGGCAGGCCTCTGCCTGAGCCTGCACGGGCATCTCTGCGCTCTGCCCGGCTATCCGGATGGCGATTTCTGGCTGTTTCACTGGTCTCTTCCTCTTCACTCATGTTCTGATGACGGTGACGGCCTCCGGGAGGCTGCCACCAAAGATTGTCTTAGCGGCACACCATGCTTCGCTGCACGATATTTACCGTCTGCGTGGCCCGCTTTGGCGCCTCACCCAGGTCGTAGCTCACCCGACACTGCTGCTCTGCCCCTTTGCCCCACTGCACCCTTAGCTCACCTTTCTGTGCCAGCCCGGACAGGTACACCATGCCGTCGTCGCCCACGATGCTGCTGTTTTGCCCCCCGTCACTGCCGGTCACGGCTGCCGTCGCCCCAAACGGGACCGGCTTACCCCGGTAGCTCAGGGACAGCATCGCCTGCCGCCCAATACGCGTCCTGAATTTCGCCTCCACCACCGCGCCCCGGGTCGGATAGACATTCACGCTGTTGGTCGTGATATCCGCCCCGTCAGGCAGCGTGGTCGGATCCAGCGTCACCACGTTACGCTGGTAGTTCTGCATATACGGGGATACTGCATAACCCTGGCCGTTCGTCCGGGTGTTCCCGCTGCTCACCCTGACACCATCGACGCCCGGGGCACTGATCAGCGCCACGGTGTCTCCCAGATACTGGCTGAACACCACGCCGTGGCGGTGGGCTACGATGCCCCCCATCGCCGACGCATTCACCGTGCGGGAGCCCTGCGTATACCCGTACCCCAGGTTCATGCTCGCGTTATCCCCCATATATCCGAGCCCCAGGTTGCCCGCATTGCCATTCCCCTGGTTATCCCGGCTCCCGGAGGCACTCCAGGACACCGTGTTATCCAGAGCATTACCGCTTATGCCCGCCTGCTGGCTGATGCGCCCGCGGTTGTCCTGGCTCACCATGTAGTTAGCACTCATGCTGCGTGCCATCTCCGCATTGCTGAACAGGCTGAGCGGCACGCTGATCGACAGGGACACCTGGCGGTTCGTCGGCCACTGCCCTTCTGGACTCCGGGTATGGTCCTCGCTGTAGGCAAGGTTGTACCCCACGCCTTTGATACTGCTGCCAAACCCGGCGCTGATGCTGTTGACCACCCGCTTTGAACCCCAGTAATCATCCCGGTTGCCGCGCAGGTATATCGATCCCAGCCCCCCCAGGTTCTGGCTGATGTTAGTCTGCCAGCTGCTACGCCGCCGCTCCCCCTGCCACGGAGCAACCTCGTCACGCAGCAGATAGCCGGCGCTGTTTGCCTCAGAAAAGGTGTAAAAATCACGCGTTGCATAACGATAGGTCGTCAGGTCCAGCGAGGTCCCGGTGGTCAGCATGCTCTTCGAGTAACGGGCCCGATAAGCGGCCCCGCTGACGCTGCCGCGTGTGTCGGGAAGCGTCGCTTTTGCCCCTGTCACATCAGCAGACAGGGCCCCCAGTCCCCCCAGTGATACCCCTGTTCCGAGCGCCACTGACTGATACGCCCCGGACGCCAGCACCCCGCCATACAGCGTGACGTAATGCGGCAAACCGTAAATCAGGGTGCCAAGCAGGAACGACGGACTTCGGGCACCTTCCGTGTAACCGCCATTCTGATAGCGCCCTACGGACACTTCATACTCCATGCCCCCGGGACGCTGCATAATCGGCAGCGTGGAATATGCCTGGGTGGTCACGTGTTCACTGCCGTCGGCCTCCGTTACCGTCATGACCAGGTCACCACCGCCTGTCGCCCGGGAGATATCCGCGATGCGGAATGGCCCAGGCGCCACGTTCGTCTGATAAATCACATACCCGTTCTGACTGACGGTTACCCGGGCATTCGTACTGGCAATTCCCGTCAGGACAGGCGCAAACCCCCGCTGGCTGGAAGGCAACATATCGTCGTCGGACACCAGTTTTGCCCCCCCGGAAAGGAATACCGTCAAATATCGTCCCGCCGGTACTGACCTCTCCCAGCGTCAGCGCTCCCCGCAGAGCCTGCACATCACGCTGCAGGTAGGTGTTACTCCATTGCATCTGCTGTGAGCGCATGGACACCCCCGCGGTTTTACTGTTCATACTGCTGTAAGTCATGGTGCTGCGCAGACGCCAGGGGCCGGCATTCAGCCCCCCGTTCATTGATGCAAACAGGCTCTGCATGGTGCTGCCGCTGCTGCCGTACATCCCCTCATTCCGGGTATCTGAACCGCTCAGGTTGTAATTAAACAGGGCCGCCGGAATGCCCTCGTCCCAGAGTTTCGGGTCCACATAGCCCCCCACCGGGGCGTCCATACTCGCCTGCGGCACGCTGATATTCAGACGCAGCTGTGACAGGTCAAACTCGACCCGTGACTGAGGGATCAACGTTGTCAGATCGCCCACCGGAGCTTCAGGAGGCAGCGCTTTCAGGGCATCAATGCGCGACACGCCAACCCCCATTTCCTCCAGCTCCCGCGGCGTTAACGCCGGTACCACCTTGCCAGCTTTATCCCGGACAAACTGCACCTCACGCGAGGCCACATTCGTCTGGTTCAGATAAATATCGACCAGATATGCCCCTTCCGGAATGCTGCCCGCCGTCTCATAAGCCGACAGATCGATAGAGGCCTCTTCGCCAGTGTTTGTCAGAAAGGAGGGGTCAAAATAATCCCGGGCCCAGACAGGGGCAGGCGGCAGGCCCAGCAGACACAGGGCCGTCGCCAGCGGCGTCAGCCTCCATCGCCGGAAATCCGTTTTTCGGGACAGGGTGTGATTACGTCTCATACCATCATGCTCATTGTAAAAAGGGCCATTACCGTGCGACCTGAAGAATGCAGATCAGGGCACCGTGCTGTGCTGTTCGTCCGTCGTCAGACCATATTCATCAATTAATTGCCAGCGCACCGCCGTCCCCGATGCCTGTGCAGGCCAGCGGTATGTCTGCTCTCCCCTGGGGGGTACCATCGCCTGCAGATCATCTCCCTTCAGGGCGAGACCTCCCACACTCAGAGAGGAAAAGGTGGCGTAATAAGCCGAGGGATTGCGGACACGCAGAAGGTCGCCATCCCGGCTGAAAGTGAGCGCCCCGGATACGTCACCCATGGCTTCTTTTTTCAGGCCTGCCGGGCGCCAGTACAGCTTGATGCTGTTCACCAGCGCCAGCACCACACGGCCACCTGATGCCGTTTTCTCCTCTGACGGCGGCGGGACCGATGGGATGGATTTCGATGAGATAAAGAACACGGATTCCCGGTCTGTCGGTAACCGCTCCCGGGCCATCGGGGTAGGCAGAATACGCAGCGGTAACTCCCCGTGTGGATCCAGGCGCTTCAGAGGCGGCAGAACCAGAAAAGGCACCGCCGTGGCACCCGGTATCTCATCAACGGGCCGGCCCGCCTTCACGTCGGCGGCGTGGATTTGGGACTGCACCAGGTAGACGATGTCGGTATTATTTCTTACCTCAACGCTGGCTCCCCCTTTATCCGTTTCCATTAACACCACCCGGGAAAAAGAGAACCCCACACCCGGTAGCTCTGCCTGCACACACGGTGCCAGCCCGACTAACAGCCCCAGCAATCCTCCCGCCAGAACACGACGTCCTGCCCCATGTTGCTGTTTCGTGTTATTGCGCATACGTGCCCTCTAAAATAAACGTCACGCCAGTACGTTTTTCTGAAATTAACCGGCATCCTGTTTTTCAGACAAAAGCAGCCCCTGCCCTCAGGGCCCATTGAAAAATGAATTACTCCCGGCAATTATTACTGACAGAATAAAAACAATGTCAGCCTGAAGCTCACTTAAGGATGTCTGTAAGTACCCATTAAATATCTGGAGGCCAGCCGAACATATATGGCCGGGAATATATACCCGACAGCTAAATATCCCCGCGCCACATTCAGCGGGCCTTTTATCCCCCGACGAATACGCCCTGCAGACACCCTCATGAACCGGTTTACGGCACCGACGATGCTCTTTTCACCTGCTGCGTCATGACCGGGGTACTGCCACCATAGTCAGTCATGACTGACCAGCTCACGGTTTGCACCGGTTTCCCGGCGGCAAAGGTGGCGCTTCCTCCCGGTGGGATCATCGAAACCTGGCGCTCCAGATTCTGGGACACACCATCAAAAGACAACTGGGCAAACGACTGGTAATAAGGGGTCGGATTGCTAATCACCACCTGTGTGCCCTGCTGCATAAACTGCATCATGCTGTGAGCCTGATCGATGGTGACCGATAATCCTTTCGGCCGGTAAAACAGCTTTAACACCGTCTTCATGGCAATCGACAGCTGTGCGCCGACCACGCCATGGCCGCCCTCTGCAGCCGCATCGTCGCCGTTCCCCTCACGTTGCGCAGGGATAGCGCTGGCATAAAAATAAAAAACAGACTCACGATCGCGGGGCAAACCTGTCCCGTCCCCCACAATGCGCATCATATTCTGTGCATTGCCGTTCAGACGAAACAGCGGCGGCGTCACCAGGAAAGGCGCGCGCTGCGGGGTATCCCCCCCGGTGGAGACCCCGGCCTGAATCAGGTAAGGGCTTTCGCCGTGATTCACCACCGACAGGCTGATGGCTTTATCCCCCTCATTGAACACAAGGCGGTTACGTGTGAAGCTGACGCCGCCATCCGCCAGGGCGGACGCGCTGGCGACCAGTAAACACAGAGAGACTATTCGGCCTGCCCACATATTCTTTATTCCCCTGAAATTAACTAAAAAAATATATTCCGGTCTCTTTCCAGCAGGAAATAATGACAACCGGACAGCCCGCGTGTAATTCCGCAACTCGGGCCTTTCCAAAAAATGACGGTATACCGCCCCTTAAGCCCTGCTGCGGCACTCCCCGGAACATCTCCGGCACGTATGGCTTATTTATAGGCAAAGGTGAAGGTCAGGGTGGAGCTCAGACTGCCCGCCTGTGCGGATGCAGCGTCACATCCACCGCAGGTCATAGCCACCCAAAAGTGCAGCGCGTAATTATCCGGAATCGGCTCTCCACTTCCCAACCCAGGAAACGGCATAGCCGTTACTGACCCATCCAGCTTGTATGTATCTTCCGGAATAAATGCCGCATTCTCCTTATTCAGCAGTACCACAGAAAATTGCCGGGAGGTTCCTGAGCTTTTGCTCATCCACACCCTCTCGGGCGAGGCGATCTCATCATTCAGGGTTCCTTTGACCCCAAATGTCGGGCCAGCAGGTGCCCCCAGTTTTGGGCAGTCGGTAAACGTCCAGGAAAGTGCCGAAATGCCTGACAGCGCGGTATTGCTCTCCATTAACGCAACGGCGTTGGTGTCCGGCAGCGACAGCGGTGAGGCCGGTGTCGCGGTAATAGTACAGGTCGCCGTGGACGTCACCGTAGCCGTAAAATCCAGCCCCTGTATGGGCACCGCCCGTGTACCGGTCACAACCGCCAGGAGCCCCAGCAGGAGCCCTGACAGGTAAATATGTTTATTCATCATTCTGCGCTCGTTATGCGAAACCCCTGCAGTCAGGGATACTGCAGCTCAAAATTGACGTGCGCGGTCACGGTGCCTGTTCCCAGGCGCTGCGGTACACACCAGTCCTCTGCACCACAGGACACACCGGCCGCCATGGGGATCGTATAGCTCCCCTGCAAAAAACCCGTATCCGGTGCCTGCGGGACAAGGATCTGATAACCATTTGGCCGCTGATCGCTGCCAAAATTAATGCCGTTCTGCCTGTCATAGACCAGCACACCAAACCCTTTTCCTGTTCCACCCGACCGAAACAGCGTCGTGTTTTCCGGCCCGCCAGGTGCGGTATAGAGCTCACCGGTCATCGTGATTTTTGGCACGGTTTTACCGGCACTGTCCCATTGATTACACTCTTTCAGCTGGATCCAAAAATCCCGCAGCCCGCTCATACCTGTCCCGGTTGCGCCTGCCACCTGCCAGTCAGAGCCTATCAGGGCATCCCCGTTGACGAGGCCAAAGTCGAGGCGGGAAAGCGTGGTACTGCCTGCCGCATCCCCGGTAATACTCATCAGGCAGGTCGTGTTCTCTGCCAGCGGAGCAGCCGTAAAAAGTGCCGCTGAAGCCGCAGGTACGCCTGTAAAGATGAGCGTCAGGGCGGCAAGCCCGCGTCGATATCCGGCCGCAATTAATGCCATATTGCCCCCATCCATGTTCCACTCTCACTGATAGCTAAATGTAAATGTCAGCGACGCACCTAATGTCCCGCCGTTTAACGCATTCAGGGGGGATGGAGTACACCCTGAGGCATCACCACAGGACACTGCCGCAGCCCAGTTCAACGTCTGGTCTGCGTTAAATGCCGTCCCTGTCGCCCCTGCGCTTACCGGGACACCCTGTTGAACCTGAGGGGGCGTCCCGGTGGCCGTGGTCTGATTTGAATACAGCGCAATCCCAAATCCCTGTGAAGTAGAGCTGGCGGCATCCCGGAATAACCGGTTGTTCTCCGCGCGCATCAGCGCCCCGGATACCGTCACCAACGGAGATAACCTCTCATCCGCCAGGCCCGCGCAGTTTGTGAGATTCACACTGAAGTTCGTTTTCCCCAGTTGGGGCCAGGATTGCCTTAGTGCGGATAGGGTATCCAGAGTACCGGTACCCACGGTCACCACCGCAGAATCCTGTCCGACACCGTTAATGTTCACCGTGCACGTTCCGCCTCCCGTAATGGTGGCCGTCAGTTCAGACGTACCCGCATTCACTCCTGCCTGCCCGGCACTGGCCTCTGGCATCATGACCACGAGAAGCAGCAGCCCTGCCACGTTCACTTTAATCCTGTTCATCAGCGGCCTCAGTCATAAGAAAACGTAAAGATAACGCTGGCTTTTAGCGTGCCGCTTCCCAGGTTTGCTGCTGTGCAAGTACTGCCGCATGACACACCGGCAGCATAACCATACACCTGGTTCAGTGAGCTCCAGCCCGCCCCCGGCGCCCCAATCTGGACGGCCGACCCGTTGGCAAAGAAATCCTTGCTGGAGGATGTATCCGGGCTTGATACCCTGTAGATACCTATTCCCAGCCCCCGGGAGGTCGATGAGCTGTCGCGAAACAGCTTGTTTTCGCTGCCCGCCAGTACTGCCGAGCCCGGCGCGGCCGTCATTGTCAATTTCGGCGCCCCCACCGTTTGCGTACCGGCACAGTTAGACAGCGTCACGCTCAGGGGTTTTATCCCCCCCAGAGGGACCCAGTTTTTACCGATGGCTTCCGGCCCGGAGAGCGTTCCAAAAGCCACATCCGCAGCCTGCACGGTACAAGTACCTGCCAGGATCTTAATGTTGAACGTGATTTCCTGGCTGTCAGCCGCCTTCACACTTGCTGACAGCAGGAGTGGCACCGCGATACATGCTGCCGTCCCTGAAACTCGCCAGCCTCTCATCTTCCTTTTCCTCTGCTGTGCCGGGGTTACCGGTAGCCAAACGTAAATGTGATCCCGGCCGTAATATCACCGCCGGCGTGGCCGGCATCCTGTGCCGCACAGGTGGCGGCATCCCCACACCCTACCCCTACATAAAAATCCGTCGTGCCGCCGGTATACGGCAGCGAGGCCGGTGCCAGCACCACGTCGCTGGTGGCGGAGCCGTCACCAGAAACCTGGCTGGAAGGTGTCCATTTCGACAGTTTTTCGGTACTGAGCACAATGCCGTAACCTCTGGCTGCTCCGGACTCATTGTTATTAAACAAATATTTGCCCGTCCCTGCCGGCAGGTCAGTCACCGTGGTACCTGTTATGCTCAGGGTCGGTGCTTTCCCGGCGGCATTCAGCCCAAGACAGTGGGACAACTGCACTGGCACCCCCTCCATACTCTGAATACTGCCGTCATTCATGACGTTGCGGGAGACCGGCGGCAGGCTCAGCGAACCGGTGGTCACTGTTGGAAAACTCACTTCACACGTTCCCTGCGTGATCGTGCCGTTGACCGTATAATCTTCCGCCCTGACACCGGAAACCATCCCGGTCACCACCAGGGCAAGCGAAGCCAGGCCACACCCGCCCATCCTGAATAACGGGCGCGGTTCTTCGGGTCTGATATCCTGTGTTGTTGCTGTCATCTTCCCTGCCTCTCTGACGTAACGGATAAAATGTACTGACTCAGTGGTACAGGAAGGTAAAGGTCAGTCGGGCGTTGACCTGTCCGTAAGAAGGAACCACACCCGCGCTGACAAAACCGAGCGTGTACATTCGCTCTCCTTCATCCATCACCTTTCCCGGCTCGCCCTCATAGCTGAAACCGCCGTCCGGAATACTGCCTCCTGGCGCAGTTTCTTGCGTATAAAAGCTATCCAGCCGGGTAAAGCGACCTTCCCGTAGCATAAAACCGGCATGTGTTGCCTGAGAGGATGCTTCAGAGAAAATGGTGGGGCTGCCAGCCAGCGTGCTACCCGTTACCTGAATCCCCGGACGCTGGGTGGTCCCGGGTGTCCCCTGGCAGTCACTTATCGTGACCCGGAGCGGCTTCACTTCAGCCGTCCAGTTATTACGTGCAAACTGCGTTGGTACCTGGCCTGTGAAAGTCATCATGGACGGCACTGATAGCTGGCAGCTCCCCTCGGTAACTGCCGTTTTGACCGTCAATACGGCCGCATTCACGGTACTGGCCATCCCGGCAAGACAAACCATGACGCAACACATCTCATTTCGTAGAGCGTAAGTAAAAAACGGCCTCATGTGCGATTACCCCTTCCACTGCGGCCCACCCTTTCAGTGGATTTCTGTCCCGAACTCCTGCGTTCCACCGAAATCATCGATAACACTCCAGCTCACTCTTTTTTTCTGGCTGCTGCCAGTGCCATAGACCTGACTGGATGAAGGAGCAAGCATTGCGGGCCTATGTGCAGAAAAACGCACCGGCTGACCATCCACGCGCAGACTACTCAGCGTCATGTAATACGGCGTGGGGTTCGTCACTTTCAGTGCCCCAGGCACGCGCTCAAACACCAGCCTCTGCCAGGTCTCTCTGGTGGGCGGCGGAAGCCCTTCTGGGCGATAAAAAAGTTTGACGGTATTCCCCACGCCAAAAGAAATCTGTCCGCCAACGGACGAAAACCCGGCCTCGCTGTTACGTGCAAGCGGATTCTTTGACCCCGGAATACCCGTGGTCTGGAAATAAAAAAGGCTCTCTTTACCGCTCACCAGGCTCTGGGCCTGCAGCAGTCGAATACGCAATGCATTGCTGCTCCCGGACTCCAGGCGAACCAGGGGCGGTGACACCAGAAAGGCTGGTGAAACTTTTTTACCGTCCACATCAGTGCTGATAATGCTTCTGACCAGATAGGCCGTATCCGGGGTCGTGTTACGTACCGTCACCGTTGCTCCCCCTGCCGACTGATTGTAAATAATGCGGGTCGCATCCAGCCCTAATCCGCTACCCATCGACAGAGATGACACTGAAAGAAGAGAGAACAATAATGCAATTTTAGGTAGCTTCATTTTCCACCCAGGATCCCCTCTGAAACATCAGATAAATGAGGGAGGAACGTCCCCCCTCATGGCACGCTAAGTACTTAGTTATAAACCGCGCGGAAAATAAACTGCTCCGCAACTGCACCGGTGGTTGCCTTTGTTGCCCCTGACGCCATACGCAGCCCGATTTGGAATGGCACAACTGGCAGAGCCACGGTGTTAGCCTCGGTCTCGTTATCCGTTGTATTGGTGTAAAGCGGGATCTGGTTGTTTGCAGCGGTAACAGGCGTGTTTGTCACTCCACCGTCTCTGCCTGTTACGGAGGCATTCAGAGCAATGCCCACGTTCGTAGGAGCAACCCCGCCCCACAAGTTCTGATCCTGAGAAAATGCCCCCTGCGCCCCTATTACATTCAATTCCACGCCCTGGCCCTTCAGAATTGCGCCTTCGCAGTTCTGCAGCGATACGGTGAAGTTGCGCTCACCGACGACAGTCGTCGAGGTTGTGAAACGACCCGGTACCCAGGTCCCCAGTGGCAGGGTTGTACCGACGCCATTCAGGCTCACATCACAAGAAACGGTACTCACCGCACCTGTAACATTCAGGGTGCCGTCCTGCTGAGCGAATACGGAACCAGACAGCATGACAGTGGCCAGAGCGGCCAGTTTAATCGTATTTTTCTTCATAATAATCACTCACATTAATTAACATCCGCCCCCGGGCAGGAGAAAACACGGGGGTTCCACACAATGTGGACACTGTTGAAAACGTCACGTTTTCATCCTGAGGCTATTCAGCCCTTATTTACCAATGCCATACAACGCATTGATGTGCACCGGCAGCATTAACCAGACGCCTGCCAGAACTCGATAAACGCAATATCCCGGCGAGACAAACCTCAAAAAAAAATATAAAAAACCCGCTCATCAACATGGCACATAAATACTCGTAACATGTCGATTTAACTGAACTAAAGAGGCTACCAATTTGGGGTTATCGTGTATTAATTTCGCCGTACAAGCGATGCATCACAGATAATGAAAACTGAATTTCAGCTCTGCCTTTTCGCTTCTCTCTCACCACAAAACGACATAGTAAAGCGTGATGACCATCACATTGCGTTAAAAATAATACACCGCAGATGAACAAATGTGCAAAACATAAGATAGCAAAAACAAACAAAACAGAACATAATTCTGAAAAACGGGTATGTTATAAAATATATGATATATATAAAGCCGATATATTCATGATATAAAGACAAAGATATATAAACAATACTTAAACGAAATTTTCGCGTTTATTAACTAAATAAAATATTGAAAAGGCATAGGGAATGATGTATGGGAATAGAGGTTTGATTCACACACCCATATAATTTTTATATTTGCTGCGCTTTTAGGACTTTTCAACCTTACGCTGATTAAGGATGATTTGAATATGTTTCAAAAAAACCAATTTTACTCGCAATATGAGTATCAATAACTATTCTCAGTATAATATATTTCATTCCTTACTTTTCCAGATAATATAACCTACCTCTTAAAAATATACGTCCGGGAAATAGCAGGCAGGTGTTCGGGGACATGGTGAACGCATTCCAGGCTTACCCTGCGTCTGGGGATGATAAGGCCGTGAGCGGCTATTCAGCAGCATGAGGGGCTGGCTGCGCCCGCCGGCAAAGGGAAAGTGGCTCCTGGGCGTTCCTCATGTGCTGTACGAAGCACCCGACCTGTAACAGGTCAGTGAAAAGGAGGCAGGAAACGTTGGGAGTGTAAGGCGGCGCCAGGGAGCGGCCAGCGTGTCGGATGGGAGTTCAGGCAAAGTTGCGTGTAGTGCCCAGAATGATACTGCTGTGCGCCAGCATACCGTTATGCTGGGGAATTTTGGACGTATGCTAAGACTGCCTGATGCAAAACCCATTCCGGATAGCCTGGACGATATCACCCGTCGCCCGGACGATCGTATCAACCAGCATAAAGCAACAGACGACTATGAGGATGCGCAGGTCGGGCTCAGGTGCTTCCAGGAAGAAGCGTCCACATGCTCGTTAACAGATCAGGGCTGATTGATAAGATGACCGTCCTTGTGGCACCCCATTTTCGTCAAGGCTACCCGGGCGTTACTGAGCTTGAATGCACTAATCTCGCATCAAAACCGCCCTCTTTCGGCCACCTTTCTACAGCAGAATCAAAGCAACATTGCTCATCTGCACAGAATTCTTACCTTAGCAGTAACCCGTTTTTTATACGTGATGCGTAGAACTTTGGCTCTTATGAACCAAAGAAAGGACTCAGCCTACTGGAGCCAAAAATTCAGCGTGATCAGGCCGCAGGTGAGCAGCGCGGTGAGGATTAATTCGAAACTGTAGCGTCGCAACATTATCTGAACTCCAGAAAGAAACACCCGGCAAGCCGGGTGTTTGTGTTAACGCTTCAAGCTAACGGGGTGGCCCCGCTAAACTTATGCTGCTGGCGTAACAGCTGGTTTTGCTGCCGCTTTGTGATGTTTTTTCACGTGTTTCTTAGCAGCCTGCGCTTTCTGAGCAACTGGTTTTACTGCTTTTTTGTGATGCTTTTTAGCAGCCTGAGCCTTCTGAGCAGCCGGTTTTACTGCTTTTTTGTGGTGCTTTTTAGCAGCCTGAGCTTTCTGCTCGGTCGCTGGCTTAGCGGCTTTTTTGTGTTTCTTTTTAGCGGCCTGAGCTTTCTGAGCGGCAGCTTTCTTGTGTTTCTTATGGTGCGTTACTTTTGCAGCTGGAGCTTTAGCAGCAGGTGCAGCAGCGGCGGTGGTTGCCGGAGCAGCAGCTGGTGCAGTAGCGGTAGTGTCAGCAGCGAAAGCGGCGGTAGTGTCAGCAGCGAAAGCGGCGGAAGACAGACCCATAGCAGCGGCAACAACCAGAGCTAATACTTTTTTCATTTCGACATCCTCGAATTTGTTTTCGTGTTTACCCCACTGCGGGGCCGTTGAAATGAACTATAGGCGTATCGAATAAACTCTTCAGTGAGTGATTGGTATCGGCGTGTAATGAAATGTACAACCGAGGTCGTGCAGCCCTGCCCGGGAATAGCAGGTGCCCGACCTGATACCAATTTTTAATCGTTATTCCCCGAGACGTCCCGGTAAACCATCAGATTATTACGCTGCTCGCCGGGACGGTTATCCTCCCAGAAAAAGACCATTCCCTCAGGAGCAGGCTTCAGCTTGTCGCCAAGCACGATTAACCAGCGGCAATGTTTGGGCTTGCTGAAGGTCTTCTGAGGATGGTGCAGAATGCCGGTAAAGTAGTAAAGCATCGGCGCCTCTGACTCACCAATGCGGTAAGACGCCATACAGTCTGTCGCCTGGTACTGGCCGGCAAGATGGCTTTTGAGATCCTTAAACACCCCTTCATAACCTTTGCTGCTGTCGAACCAGCCCACCATCAACGTAAACGCCACGCTCCAGACGGCGGTGGCGCCCAGCGCCCAGCTCAGGGCGGCTCGCAACGCAGGATTAACCTCACCATACAGTCGGGTGCGGCAAAACCACAGTGCCGTGATGACAAGAGCAAAGGCAAACATCAGCCAGGAGAAATGAAGCTCGTAGCTCGTCGGTAGCCAACGCTCAAGCGGATCCAGCCAACCTTTTTTGTCACCGCTGAGCTTAATAAAATAGGCCACCCACAGCACCACAAGCAGCGCTGACCAGAGCACAGTGGAAAAATATGAGAAATATCGCAAAGACCGCTCTTTTATTGCGGGCAGCAGTTGAGATCCCAGGAGCGCCATAGGCGCCACAAAGGGCATCAAATATAAGGCACGGCTGGTTGCCGACATCTGAAGAATAATAATGCCTAATAAAGGGAAAACCGTAATGGCAAACTCGCTTTGGTTCTTCAGGCGCTTAAGAGGATGACGGAGAAAATAGAGCATTGCCAATATTCCTGACGGCAACGCAAACAGCATAACGGCCTCAGGGACTCGCGTCGGGATGGCTTTAGCACCCAGCTTCGCGACAGAAAACCCCAGGAATCGGCCTATGTTATTTTCCCAGAACCACACCATAAACAGATCGGGATGTTTACTAAACAGCAGAACAGGCCACGGAAGAATAAAAGCAAGCGCTACCCCTCCCGCAAGAATAACCGGATACCAGAAAGTTTTTGTCCTGCACTGGGCGAAAAAGAATGCGCTCAAAAATAACGTTATCCAGAGGACGCCGGGAATAAACACGCCTTTTGATAACAGAGTGACGACCGTTCCCACGCAAAGCCATACGGCCGAGGCGACCACCTTCTCCTGGCGGATTAACCCGACAATGCCATAGAGCGCCACGGTTGCACCGGCGGTGAGGGCGGTATCGCTGAACATATCGTGGCTGTGACGCAGGATGCCCGGCGCGCTGACATAAACGGCAAATGCCAGCCAGATACGGTAGTCCGTCAGGCTTTCACTGCGAAATACTCTTCTCGCCAGCAGAATAAAAAAGGAAAAATTAATAACGGAAAACAGTAACGTTGCGGTTCGGGCTGCATCATGCAACGGCATCATGCCGGAGAATAAATGCGCCGTCAGCGTAGCCGTCCAGTAATACAGTGGAGGCTTTTCCATAAAAGGTTCACCCGCATTCACAGGAACCAGCCAGTTACCTGTTTCATACATGGTCTGAATCACGCCAAAGGTATAGTTTTCGTCCTGCTTCCACGGTGTATGACCATATATTCCCGGCAGCAGATAAATAATAAGAAAGCCAATAAACAAAAGGAGAATTTTTCCATCCTTGCGCTGCAACATAAAAATACGACTCCTTTAGATGATCTGGCTTATTGTTTCTGGCAGTAACTAACCAAAAAATTCTGGAATTGCGGCATTTCCCGCAGCAAGACATTACTGACCACCGTCACAACGGAAAATAAACGGCGTGCTTCTTTCCGGACTAACGGCATCCTTTTAATGCTTATTTATGAAATAAACAGGTTGGCAGTAAAAAACCCTTATGACCAGCAGGCCGGCACAGAATGCCAACCTCCTGTTGCGGCTATGGCGTGCATGAAGCCATCAACATTGACCAAAATCAAAGTTGCATATGATTTACACATTAGAGGGTAGATATCGCTGCGATCCCTGGATATAAAAGCGAACGATTATCACTATCATTAATATTCACATGGATGGATTTATGCCAGGGAAACGCAAAAGCTACACCCCCCTTTCAGTCATCTCCCTCTTTGTCGCCGGGACTACCGCCGCTGCGGCCCAGGAAAATACCGCCCCGGAAGAAACGATTATCGTCAGCGCCAGCCGCAGTGAAACCAACCTCTGGAACAGCCCGGTCACAGCCCAGGTTGTCGACCAAAAAGCGCTTGAAAACTCAACCAGCGTCTCAATTGCCGACGATCTGCGTGACATTCCCGGTGTAGAAGTCACGGATAATTCGCTGGCCGGGAGAAAGCAGATACGCATCCGAGGTGAAGCTTCATCACGCGTGCTGGTGTTGATTGATGGTCAACAGGTCACCTACCAGCGTGCCGGGCAGGACTATGGCGCAGGCCTGCTTATCGATGAGTCCGCTCTGGAACGCATCGAAGTGATTAAAGGCCCCTATTCCGTTCTCTACGGCTCTCAGGCTATCGGCGGGGTGGTGAACTTTATCACCAAAAAAGGCGGAGATAAGCCGCTGGGCGGGCTGGTGAAAGCAACCTGGAACTCGGCCACGGCGGGCTGGCAGGAGTCGGCCGCCGCCTGGGGCAGCATCGGCCAGTTCGACTACCGCATTAACGGTAGCTACTCGGATCAGGGCAACAGGAAAACCCCGGACGGGCGGCTGGATAACACCAATTTCCGCAATAACGGTCAAGGGCTGTGGCTCGGCTATAGCCTTGGCCGTCAGAAGATTGGCCTCTCGCTTGACCGCTACCGCCTCTCCACGAAAACCTGGTACAGCGATCCCGACCACCAGTTCGATGCGTTTAGCGTCAAAATCCCCGAGATGACGCGGGAAAAAATCGGGCTGTTTTACGACTATGACGTCGACGGAAACTACCTGAAAAAAATCCACCTCGATGCCTACAGCCAGACGATCGAACGCAAGTTTGAAAATGAAGTCGCCACTACGCAGCCAATTCCCTCGCCCATCATCCAGGCGTTAAGCATAAAAAATCAGACCCAAACCCACGATAAGCAGTACACCCAGGGCGTGACGCTGCAAACTAACTTATCGCTGCCGGCAGGGAACGATCTGGTACTTGGGGCACAGTATCAGCACGACAAAGTGAACCAGAATTCCAGCGGCTACACGCGCCAGACGGCGAAGACCGGGTTCTTTGATATCGAAACCCGCACCCGCTCGCAGGATAAATCAGAGCAAACTAATACCTCGCTGTTTGCTCAGAACGCCTGGCATCTGGCCGATGACTGGACCTGGACCGTGGGAGCACGGCAATACTGGCTGTCCTCAAAGCTTATCAACAGCGGTTCACAAACCATTGCGAGCGGCGTTGCAAGCAGCAGCATCAATGGCGGCAAGTCGACCAGCGATAATCAGTTTGTCGGCGCCACCAGCCTCAATTACTCCGGGTTTAAAGATATCGAGCTGCGCGCCGCCTTTGCCCAGGGCTACGTCTTCCCGACGCTGGTAAAGCAATTTATGCAGACTTCTGCCGGCGGCGGCGTGACGTATGGCAACCCGAATCTGAGCCCTGAGCACTCGAATAACTACGAAATTGGCGCCCGCTATAAGGGCAATCTGTGGCTGGTGGATGGCACGGTGTATTACTCCGAGGCGAAAAATTACATCGCTTCACTGGCCTGCGAAGGGCAGGCCGTCTGCCGGGGGAACAGCAGCAGCGCAAGGGCTAACTACCGCTACTACGACAACATCAATCGAGCCAAAACCTACGGCATTGAGCTCAGCGCCGAGTATAACGGCTGGGCCGTCTCCCCTTATCTGAGCGGCAACCTTCTCCGTCGTCAGTATCAGGGCAGCACGATAAAAACCTGGGATAGCGGCGAGCCCGCCGTTAACGGCCGCGTTGGGGTCAGGCATACGCGGGTGCTGAACGCCATGAACTTAACCTCCGATGCCTTTATCCGCGCGGCCTCACGAGCCAAAGAAAATACCGGCGACGGCGAAAGGCGCTATCCCGGCTGGGCCACGCTGAATCTAGCAGTCAATGCAGAATTTGGTGACAAAGACCAGTACCAGGTCAACGTTGCGCTGAACAACCTGACCAACAAACGCTACCAGACCGCCCACGAGTCTATTCCGGAGGCAGGCTTTAACACGGCCATCGGCTTTGGATGGAAATTCTGATGAGGAAAAGTCTTTTTGCCGCACTGCTGGCGCTGGCTACGGCATCTTCAGCCGTGGCCAGCGGGCGTCTGGTTGTGGCCGGCGGCTCCCTGAGCGAGCTCGTTTATGCCCTGGGCGCTGGCAGTCAGGTGGTCGGCGTGGATGAAACCACGACCTGGCCGCCGGAAACGGCAAAATTGCCCCACACCGGCCCCTGGATGCAGCTCAGCAGCGAATCCCTGTTGTCGTTGCGCCCTGAACGCTTCATCACCTGGCAGGACGCTGGCCCACAGACCGTCTTTGAGCAGCTGAAAAAAACCAAAGTGAACGTACTGCTGCTCCCGCGGGTTCCCGCCACCGTCGAGCAGATGTATGAAAATATTCAAACGCTGGCTAATGCCCTGGATCGCCCGCAGCAGGGAGTAGCGCTGATTGCCAGCCTTCGCCAACGCCTGGAGGCCGTAGCCAAAAGCAGCGCCCTTAAACCTCACCCGGTCAGGACGATGTTTATTCTCTCTGCGGGCGGCAGCCTGCCGCAGGTTGCCGGCGAGGGCAGCGTGGCCGATAGCATCCTGAAAATGGCCGGAGCAGACAATATTGCGCGGCACCGACAGTATCAAAGCTACAGCGCGGAAGCGCTGATCGCCGCTAACCCTGATGTCATTGTCGCGACAACCCAGATGACCCAGGGCGACGCCAACGCCCTGAAGGCTATCCCCGGCATCACCCATACCTCTGCATGGAAAAATAAACGAATAGTCCTCATCGACCAGGCGGTGATTTTAGGTATGGGCCCGCGTATCGCAGAGGCGGTGGAGCACCTGCATAACCAGTTTTGGCCTGATGCCGGCCCGAACGAGTAAGGATTTCTTAGAAAATGAGCGATGTTGAACATGAAACCTGAACTGGATCTCCAGCCTCACTTCGCGCTGCCCGGCGGGCAGCCGTTTAAAGATCGCCACGCGACAATGCCGTGGCGTGGCGCTATGCCGATAGCTAAAGAGCAGCTTGAACACACCTGGCAACAGGTGATTGCCAACCCTACGCCACCGGGGAAGCGGCTGGTCTATCTGCATATCCCCTTCTGCGCAACGCACTGTACCTTCTGCGGTTTTTACCAGAACCGTTACGAAGAGGACCACTGCGAGCGCTACACCGATGCCCTGCTCAGGGAGATCGAACTTGAGGCCAGCAGCCCGCTGCATCAGTCAGCACCGATCCACGCGATCTACTTTGGCGGCGGCACCCCCTCTGCGCTTTCGGCGAAGGATCTGGCGCGAATCATTACCGCGCTGCGCCGCAGCCTGCCGCTCGCGCCGGATTGTGAAATCACCATTGAAGGCCGGGTGCTGAATTTTGACGATGAGCGCATCGACGCCTGCCTCGACGCCGGTGCTAACCGTTTCTCCATCGGCATTCAGTCGTTTAACAGCAAAATCCGCAAAAAAATGGCGCGTACCTCCGACGGCCCCACGGCCCGACGCTTTATGGAAAACCTCTGTAAACGCGATCGCGCCGCCGTGGTGTGCGATCTGCTGTTTGGCCTGCCCGGCCAGGATCAAAAACTCTGGGCAGAAGACCTGACCATTGCGCGGGATATCGGTCTCGACGGTATAGATCTCTATGCCCTGAACCTTCTGCCGCAAACGCCTCTGGGTAAAGCCGTGGAAAACGGGCGTGTCGCCCTTCCTTCCCCGGCTGAACGCAGGGATCTGTACCTTCAGGGCTGCGATTTCATGGACAGCTCGGGCTGGCGCTGCATCAGTAACAGCCACTGGGCGCGCACCACGCGAGAGCGCAACCTGTACAACCTGCTGATAAAGCAGGGCGCGGACTGCCTGGCCTTTGGCTCCGGTGCTGGCGGATCGGTCAACGGCTATTCCTGGATGGTTGAACGTAATCTGGAAAGCTGGCACACCGCAGTCGCTGCCGGGAAAAAGCCGCTGATGATGATGGCCCGCACTACCGATCCAGGCTACCGCTGGCGGCATAAACTGCAGGCCGGTATCGAAACGGCTCGTGTCCCCCTGGATGAATTGACCGCCGAAGCCCATCTGCTTCAGCCGCTGCTGACCCAGTGGCACGAATCTGGCCTGACCCGGGATAACTCAACCTGCCTGCGACTGACCGAAGAAGGCCGCTTCTGGGCCAGCAATATCTTCCAGTCTTTGCAGACGCTGGTTGCCGCCCTCAATACGCCAATAACAACGACCAAAACACCACAAGGAGCTCCGCAATGACTTCCGTTTCCCTTACCGACTATCTAAAGACCCAGCCCGATGGCACGCTGGAATCTATTGCCACTCAATATGGCGTTACTCTACTGGACGTTGTGGCTCAGCTCCCCGCGCTGGCGTTAGTGGGCGGCGAGAAGTTTGACGCCGTGTGGGATACCGTTGCCGAATGGGGTAGCGTGACCACGCTGGTGCATACCGCCGATGTGATCATCGAATTCTCAGGCGAGCTGCCGTCCGGCTTCCACCGCCACGGCTACTTCAACCTGCGCGGTAAGAAAGGCATGACGGGGCATATCAAAGCGAGCAACTGCACCCATATCGCGCTGGTCGAGCGTAAATTCATGGGGATGGACACCGCCTCAATTCTGTTCTTCAATCAGGCGGGCAGCGCGATGCTGAAAATCTTCATCGGGCGCGACGATCATCGCCAACTCCTGGCAGACCAGCTCACGGCTTTCCGCACGCTGGCAGAGACACTTAAGGGAAATACTGCATGACACCATGGTTAATTTTTGGAGCTGGAGGCAAAGGCGTTGGTGCGCTGACGGCGAAGCTGGCGCTGGCAGAGGGTCGCCACGTGGTTGCGCTGGTGCGTAGCGAGGAGGCGGCAACAAAACTGCGTGTGGCTGGCGTTCAGGTGATTACCGGCGACGCCTGTAATACAGAAGCCGTCACCGAGGCCTGCCGCCTCGCGGGCAAAGAGGCTACCGTGATCTCAACCATGGGCGGTTCTCAGGACTATCTGGCGCACCGTACCGTCATCGACGTCGCCGAAAAAGCCGGTATTGCACGCATGGTGCTTGTAACCTCTTTGGGCTGCGGGGAGAGCTGGGCTTATTTATCCGACCGAGCAAAAGCGGCCTTTGGTCAGGCCGTACGGGAAAAGTCCCTCGCGGAAAGCTGGCTGCAAACCAGCAGGCTGGACTTTGCCATTGTGCGTCCCGGCGGCCTGCTTCACGGCGAGCCCACCGGTAAAGCGATGCTTAGCCAGACGCCCGAAATCCACGGTATGGTCATGCGTGCCGACGTCGCCGCGCACGTTGCGGAGCTGGCAAAAGCCCCAGGCCTGAACCGCCAGGTTTACGGCCTTGTACAACCGGGGCTTAAACCGGCTTGATGCTCTGCCGGGCTTTCGCTTTTCTGGCGGTATAGCCCGGCAAGCTCTTCCCTCTTGCTACACTTCCAGATAGTTTCAACAGATAACTAACCTGAGAAGAAGGCAAACAACGCTATGTCCGAACACAACTACCAGCCACCAAAAGTCTGGACCTGGAACAAGACCGAAGCCGGCCAGTTCTCCAGCATTAACCGTCCGATTTCCGGCCCAACCCACGAAAAAACGCTGCCGGTAGGCAAGCATCCGCTGCAGCTTTATTCTCTCGGCACGCCTAACGGGCAGAAGGTAACCATTCTGCTGGAAGAGCTGCTGGCGCTGGGCATCAGCGGGGCGGAATACGATGCGCACCTGATTCGCATCGGCGAAGGCGACCAGTTCTCCAGCGGGTTTGTGGAAGTGAACCCGAACTCCAAAATTCCGGCACTGTTTGACCACTCGGTTACCCCGCCGCTGCGGGTCTTCGAGTCCGGCAACATCCTGCTTTATCTCGCGGAAAAATTCGGCCACTTCCTGCCGAAGGATATCGCCGGGCGCACCGAAACGCTGAACTGGCTGTTCTGGCTGCAGGGTTCAGCGCCATACCTGGGCGGCGGTTTCGGCCACTTCTACCACTACGCCCCGGTCAAAATTGAGTACGCCATCAACCGCTTTGCGATGGAAGCCAAGCGCCAGCTGGACGTGCTCGACAAGCAGCTGGAGAATCACCGCTTTATCGCCGGTGATGAATACACTATCGCCGACATTGCCATCTTTACCTGGTATGGTGCGCTGGCGAAAGGCGGCCTGTATGAATCCGCCGAATTCCTTGACGTGGCTTCGTACAAACACTTTGGCCGCTGGGCCGACGACGTGGCAAACCGCCCGGCGGTGAAGCGTGGCCGCATCGTTAACCGCACCTGGGGCGATGTGCAGCTGGCCGAGCGTCACGATGCTTCAGATTTTGATGCTTTAGGGTTGTAGGACCCTCACCCTAACCCTCTCCCTGGAAGGGAGAGGGGAATCTTCACCGTTAACTCACACAAATGATAATAGTTTGCATTTAGTTATAGCAACAGCTATGTTTTATAGCACTTGCTATAAATGATGAATCTATAATCACTCGTGAGGGAAGACGATGCCCGGGAAACTGAA
Organism: Cedecea lapagei; assembly: GCF_900635955.1. GTDB lineage: Bacteria > Pseudomonadota > Gammaproteobacteria > Enterobacterales > Enterobacteriaceae > Cedecea > Cedecea lapagei. The sequence continues at coordinate 4,215,030 of NZ_LR134201.1, forward strand.
GTTAACGCAGAGTATTGTGGCCGCCGCCGCCGCGCTGGCGATGCTGTTGGGTGCCGCGCAGGCGCAGGCAAAATTTAAGGCAGTCACTACCTTTACCATCATCGCCGATATGGCGCAGAACGTGGCCGGAGACGCTGCCGACGTGGAGTCCATCACCAAGCCGGGGGCGGAAATCCATGAATACCAGCCGACGCCGGGCGACATCCGTCGGGCGCAGGGCGCTCAGCTAATTTTGACCAACGGGCTGAACCTTGAACTCTGGTTTGCGAAGTTTTATCAGCATCTGAAGGGCGTGCCTGAGGTGGTTGTCACCACCGGTATTCAGCCCACGGGCATTACAGAAGGCCCTTATAACGGCAAACCTAACCCTCACGCATGGATGTCGCCGCAAAATGCGTTGATCTACGTCGATAATATCCGCGATGCGTTCGTCAAATACGATCCGGACAATGCCGCGACCTATACCCGCAACGCCGAAGCCTACAAGCAGAAAATCCAGCAAACCCTCGAACCTCTGCGAAACGAGCTGGCAAAAATTCCGGCAGATAAGCGTTGGCTGGTGACCAGCGAAGGCGCGTTCTCCTATCTCGCCAACGACTTTGGCCTGAAAGAGCTCTATCTGTGGCCGATCAACGCCGATCAGCAGGGAACGCCGCAGCAGGTGCGCAAAGTGATCGACAGCATTCGCAAATACCAGATCCCGACTATTTTCAGTGAAAGTACCATCTCCGATAAACCGGCTCGTCAGGCGGCGCGGGAATCCGGCGCACATTACGGCGGCGTGCTGTATGTCGACTCCCTGAGCGCGGCGGATGGCCCTGTACCGACCTATCTTGACCTGCTGCACGTCACCACCAGCACCATCGTTAACGGCATCAATGAAGGGCTGAAAAAATGAGTCGTCGCGCCGGAATCGTCGTTCAGGACGCCAGCGTCACCTATCGTAATGGCCACACCGCGCTGCGTGCGGCCAGCTTTGAAATTCCGACCGGCACCATTGCGGCGCTGGTTGGGGTCAACGGTTCGGGGAAGTCCACGCTGTTTAAAGCGATCATGGGCTTTGTGCACTTGGCCAGCGGCAACATCTCGATTCTGGACATGCCCACGCGCAAGGCGCTGCGCAATAACCTGGTCGCCTATGTCCCGCAGTCCGAGGACGTGGACTGGACGTTCCCGGTGCTGGTTGAAGATGTGGTGATGATGGGGCGCTTCGGCCACATGGGGATGCTGCGTATTCCCGGCAAGGCCGACAGGCAGGCGGTGGACAATGCCCTCGCCCGCGTCGGCATGAGCGACTTCCGCAAACGCCAGATCGGCGAGCTGTCCGGCGGGCAGAAAAAACGCGTATTCCTCGCCCGCGCGATAGCCCAGGATGGCCAGGTGATCCTGCTGGACGAGCCGTTCACCGGCGTGGACGTGAAAACGGAAGAGCAGATCATCAGCCTGCTGCGCGAGCTGCGGGACGAGGGACGCACGATGCTGGTATCGACCCACAACCTAGGCGCCGTCACTGATTATTGCGACTACACCGTGCTGGTGAAAGGCACCGTGCTGGCCTGTGGACCCACGGACATCACCTTTACCCAGCAAAACCTGGAGCTGGCATTCAGCGGCGTGCTGCGCCACGTCACTCTGACCGGGAAGGAAACCAGCGTGTTCACCGACGATGAAAGGCCGTTTATCCACGGCGCAGCGTTGAAAGAGGAGCGATAATGTCCGTCCTGCTCGAGCCGTTTGGCTATGGCTACATGTTTAACGCCATCTGGGTATCGGCGCTGGTTGGCGGCGTCTGCGCCTTTCTCTCCTGCTACCTGATGCTGAAAGGCTGGTCGCTTATCGGTGACGCTCTTTCCCATTCTATCGTGCCCGGCGTTGCCGGTGCCTATATGCTCGGCCTGCCGTTTTCCATAGGCGCATTTTTCTCCGGTGGCCTGGCGGCGGGCACTATGCTGTTTTTAAACCAGCGCACGCGCCTGCGGGAAGACACCATCATCGGCCTTATTTTTTCGTCATTCTTTGGCCTCGGGCTGTTTATGGTGTCGCTCAACCCGACGTCGGTAAACATCCAGACCATCGTGCTCGGCAATATTCTCGCCATTGCGCCGTCGGATATCTTGCAGCTGGCCATTATTGGCTTTGTCTCTCTGGCGATTCTGCTGCTGAAGTGGAAAGACCTGATGGTCACCTTCTTCGACGAAAGCCATGCCCGCTCCATCGGCCTCAACCCTTTATGGCTGAAGGGGTTGTTTTTCACCCTGCTTTCCGCCACCACCGTGGCCGCGCTACAAACCGTCGGCGCTTTCCTGGTGATTTGCATGGTCGTCACGCCTGGCGCAACGGCTTACCTGTTGACCGACCGTTTTCCAAAGCTATTAATTACTGCCGTCACCTTAGGCACTTTAACCAGCGCATTCGGCACCTGGATCAGCTATTTCCTTGATGGCGCTACCGGCGGCATTATCGTGGTGCTGCAAACGCTGATCTTCCTGCTGACCTTTGTATTTGCCCCAAAACACGGTCTGCTGGCTAACCGTCGCCGTGCACGCCTGAGCCTGGAGCAAACGCCATGAGCCTGTTAGATACTTTGCTTTCCCCCTTCCAGTTTGGCTTTATGATCAACGCGCTGACCATGACCACGCTGGTCGCTATTCCCTGCGCGCTGCTCTCCTGCTTCCTGGTGCTAAAGGGCTGGGCGCTGATGGGCGATGCCATGAGCCACGCGGTTTTCCCCGGCGTGGTCATTGCCTGGATGGTGGGCCTGCCGCTGGGAATTGGCGCGTTCGTGGCCGGGCTGTTTTGCGCCTTTGCCACCGGCTACCTGCAGGACAACAGCCGCATCAAGCGTGATACGGTGATGGGCATTGTCTTCTCCGGCATGTTTGGCGCAGGGCTGGTGCTTTACGTCTACCTGAAGCCGGATATCCACCTCGACCACATTCTGTTTGGCGACATGCTGGGGGTAAGCTATAGCGATATTCTGCAAACAGGCGTCATCGTGCTGCTAACGGCGATTGTTGTGGCGCTGAAATGGCGGGATTTGCTGCTACACGCCTTCGATCCTATTCAGGCGCAGGTCTCCGGCCTGAACGTTAAGCTGCTGAACTACGGCCTGCTCTGCCTGGTGTCGCTGACCATCGTCGCAGCGTTAAAGGCGGTGGGGATTATCCTCGCGATTTCCCTGCTCATCGCGCCTGGCGCTATCGCTTCGCTGCTGACGCGCACGTTTAAAGGGATGATGCTGGTTGCTCTTGTACAGGCTATCGTAACGTCCTTCCTGGGCGTCTACCTTTCGTTCTTTATCGACAGTGCGCCCGCGCCGACTATCGTTGTGCTCTCCGCGCTGGTGTTTATTGCCGCGTTTATTCGGGCCACGATCCGGCAGCGGCGCATGGAGGCGATAAGCGAGCCATTCTGAATCAGCGTAAAGCGACCCGGATAACGGTTTTATGGTACAAAGTACCTTCTCTTTTTGCACAAGTACCAGGGTCGCGCCATGAGCTATACCATCGATATTATCTCCTGTATTACCGACCGTTTTGTCGAGCTGACCGCCACGGAAAAGCGCATCGCCCAGTTTATTCTGGACGATGTGCAGTCCGCTGCGGCGCTGCCCATTTCGGAAATGGCGCGCCAGACGCAAACCAGCCAGGCCTCAATAACCCGCTTTGCCCGCGCTATCGGCTGCAAGGACGTGCGTGAGCTTAAGGTAAAGCTGGCCCAGTCGCTGGCGGTCGGGCAGCGCTTTATCCTTGATGTCCCGGACCTGGAGGGCGTGCAGGGGATCTATGAAACCATCATCAACGTGCTGGATATCAACCGCCGCGCGCTAAACCCGGAATCGCTTAATAAAGCGGTTACCTGGCTCAGTAACGCTCGTCAGATTCTGGCTCTCGGTATGGGCGGCGGCTCAACGATTTGCGCTCAGGAACTCCAGTTTCGTCTCTTCCGTCTCGGGCTGCCGATCGTCAGCCAGAGCGACGGCCTGCTGGTCAGAATGATGTCCGCTTCGGTTTCGCCTAACGATATTGTCGTGGCGCTGTCGCTGGGGGGCTTCACGCCCGAAGTGGTGGAGAGCGCGGCAATTGCTCGCCAGTACGGCGCAAAGATCATCGCCATTACGCCGCCTGAAACCCCGCTGGCTCAGCAGGCGGATATCGTGCTGCCGCTTATCGTTCGGGAGAACGACTACATCTTCAAGCCAAGCACCTCGCGCTACGCAATGCTGGCGATGATAGATGTGTTGGCCACCGAACTGGCGATGGCCAATAAAAGTCAGGCGAAGGACCGGCTACGACGCATCAAGCTGGCGCTGGACAGCCATCGCGGCGGCGTGGACAGGCAGCCGCTGGGGGATTAGCCGCGGTCTGAGCGGTAGCAGGTCACGTCCACTTCGACTTTGCAGTCCACCACCAGATCCGCAACGCAGCACACGCGGGCCGGAGGATGGTCACCAAAGAATTCGCGAAATACTTTGTTGAAGGACTGGAAGTAGCGGGCGTCAGTCAGATAGACCTTCACGTGAACCACGTCGGCCAGGGTGTAGCCCGCTTCCGTCATGATATCCACGCAGTTCTGAATCGCCAGCCGCGACTGGTCGACAATACCGCCCTCAACAACCTCGCCGTCTTTCATTGGCGTCTGGCCGGAAACATACAGCCACCCGGCCGCTTCGACAGCTTTAGCGAAAGGCAGCTGCTGCCCGCCGGTACCGGTACTGCCGCCAACGCCATAACGTTTAATACTCATCGTTGCTCCTTATCGATCGGTTTACCCTCACCAGAATTTATCTCGTTTTTCCCCCTCTCCCCTCTCGGGAGAGGGGAGAGGGGCTGCGCTAAATTCACTTCTGCCGACGCAGGAAACGCCCCGCTCGACCAATGACTTTTTGTTCCTGGCCGTAGCTCATCACCCCGTTCACCATCACCGCCTGAATACCGGCGGCAGGCTGTTTCGGGTTACTGAAGCTCGCCATATCCCGCACGGTCTGCGGGTCGAACAAGACCAAATCAGCATAATAGCCGCGCTTCACCAGGCCACGTTCGTGCAGCTGGAACCGGGCCGCCGACATGCCCGTCATCTTATGTACCGCCTGCGTCAGCGGAAAAAGCTTCTCATCACGGCTGTAATGCCCCAGCACTCGCGGGAACGCGCCCCACAGGCGTGGATGCGGCATAGGATCGTTAGGCAGGCCGTCGGAGCCTATCATTGTCACCGGATAACTCAGCACGCGCCGCACATCCTGCTCGTCCATGTTGTAATAAATCGCGCCAGCGGGCATCAGCAATTTTCCCGCTTCGTGAAGTGACATCGACCAGCCGTCAGCGATTTGCTGCAGCGTTTGCCCCGCCACTTCCGGATGCGGCTCTGACCAGGTAATAACGATATCGAATTCATCGGTTATCTGCTTCATGTCCAGCGTTGACGAGCTGGCGGAGTAAGGGTAGCAGTCGCAGGAAACCTCCTGCTGCTCGCGTACTTTATCGAACAGCTTCAGCGTTTCGACCGTACGCCCCCAGTTTTTTGCCCCGGCGCATTTGTGATGCGACACCACAACCGGCACTTTGCCATGGCGCCCGATGCGAAAAGCTTCATCCAGCGCCTCAAGAATCGGCTCAAATTCGGAGCGTAAATGCGTGGTGTAAATCCCCTTCTCCGCCGCCAGTTCCTCCGCCAGCGCCATCACCTCTTCGGTGGAAGAGTGAAACGCGCTGGCGTAGGCAAGCCCGGTGCTTAAACCCAATGCCCCCTGCTGCAGGGCCAGCTTAAGCTGCCCGCGCATGGCAATAATCTCTTCCTCTGTCGCCGGACGGAACAGATCGTCCAGCTGGTTGTTACGCAGTGCGGTATGGCCAACAAGTGTGCCAACGTTGATAGCCGGGCGAGCCTGCTCCACGGCATGCGCGTACGCCTCAACGGTGGGATAGACAAACTGGTGCGCTTCACCCAACAGATTCATCGGATCGGGCACCTGATCGTTAATTACCGCTCCCGCCGCGCTGATGCCGCAGTTGCCGACGATAACCGTGGTGATACCCTGGCTTATCTTCGGCAGATATTCAGGAAAACGGATCACGTTGATATCGTCATGCGTGTGGACATCAATAAATCCCGGCGCCAATACGCGCCCTCTGCCGTCGATTTCATGCGTGGCCTCGCCGGTAATACACGGCGCAATGTCGGCAATACGCTCCCCCTTCACCGCCACATCCGCCAGATATTCCGCACCGCCTGAGCCATCAATCACGGTGACCTTCCTGAAGAGATAATCGAACTTCATCTGCGCCTCACGCCAGTAAAAATCTGAGTGCAAGTTAACCATTTACAAGCCATAAAAACAGTGAAAAACTAAACAAAACCCCGATCATTTAATGATACTTTTATTCATAAAATGACGATTAAAAATAAAATATTAAAATATAACAACATCTTAAAAATGATATTTAATCTGAAAGATAGAAAGATAAGGAGAAAATACGTTATGAAATACCAGGAGATTAACCTCGTCCCCCACAAGTCAGCCCTGATGCATTCCCCGGCCAACGTCCTCAATGAGGATATCTGCCTGCCCGCCGCGCTGATAAAAAAATCGGCGCTGAAAAACAACATCCGTTGGATGCAGGACTATGCCAACGCGCGCGGCGTTTCGCTGGCACCGCACGGAAAAACGACCATGACGCCGTGGATCTTCCAGCAGCAGCAAAAAGCGGGGGCGTGGGCCATCGGCGTAGGCAGCGCATGGCAGGCCAGCATCGCGATGTTCGCTGGCATTGAGCGCGTGCTGATGGTCAACCAGCTGGTTGGCAAAGCAAACATGACGCTGGTTTCTCAGTTGAAACACAAACACCCTTCCGTCGACTACCTCTGCTGTGTCGATAGCGAGGCAAACGCCCGTACTTTGTCGGCCTTCTTTAATCAGAAAGGCCAAACTCTCGATGTGCTGATTGAGTTAGGTGTTCCCGGCGGCCGCTGCGGATGCCGCAGTGCCGAGCAGGCGCTGACGCTTGCCGCCCAGGTGGCCGGGCTGCCGGGGCTACGTTTGCGAGGGCTGGAACTGTACGAAGGCGTGCTGCATGGTGAAAACCCTCAGCCAGAAATAGAAACGCTGCTCAGGGATGCCGCATCACTCGCCTGCCGAATGGAGCGCTATGTTGACGGCGAGTTTCTGTTAACCGGCGCGGGCTCGGTCTGGTACGACGTAGTGTGTAATATCTGGCTTGCAGCTGAGAAACCGGCCAACTGCCGGATTGCGATTCGCCCCGGCTGCTATATCACCCACGACAGCGGGATCTATCAGGAGGCTCAGGATCGGCTGATGGCGCGCGATCGGATCGCCTGCGATCTGGGCGGAGATCTGGTTTCCGCGCTGGAGCTGGTGGCGATGGTGCAGTCGGTGCCGGAAAGCGATCGGGCAATCGTGAACTTTGGCAAACGTGACAGCGCGTTTGATGCGGGTCTCCCACAGCCGGTAGCGCACTACCGCCAGGGCAAACCTCTGGCATCGCCGGTGGAAACTGTCGAAACCACAGGGATTATGGACCAGCATGCGATGCTGAAGCTCGAGGCCGGAGTGGATGTTCAGGTAGGCGACATCCTGGTGTTTAGTACCTCTCACCCATGCCTGACGTTTGATAAGTGGAAGGCGCTGCTGCTGGTGGACGACGAGTATAACGTGCTGGATGAGTTAGAGACGGCGTTCTAGTTTTTACCCTCACCCTAACCCTCTCCCTGAAAGGGAGAGGGAATAAAAAAACAATACTGCCCTGAATTCCCCCTCTCCCTGAAAGGGAGAGGGGATAAAAAAACAATACTGCCCTGAATTCCCCCTCTCCCTGAAAGGGAGAGGGAATAAAAAACAATACTGCCCTGAATCCCCCTCTCCCAGAAAGGGAGAGGGGATAAATAACCACTCATTGCTGAATTCCCCCTCTCCCCTCTGGGGAGAGGGCCGGGGTGAGGGGAAAAGACAATTTACTTAGCCTCGGCCAGCGCCTTAGCCCTCTCCTCTTCCTCCTTCTGCTGAAGCTCAGTTTCCAGCATCTTCTTCTCGTACGCCTTGAAGAACGGATAATAGATAGCCAGTGAAATAAAGAAGCAGATAAACACCAGCCCACAGGCAATCAGGTTCCAGTTGGTGGTGATCAGCGCCCCCAGCGGCGCTGGAAGGGTAAACGGTGGCTTCACCATCATGCGCGGAATCAGCCCGCTAACCGTGAACAGATACACCACCACGGTATTTACCATTGGCGCCAGAATAAACGGGATCGCGAGGATCGGATTCATCACAATCGGCGCGCCGAAAATCATCGGCTCATTGATGTTAAACAGCCCCGGAATAAATGACAGCTTACCCAGCTGTTTCAGGTAGATAACGCGAGAGCGAATAAACAGCACTACCAGCGCCAGCGTTGAGCCGGTGCCGCCCATCTGCGCGTACCACTGGAAGAATTGCTCGGTGAAAATATTCGGCAGCTCATAGGCGCTGACGCCGGACTGGAACAGCTCCATATTCTGCACAATTGCCTGATCCCACAGCGGGCGGATCAGCGGCCCCATCACCGCATGACCGTGGATCCCAAGCACCCAGAACAGGTCAATAAAGAACTGGGTAACGATGCCACCAAAAAGGTTGGTGCCGGTCATAAAGCCTTTGAGCGGCATAATGATGTAGCTGATGATGGCGTTGATATCGATGTTGAGAAAGTGTCGGGGGATCCAGAATACCAGCACCACGGCAAGCGTCGGGAACAGCGCTGAAAACGAGCTGGCAACCACCGGCGGCACGCCCGCAGGCATTTTAATTTCGATATTTCTGACTTTGATAAAGCGATAAATCTCAATGGCAATTAGCGAGGAGATGATCGCGCCAAACAGCCCCTGAGAACTCAGCGAAGTCACAGGAATGTAGCGCCCCGCCACCGCTTCCCCCGCCACGGTCACGCCCTGCTTAATGTTCACCGGCACGATCATCAGCAGCGTTGCCAGCATCGCCAGCAGGCCGCTGGTGATGTCGTTTAGTTTATAGCTTTTACCGAGGAACGAGCCGATGGTGAACGCGGCGTACAGCGACATCAGCCCAACGGTAAAGCGGAACGGCACGTCGAGCGTGTCACGCCAGGGCGCTATAAAATCCATATAGCCCTTAATCGGGATATTCAACAAAATAACGAAGAAAGAGCCGACGATGGTCAACGGCAGGATCGAAATAAGCCCGTTACGAATTGCCTGCATATGGCGCTGATTGCCAATCGCATTGGCCACCGGCATCAGCTTGTCGGCTAACTTATCAAAGCTCGACATGGTCAGCCTCCTCGAACCCATTGTTTTCAATCACGGAGCGGAACCAGCGCCCGGACTTTTTCAGCGAGCGCTGCTGCGTGGCTAAATCGAGCCGATAGAAGCCGTAGCGATTTTTATAGGCGTTCTGCCATGACCAGCAGTCGATAAAGGTCCACATCTGGTAGCCCAGGCACTGGCTGCCTTCCGCCATCGCCTTATGCAGCCAGGTTAAATGCTCCTGCAGAAACTCAATGCGGTAATCGTCCTGCACCTCGCCGTCCACCATGAACTGCTCTTCATCCATGATGCCAATGCCGTTCTCGGAGACAAACCACGGCAGGTTACCGTAGCGCTCTTTCACCAGCAAGGCGATGTCGTAGAGTGCAGGCGGGTAAATTTCGATGCCGCGCGAGGTATTCATCCGCCGCCCCGGCATCGCGTACTCTTCAAAAAAGCGCTCCGGCACAAAACCGTGCGGCTCTTCGAGCAACGTCTCACGCGCTTTAACCCGACGCGGGCGATAGTAGTTGATGCCCAGCAAATCAACGCGGGTCGCGGCAATCAGCTCACAGTCGCCCGGCAGCACCTTCGGACACACGTCATATTCTTTCAGCAGCGCCACCAGCTCGTCAGGATAGCGCCCAAGCAGCATCGGCTCGTTAATGCTGCGTGTGTAGAACAGATCGGCCATCTCAGCAGCCTTCAGATCTTCCGGGCTGTCGCTGCGCGGATAAACGGGGATGACGTCCATAATGATGCCAATCTGCCCGTCAATCTTCAGCGCGCGCCAGGCGGCAACCGCTTTGCAGTGGGCGATAACAATATGGTGCAGCACCTGGGCTGCGCGGCGAAAATCGGTCACATAAGGATAATGGCGTGGATGTAAATAACCTGCCTCGGCAGGGATAAGCGGCTCGTTGAAGGTGAACCAGTAACGCACGCGATCCCCGAACAGGCGGTAACAGATCTCCGCATAGCGGGCGAAAGCTTCCACCACCTCTCGATTTTCAAACCCGCCTTTCTCCTGCAGCGCCATCGGCATATCAAAATGGTAGAGATTGATAAAAGGCTCAATGCCCTGGCGGATCAGCTCGTCAATCACATCATTATAAAACTGCACGGCCTGAGGATTAACCTCACCGTCTCCATCGGGGATCAGGCGGGACCAGGAAATCGACGTGCGAAATGAATTGAGGCCAATGTTTTTTGCCAGCTGAATATCTTCCCGCCAGCGTTGATAAAACGTAGAGGTCTCGTCGGAGGTGACACCGTTGTAAAAACGGGCGTTAAACTCATGTGAGGCGTAGTCCCAGATATTTTCACCTTTGCCATCGCCCTCAATTCGCCCCTCAGACTGCGTGGCGCTGGTCGCCGTACCCCACCAAAACTTCTCGGGAAAGCGGTATCTCATACAGCCTCCCTATTCTGCGGCTTTCAGCAGCGAAATCGCGTGATCCAGCACCTTATCGCCCTGCATTGAGCCGTAATGCATCATGTCGATCGCCGCCACCGGCACGCCGTGAGGCGCCGCCGCCGCGCTCAGATTTTGCAGCTGGAATTTCACCTGCGGCCCGAGCAGGATGACGTCGGCTTCATCGATAATCTGGTCAAAATCGGAGACCGGCACGGCGGTAATTTCTACCGCCACTCCGCGGCCCTGCGCGGACTGTTTCATCCTTTCCACTAACATGCTGGTCGACATCCCCGCAGCACAGCATAAGAAGATTTTTTTCATCGTTTTACCTCAGAGAATCAATGCAGTATCCGCGGTATGCGGCCAAATATATTCTGGGTAGCGGTGAAAAAAGCCACAAGTGAGGAGCGACACAGATTTGCTTTTCGCGGCTGGTACTTTTGGCGAGAGAAAAGAAAAATCTTATTAAACCCAATAATAAACAGGCAGATAAGAATGTTACTTTTATGGACACGCTCGCCTTATAGCCCGGCTTTATTCACGAGAATGGTGGTGCGGTCACAGGCAGAAGCTCAGTTGAAAGGAGGCAATATGTTTAAAAAAATGGGAAATATGTACATATCGCCAAAACGTGTCGATGCTATCGACAGGTTTCGATGACATGTTTAAAAAATCAAGAAAAACGTACATGTTACCTTGATGTGTCGATACGGCGTACCTATACTGCCAATATGTCGAAAAAATCAGGTTTTTTAAACATGTCATGGGATCCAAAGCAACCTTTTAATCAACTCCCTCTCTTGCCCCCTGAGCTTGAAAAAATAGAGACCCATGCGGTGCTTAAGGCCTGTATTAATGCTCGAGCTGCGTTGGCGGAGCTAAAAACGGCGGGGCAACTCCTGCCGGATCAGAGATTACTGGTGAATATCCTGCCAATGCTGGAGGCAAAAGACTCATCCCGCATTGAAAATATCGTCACCACCAGCGATCAGCTTTTTCAGTATGTCGACCGTGTCGGGCAAGCCGACCCTGCAACGAAAGAGGCGCTGCGCTACCGTACCGCTATGTACGAAGGGGTAAACCATCTTGCGACTTACCCGCTTTGTACAACAACGGCGACTCAGATTTGCACCACACTGCGTGCGGTGGAGACAGATGTGCGTAAGACACCAGGCACGGTGCTGCGCGACCAGCACCTGAATGTGGTTTACACGCCGCCAGAAGGTGAGGACGTAATCCGCAGTTTGCTTACGAATTGGGAGAAATTTATTCACCAGGAAGACGACCTGGATCCGCTGGTAAAGATGGCTATCGCACATTACCAGTTCGAGTGTATTCATCCCTTTTCCGACGGTAATGGACGAACTGGCCGTATCCTGAATATCCTTTATCTTATTCAGACTGAACTACTTAGCTTACCGATACTTTATCTCTCGCGTTTCATCCTGGAACATCGCACCCAATACTACGCCCTTCTAAGGGACGTAACGGCAAAACAGGACTGGGAGGCATGGATTTTGTTCATGCTGGAGGCCGTGTTCGAGATGGCAAAATGGACGTCAAAGAAAATCAGCGTCGTACGTGAATTGATCGCAAGCACAACTGACTATGTCCGCGAAAAGCTACCGAAGATTTACTCCTGGGAACTTATTCAGGTGATATTCATGCAGCCTTATTGCCGCATCGAGAATATCGTTGATGCCGGGCTGGCACAGCGACAAACTGCGTCCAGCTATCTGAAGCAGTTAGTTGAAATCGGTGTACTGGAGGAGATGAACGCTGGCCGCGAAAAAATCTATCTCAATACCCGTTTGCTCAGCGAGCTAAATATGTAACGCCTTTCTTTTGGCTGGCGCTTGCCGTCATTCATTGACGTGAAGTCGCATCGACCTTCAATTCCCCCCCCTCCCCAAGGGGACGAGAGGGAAAACACGCTAAAAGCTATAAATTCCCCACGCCGCCGTCGACCAGCAGGTCGGTGCCGACCACGAACGCCGACTCATCAGACGCCAGGAACACGGCGGCTTTTGCCAGTTCCAGCGCGGTGCCAAGGCGGCCAATCGGCACAAGATCGCGGATCGCTTCACGCAGCGTGTCGGCTTCTACGCCATTGCCTAATTTGCCCAGCGCCGGAGTTTCCGTAGGGCCAGGGCTCAGCCCGTTGACACGAATGCCACGCGGATGAAGCTCCCCGGAAAGCGTACGTGCCAGCGAAAGAATACCGGCCTTGCTAGCCGCATAGGCGTTAGTCTGCGGCAGGCCGATGCGGGCGCTGACCGAGCCGCAAACAATCACCGAGGAAGGGTTGGCCAGCTGCGGCAGCAGCGCCTGAATCAGGAAGAATGGGCCTTTAAGATTAATATTCATCAGCCGGTCATACGCCTGCTCGTCCCACTCTTCCAGCGAGTGGTGCGTGACGTCCCCCGCATTGATGTAAAGCACATCAAGCTGCGGCCAAAGCTGCTTTAGCTCCGCGGCCACCTCACGCTGCCCGGCAACGTCGCCCGCATCGCTTTTAATAAGGTGTACATTGCCCAAAACCGCTTTGGTTTCCTGTAGCCTCTGCTCGCTGCGCCCGGTGATCGCCACCGTTGCTCCTTCGGCTATAAACTGCCGCGCCGTTTCAAACCCAATGCCGCTGGTGCCCCCGGTAATCAAGGCGTATTTGCCGTTAAGTCTGCCCATCGTCGGTTCCTCATAAATAACTGATGAGGGCATTATTTCCGCTATAGTATCTTTTGGATAGTAGGCACCAATATGATACTAAAGCACCACATTGAGCGCATTGGCGTGAGCCGGGAGTTGGCATGACCAAAAATATTTCACCGCTGCCTGAGGCCGGAAGCAACTGCCCGATGGTGAGCTTTGTCAACCTCATTTCGGGGAAGTGGGCGATCCCAATCCTTTACCGCCTGATCGTGATTGACGAGGCGGTACGTTTCAGCGAGCTGCAGCGGGCCGTTTATCCCATCACTCAGAAAGAGTTAACGCGCCAGCTTCGCCAGTTTGAGGCCCGAGGGCTGGTTGTCAGGCAGGTGTTTGCCGAAGTCCCTCCGCGAGTGGAGTATCAGATAACCACACTGGGGGAAATCTTTGCGCCCAACGCTGGATTCACTTGCCGAATGGATGCGGGAAAATGCCGCTGAGATGGAGCGCTCTCTTCCCTGAGAGAGTTGAATAAATCAGCCAAAAACCTCATCGACCAGCGCGCTACCGAGGCGCATGGCCGAGCAAATTCGGGGCATGCCCAACGCCACGCCCTGCCAGCTTTGGGTGACCGAGTAACTGACCGGTTGGCGGTCGATATCGCAGCGGTCGCCGAGCCAGGTCAGGGCATCTTTATGCTCGAGCAGGCCGGGAGACGTTGGCGTCGCCAGCCATTCATGAAAATAGTGGCGCGTGCGCGGTGACGCATTCACTTCCTCTGCCAGCTTACCGATGGCCAGCGCACGAAGATGTTCAATCAGCTGCTCCGCCTGTTCCGGTAGACCTGAACGCACGGCATCGCCAAAGGTGCCCCAGCGCAACTCTTCCAGCGCAACGTAGCAACGCGCCGCCGGGCAGAAAGAGAAATAGTGCCCGCTGCGCCAGCGGGAGAAAATCTGTTCGCAGTGAACCAGCCCGCGCTGGACAAGATCGCCGCGATCAAGGTCGGCTTCAATCCGCACCAGACGCTGGGAAATTTGTTGTCGCAGCGTCAGCAGTCGGCCGCGAGCCGCAGCAGAATGGTGTGCCGTTCGCGGAGAAACTGGCTCGAGCTGAGTCATTCTCTCATGTATCTGGCTGTTGGCGAGGTAGCTTTTCGCCAGATCGGCCGACAGCAGGCCAAGCCTCACCAGCGCGGCCTCTAAATCATCCTGCGGTGCCGTACCGGCGAGCCCTGAGTGCCGTCGGGCTTCCACGACGAATAGATCGACAAGCCGCTCGTAAAAAGCTTTACTCTGCGGACTGCTCCAGGGCTGACGGGCAACATCAATGCCCATCGCAAAATCCACGACAAATTTTTCGCTAATACAGCTGAGGGTTCTTACCGGCCCTTCCATTAATACGCTGTTCATCATTGCTCCGCCGGGAAAAGCGTCTGGATATCGTCGCGCAACAGGCGGGTATCCTCGTGAATGTAACGTGCCGTTTTGACACTCTGTTCCAGCTTACTCTGGAGGGAAAACAGTGCGGCGTCATTCTGCTGCCTGGCGCTAAGGCTTTGCTGCAAATTGCTGTGAATTGCGTCCAGAGCCGTGGAGAAATCGGCGAAAAAGGTCGCCATACCGGCCGTCACTGAAACATCGACCTGCGCGGTAATGGCCTGATTTATCTGGGCCAGAAAAGTGGCAACATGGTCGTGCAGATTTTGCTGAAGCTTCTCCAGGTCGATAACGTAGCGGCTGTGCGTAGCCGCATAATCTTCCCAGCCCCAGTCGACGCTGTTTAGCCAACGGGCCAGCACTCCGCGCATGCCGTTTTGCGGCTGCATTTGCGACAGCGTGACTTCCTGACTTTCAATAACGTTGGTGAACGCCTGCCGGGCATTAAAATTCAGCTGGCTTGCCTGAAAGGCAGGCAGACTAATATGGGCGCGAAAGCCGGCCACCTTCAGCCCCTCGCTCACCCGCTGCTCGATAGGCCTTAACGCCGACCGCAGCGTGTAGCCCAGGCGGGCTTCAAGATGACTCAACAGGGAGCCAAGCTCTGCGCTCAGCGTCTCCTGGGCGGCAAACAAAATAGTTTCGCTGGAGGCCCTGACCTTGTGCAACAGCGTGCGCGCCGCCGCCTCATCTTCCCCCATTAGCTTGTTGCTGCCCGGGGCAAAATCTACCTTGCGCGTTAAGGCATGAGGATACAGCGGATGTACTCTCTCCTCAGCCAGCCTGCCTTCCCGGAAGTAGATATTCAGATCGTCATGAATCTGGGTTTCGAAACGCCGCATAAAGGAGCCGATGTTCTCCAGCGCCTCGTGGACCTGCTGCTGAATAAGGGGGCTTACCGCCTGCTGAGAGGTTTGCAGCAGATGCATATCCTGCTCCAGCCGCTGGATATTCTCCTGCAGGCTGTCGTTGGTCACCTGCAGGCCCTGGCAGCGGAAACTCAGGTAGCGTTCGGCTTCCTCGGCATAGTCCAGCAGCTTGTGGCATGCAGCACGTAGCGCATAAAGCGAAGCATTAGCGTGGGCGCCATGCAGAATAGCCTCAACAGGTGACTCAAACATGGAGTCTTCCCACAGCAGATCAGCCGCGTGGCGGAGGTGCTCAATATCGGCCAAATCTGCGCTGCGCCAGCGTCTGCCTAATGCCGCCTCCGCGAAATCCTGCACCCAACGCTGCCGATCTGGATCGGGCAGGCGGCCATGAGCTGCCAGCTCGTAGCGGGCGCGATTGGCAAGATAGCCCCACATGCTCGACACCGGGAAAACGTGGTCCGGCGCGATGCTGCCTTTCATCAGCGTACCGGCAATCATCGCCCTTACCTGGGTTGCATCGTCGCCGTTGCGATCCTTCTGATCGAACTTGTTGACCAGCGCGTAAAGCGGAACGGATTTGCTTACGCCGAGCACCGCCTCACGCACCTGCTCGTCGGAGACGGACTTCAGCTGGGTATAATCCATCACCACCAGTACCGCAGATGCCTGCGCCAGCTGCTCTTTGAGCATCTTTTTCAGATGTGGCTGACCCGCTTCGTTTGGCCCCGGGGTATCCAGCAGCGTCAGCTTACCCTGGCCGTTACTCAGGCCTGCCAGATGCACAAACTCCACTTCAATCACCGGCACATGCTCAATAGCCGCGTAGGCTTTGAACGGAAACGCAATGTCGAGGACTCGGCATAAACGCACCAGATCGTTCAGGCTCTTCAGGCAGTGAAAAATCGGCTGAGCCCCGAGGTAATGGCGCTCAAAACCTGTACCGTTGGCAATACGGGCGATCAGCGCTTCCATGTCCCGATCAATCTCCAGCTGCAGCGCCAGCGCTTCCCTGGGGGTAGACAGCAGCTTTTCCTGCAGTTCCCCCATCAGATTTTCGATGGGTTGAACATAGGGAAAATGCAGCACCGGCTCACGCTGGCCCGGCGTATGGCGGATCAACGTCGGCAGCGCCGTCATCGGGCGGTTACGGTTTGGCAGCACCTCGGTCCCCACGATGGCGTTAATGGTGGTCGACTTCCCGGCTTTCATGGTGCCGACAATCGCCAGCACCATTTCATGCTGAGTTATTTTACGTCTTTCGTTTTGCAGCATATTTTTCTGCAGTTCGATACCACGTGGGCTAAATTTCAGCGGATGTACAGAGGCGACGGGATTCGCGACAGCGTTATTTTGTTCATTCTGTAAAGCCAGCGGAGCGACTTTTAAAGCGTTAAGGTTTTGCAGGGCTAATTGCAAAAGCCGCTCGGCTTCCTGACTCAGTTCAAAAATAGTTTGTGTGTGCATCAAAATCTTTCCTTAACTCAAATTATCCAGCTTTATCTCCACCATCGTTAGGTTTTAATCCTGGTGATGCCGGTTTTTATAATGACGTGAGGGAAATAATTTATTAGTTAACATTACACCATGCCGCGATCCTGGCTTTTAAATCACTCTGCCAGACCTGCGGTGAAATAATGGTGAGATGCGGTATCCAATACTGCACCAGCGGAAATAATTGCTCAGGCGAAGCGATGTGGCTTGCCAGAAGCAACTCTCCGTTATCAAGTTCTCTGATAGTTTTTTGAAAAGGTAAAAAATTGCGCTGTTTAAAATGTCCGGCGGCCTGAGCCGACACCTGCAACAACACTTCTGTTTTTACTCTATCCCCGCCGGGATCGTCCGAATCGTCAAATAATGGATAAAAAATAGCTTTACGCTGCGCGCTATTTTCATATTCATACCCTACGACCAATAAATCGGGAATAGCCTGCAGGCCAATATATTGATTGTGACTTTTTATGTCGTACCACGGATAAAACGCAGCCAGCCCAACGCGTTTAGTAATGCGTAGCAGGTCGTTTACGTTAAACTGTCCTTTTAAATGCGAAGAGAGACGCTTTTTCCCCTCGCCGACGTCCTCCAGAATAGCACCAAGCCGGTTTAAATCACGATACGCAGTTCGCATATCTACATCAAAACGCTGGCGGATAATATCAGCGGAAAGGGTTTCCCCCTGATAAAGACTTAAGACGATTTCGGCCAGTCGATCTGCAACTTTTACTTTCGCGCCTTTCATTCTCATCGGTTCCTGCCTCTGTATCGGTACATCCATAGGCCCAACCATACCCCTGTCAAGTGACAGGAGGTGTCAGCGCAATACGCTTTTTTTATTTTTTCAAACAGGTATAGCGCAGCAGCCCGTGCTGGCAGACCTGCGTGAAGCGAAGTGAAACTAAGTTAAATTAGCCCCTCTTTAACGGCAATTAAAGCCTGAACATGAAGTCAAATTTGGCACATATTTCTTTGAATGAAAGAATTTTTGCGATTTTTAGCTGCCGGCTGGCCACCGGTCACGGCCCAGGGGCAATAATCCCTGCAAGTGTAGGGATTTGATGTATAATCGCGGCACTTTTCCGCGATTCAGTATGCTTTTGCTGCCAGGTCGCTATTTTTCATTACTTTATCTCACCTTGAGGATCAGATAATGCAACTCCCTCATTGCCCGCAGTGCAATTCCGAATACACCTATGAAGACAACGGCATGCTGATTTGCCCGGAGTGCGCTCATGAATGGAACCCGGCTGCCGCGGGCGAAGACGACGCTGAATTAGTGGTAAAAGATGCCAACGGTAACCTGCTTGTCGACGGCGACAGCGTCACCGTGGTGAAAGATCTGAAGGTAAAAGGCAGCTCTTCGATGCTGAAAATCGGTACAAAAGTGAAGAATATTCGCCTGGTGGAAGGCGATCACAACATTGATTGTAAAATTGATGGTTTTGGCCCAATGAAGCTGAAATCAGAGTTCGTCAAAAAGAACTGATTACTCCCGGCAGGCGGATTCGCCGCCTGCCCCGACCGCCGAGCGGATCTGGTTTTCGCCGTACGGCTTTTCACGTTGCCTGGCCAGTCAAGATCCCGAAGCAGTCGGTATATTCATTTTTGATGTTATTTAATTATTCCATGTAGAGACATTTATTCCAGAAGTAACAGAATAAAAACGTCTCATTAACCCTGCAGACCAATAAACTCAAAGCAGCATTAAATTTATTATTTCAGGGCTAAGGCATTAATAAAAAATGGAGCGCCTCAGGATATAGAATATATTTTAAAAGCGTGCGAGACTTTTCTCCCCATTCGATCCCGATAAATATCTCATTATCAGGACTAAACGCGCCTCCCTTTCCAGTCTGTTTTCGCTAAACCGAGACAACCCACAGTTTCCCTGAGCCCCCCTCGCGGCCGCAAACTTCAACTCTTCATCGTACAGAAACCAATCATTAACAAAACCGTCACTTTCTCCCGTCACCATGAGGCAACTTTTTGAGGAGATCCGCGATGCACTTGTCCAGACATCCGACCAGCTACCCAACCCGCTATCAGGAGATAGCCGCCCGGCTCGAACAGGAGCTGCGTAACAACTACCGCTGCGGCGACTATCTGCCCGCCGAAACCCAGCTTGCCGCCTACTACGAGGTCAACCGCCACACGCTCCGCCGCGCTATTGACGAACTGGTCAATAAAGGTTGGGTCCAGCGCCGCCAGGGCGTGGGCGTGCTGGTGCTGATGCGCCCGTTTGACTACCCGCTTAACGCCCAGGCCCGCTTTAGCCAGAACCTGTTGGATCAGGGCAGCCACCCCACCAGCGAACGCCTTCTGGCGGTCATTCGCCCGGCCTCTCAGGACGTGGCGGATGCGCTGGGGCTGGTTGAGGGCGATAACGTTATCCACCTTCGCACCCTGCGCCGGGTCAACGGTATAGCGGTGTGCATCATTGACCACTATTTTTCCGAACAAAGCTGGTGGCCTACGCTGCAGACCTTCAGCAGCGGCTCACTGCACGATTTTCTTCAGGCGGAGTTAGGCATTGCCCTGACGCGCGCCCAGACCCGCATCAGCGCCCGCCGTTCCCAGGCAAAAGAGAGCCGCCTGCTGGAAATCCCCAACATGGCGCCGCTGCTCTGCGTTCGCACTCTTAATCACCGTGAAGGCGAGGCTAATCCAGCGGAATACTCCGTCAGCCTGACCCGTGCCGACATGATTGAATTCACCATGGAGCACTAAATGGACACCAGCCATTTCAATACCGAACAGCGCCGGGAGTGGATGGCCGTGCTGTCGCACAGCCAGCCGCAGGAGCTTCTTGAGCGCTGGAACAGCCTGAACATCAGCGCGGATTACACGCTTATTCGCGCCCCGGAAATCGGCCTGGTTCAGGTGCAGGCCCGCATGGGTGGCACCGGCCAGCGCTTCTTCACCGGCGACGCCACGCTGACCCGCTCGGTCGTCAAACTAGCGAGCGGAACCTACGGCTACAGCTACCTGCTTGGCCGCGACAAACAACACGCTGAATGCTGCGCGGTGATCGACGCCCTGATGCAGGAAACCTCACATTTCCAGACGCTACAAGAAACCTTAATTGCACCGCTGGCGGCCAACCGTGAACAACGCCTTGCCGCTCGCCGTGCGGAAGTTAACAGCAGCCGCGTGGACTTCTTCACGCTGGTACGCGGAGACAACGCATGACACTGATGACCGCTTTTACCCTTCCTGTACAGGATGCCCAGCAGAGTTTCCGTCGCCTGCTTAAAGCGATGAGCGAGCCGGGCGTGATTGTCGCACTGACCTCGCTGCAGCAGGGCTGGCTTCCGCTTAACGTCGCCACCACCAGCGTGCTGCTGACGCTTGCCGATAACGACACGCCGGTGTGGGTAGACGGCGCGTTGGGCAACGATATTGCCGCGCAGAACATCCGTTTTCATACCAACGCGCAGCTGTGCGAACAGCCAGACCACGCGCAGTTTGCGGTTGCAAGCGACGCAATCTCTTCTGAACAGCTAAATCTGCTGGCCCAGGGCTGCGACATTGCTCCCGATACCAGCGCAACGCTGATTCTGCAGGTTTCCAGCCTGAGCGGCGGGCGCATGCTTCGCCTGACCGGCGCCGGGATCAACGAAGAGCGCATGATTGCCCCACAGCTGCCGGAGTGCGTCCTGCACGAACTGACCGAGCGCCCGCATCCTTTCCCGCTGGGTATTGACCTGATTTTGACCTGCGGCGATCGCCTGCTGGCCATCCCGCGGACCACCCACGTGGAGGTGTGCTGATGTACGTTGCCGTCAAAGGGGGCGAGAAAGCAATCTCCGCCGCCCACGCCCTGCAGGAGCGCAACCGACGCGGCGATGAGACGCTGAAAGAGCTGAGCGTAGCACAGATCGAACAGCAGCTTGGCCTGGCGGTCGACCGCGTGATGACGGAAGGCGGCATCGCTGACCGGGAGCTCGCCGCGCTGGCTATCAAGCAGGCCAGCGGCGACATGATTGAAGCCATTTTTCTGCTCCGCGCTTACCGCACCACGCTACCTCGCCTTGCCGTGAGCGAGCCGCTAAATACCGCAGAGATGCGCCTCGAGCGCCGTATCTCCGCCGTTTATAAAGACGTGCCGGGCGGCCAGCTGCTGGGCCCAACCTATGACTACACGCATCGCCTGCTGGACTTCACGCTGCTGGCCAACGGCGAAGTGCCTGACGCTGAATCTGCCGACGAGCAAAGCGCCCCTTCTCCACACGTGTTCAGCATGCTGGCAAAGCAGGGCCTGGCGAAAGTCGAAGAAGATGACGGCGCGCAGCCGGATGACATCACCCGTAACCCGCCGGTTTACCCGTGCTCGCGCTCTTCACGCCTGCAGCAGCTGGTGCGCGGCGATGAAGGCTACCTGCTGGCGCTCGCCTACTCCACCCAGCGCGGCTACGGGCGTAACCACCCTTTTGCCGCCGAGATCCGCAGCGGCTATGTAGATATCGAAATTGTGCCGGAAGAGCTGGGTTTTGCGGTGAACATCGGCGAACTGCTGATGACTGAATGCGAAATGGTGAACGGTTTTGTCGCCCCGGAGGACGAAGCGCCGCACTTTACACGCGGCTACGGCCTGGCGTTCGGCATGAGCGAGCGTAAAACCATGGCGATGGCGCTGGTTGACCGTGCGCTCCAGGCTCCCGACTACGACGAAACCGTTGCAGGCCCGGCGCAGGACGAAGAGTTCGTGTTATCCCATGCGGATAACGTGGAAGCGGCAGGCTTTGTGTCCCACCTCAAGCTGCCTCATTACGTAGATTTCCAGGCCGAACTGGAGCTGCTTAACCGCCTGATAAAGGAGCGAGCCAATGGCTAACCTGAGCGGCTATAACTTCGCCTATCTGGACGAGCAAACCAAACGCATGATCCGCCGCGCAATGCTGAAAGCCGTGGCGATCCCAGGTTACCAGGTGCCGTTTGGCGGCCGCGAAATGCCGATGCCCTACGGCTGGGGCACAGGCGGTATTCAGCTTACCGCCAGCCTGATTGGCGAAGCGGACGTGCTTAAGGTGATTGACCAGGGCGCGGACGACACCACTAACGCCGTCTCGATTCGTAACTTCTTCAAACGCGTGACCGGCGTGAATACCACCGAGCGTACCGAAGACGCGACGCTGGTGCAGACCCGCCACCGTATCCCGGAAACGCCGCTGGTCGAAGACCAAATCCTGATTTATCAGGTGCCGATTCCCGAGCCGCTGCGCTTTATCGAACCCCGCGAAACGGAAACCCGCACCATGCACGCGCTGGAAGAGTACGGCGTGATGCAGGTGAAGCTGTATGAAGATATCGCTCGCTTCGGCCACATCGCCACCACCTACGCCTACCCGGTGAAAGTGAACGATCGCTATGTGATGGACCCGTCGCCAATTCCAAAATTTGATAACCCGAAAATGCACATGTCCCCTGCGCTGCAGCTGTTCGGTGCCGGACGCGAAAAGCGCATTTACGCCGTACCGCCGTTTACCCGCGTAGAAAGCCTCGACTTCGACGACCATCCCTTCCAGGTTCAGAAATGGGAAGAGCCGTGCGCGATTTGTGGGTCACGCCATAGCTACCTTGATGAAGTGGTACTCGACGACGCGGGCAACCGCATGTTCGTCTGCTCCGATACCGACTACTGCCGCCAGAACAGTGAGGCCTCTCAGTCATGACCAGCCCGTTACTTTCGGTGAATAACCTCACCCACCTCTATGCGCCCGGCAAAGGCTTTATGGACGTGTCTTTTGACCTCTGGCCCGGTGAAGTGCTGGGCATTGTTGGCGAGTCCGGCTCCGGTAAAACAACGCTGCTGAAGGCCATTTCCGCCCGCCTCGCGCCGCAGTCCGGGGAGGTGATTTACCTCGACCGCTCGCTGTACGAAATGTCGGAAGGCGAACGTCGCCGCCTGCTGCGTACCGAGTGGGGCGTGGTTCACCAGCATCCGATGGACGGCCTGCGCCGCCACGTTTCTGCCGGGGGCAACATCGGTGAACGCCTGATGGCAACCGGCGCACGCCACTACGGCGAGATTCGCGCCACCGCCCAGCGCTGGCTGGAAGAGGTCGAAATTCCTGCCAGCCGCATCGACGACCTGCCGACCACGTTCTCCGGCGGGATGCAGCAGCGCCTGCAAATCGCCCGCAACCTGGTGACGCATCCGAAGCTGGTGTTTATGGATGAGCCTACCGGCGGGCTGGACGTTTCGGTGCAGGCACGCCTGCTAGACCTGCTGCGCGGCCTGGTGGTGGAGCTGAACCTTGCCGTGGTGATTGTCACCCACGATCTGGGCGTAGCTCGCCTGCTGGCCGACCGTCTGCTGGTGATGAAACAGGGCAAAGTGGTGGAAAGTGGGCTGACCGACCGCGTGCTGGACGACCCGCATCACCCGTATACCCAGCTTTTGGTGTCCTCCGTCCTTCAGAATTAGGTACTCGCTATGACCAGAATACGGGTTGAAAACCTGAGCAAAACATTTGTCCTGCATCACCAGCACGGTATTCGCCTGCCGGTGCTAGCGGGCGCCTCGCTGGAAGTTAAAGGCGGGGAGTGTGTGGTGCTGCACGGCCACTCCGGCAGCGGTAAATCCACCCTGCTGCGCTCGCTGTACGCCAACTACCTGCCGGATGAAGGACATATCTGGGTTAAGCACAACGACGAATGGCTCGATATCGTGCAGGCTCCGGCGCGTGAAGTGCTGGCGGTGCGACGCCAGACCATTGGCTGGGTTAGCCAGTTCCTGCGTGTTATCCCACGCATTTCAGCGCTTGAAGTCGTCATGCAGCCGCTGCTTGATTTAGGCGTGCCGCGTGAAGAGTGCGAGAAAAAAGCCGCCAGCCTGCTGACTCGCCTCAACGTGCCCGAGCGCCTTTGGCACCTTGCGCCTTCGACCTTCTCCGGCGGCGAACAGCAGCGCGTGAACATCGCTCGCGGCTTTATTGTCGACTACCCCATTTTACTGCTGGACGAGCCAACCGCCTCGCTGGACGCAAAGAACAGCGCCGCCGTGGTGGCTTTGATTCAGGAAGCAAAAGCGCGTGGAGCGGCCATCGTCGGCATCTTCCACGATGAAGCAGTCCGTGAACAGGTGGCCGACCGCCTGCATACCATGTCCGCGATGGAGCCCCAACATGATAGTCAATAACGTTCGCCTGGTCCTGGAAGAGGAAGTGGTCAGTGGCTCGCTGGAAGTGGCCGACGGTGTGATTCGCAACTTTGCCGAGACCCAAAGCCAGCTGCCGGGCGCACACGACGGCGGCGGCGGCTGGCTGCTGCCAGGGCTGATTGAGCTACACACGGATAACCTGGATAAATTCTTTACCCCGCGGCCCAAGGTTGACTGGCCGGCGCACTCCGCCATGAGCAGCCACGATGCGCTGATGGTGGCGAGCGGCATCACCACCGTGCTGGACGCCGTGGCCATCGGCGACGTACGCGACGGCGGCGACCGTCTGGAAAACCTGGAAAAGATGATTAACGCCGTGGAGGATACGCAAAAACGTGGCCTAAACCGCGCCGAACACCGCCTTCACCTGCGCTGCGAGCTGCCGCACCACACCACGCTGCCGCTGTTCGACAAGCTGGTAGACCGCGAGCTGGTGTCCCTCGTTTCGCTGATGGACCACTCGCCGGGCCAGCGCCAGTACGCGGAGCTCTCCAAATACCGCGACTACTATCAGGGCAAATACCATCTCACCAACGAGCAGATGGATCGCTTTGAAGAAGAGCAGCTGACGCTGGCGGCGCGCTGGTCGCAGCCAAACCGCCAGGCCATTGCCGCCCGCTGCCGCGACCGCAATATCGCCCTCGCCAGCCATGACGATGCAACCTCGGCCCACGTGGTGGAATCCCACGAAATCGGCAGCGTGATCGCCGAATTCCCGACCACGCAGGAAGCCGCTGAAGCCTCTCGTCACCACGGCATGAGCGTGCTGATGGGCGCGCCAAATATCGTTCGCGGCGGTTCTCACTCCGGCAACGTGGCGGCCAGCCATCTGGCGCAGGCAGGGCTGCTGGATATTCTCTCCTCGGATTACTATCCGGCGAGCCTGCTGGACGCGGCTTTCCGCGTGGCGCACGACGACAGCAACAGCTTCACGCTGGCACAGGCGATTAACCTTGTGACACGCAACCCAGCAAGGGCGCTGAACCTGACCGATCGCGGCACGCTGGCGGAAGGTAAACGAGCGGATCTGGTTCTGGCGCAGATGTACGGCGGCCATATCCACATCGACCACGTCTGGCGCCAGGGAACTCGGGTGTTCTGATGAGTAAACTAATCTGGCTGATGGGCCCGTCCGGCTCCGGCAAAGACAGCCTGCTGAGCGCCCTGCGCCAGCAGGAGCACGCAAGACTCCTGGTGGCGCACCGCTATATTACCCGCGCCGCCGACGCAGGCTGCGAGAATCATATTGCGCTGAGCGCAAAAGAGTTTGAGCAGCGCCAGCAACTGGGGCTGTTCGCCCTGAGCTGGCAGGCGCATGAGCAGTCCTACGGCGTCGGAGTGGAAATGGATATATGGCTCGAGGCCGGATTTGACGTGGTGGTGAACGGCTCGCGCCAGCACCTGAAACAGGCGCGGGAACGCTATGGCGATGGGCTGGTGCCTGTCTGTCTGCAGGTTTCTGCTGACGTGCTGCGCAGCCGCCTGGAGCAGCGGGGCAGAGAAAACGCAGAGCAGATCGAGCAGCGGCTGCAGCGTGCGGCGCTCTATGCCCCCGAGGGAGACGATTGCCTGCTCCTCAACAACGACGGGAGTCTGCTACAGTCAGCTGAGCTATTTATGCGGCTATTAGCCCGGCACCGCTCGAACGTCATTCCTCTTCACCGCAAGGAGCCACGCCATGTCTGATGTTGTTAAGTTAAAGGCCGCCGCTATCGAAGACAGCGATACCGTCTACCGCATGATCTGCGAGCTAAAACAGGCTCAGGCCGATCGCCCCG
The DNA here is from genome assembly GCF_900635955.1 of Cedecea lapagei. Taxonomy (GTDB): domain Bacteria; phylum Pseudomonadota; class Gammaproteobacteria; order Enterobacterales; family Enterobacteriaceae; genus Cedecea; species Cedecea lapagei. The sequence continues at coordinate 4,241,111 of NZ_LR134201.1, forward strand.
GCTTTAACGCCTGCTTCGCGGAGAATCTGCGTGACCCGAATATCTTCTATCAGCTGGCGTGGCTGGGTAACAAAGCGCTGGGGATGATTAGCCTTCACCTGCAATACCACCTGCACCACGGTCGCCGCATCGGCGAGATCCAGGAGCTGGTGGTGCTGGAAGAAGCTCGCGGTCACGGCGTGGGCAAGCAGCTGCTCGCCTGGGCCGAAGATAAAGCACGTAAAGCGGATGCCGAGCTAACGGAGCTGTCGACCAGCACCGGCCGCAAAGAGGCTCACCGTTTCTACGAGCGTGAAGGCTATCGCGCCACCCATATCCGCTTTACCAAACCGGTGGAGACACCTGATGACGCTGACGTTAACGCTTAGCGGCACCGGCGGGGCGCAGCTTGTGCCCGCCTGGGGCTGCCGCTGCGCAGCCTGTTTACGGGCGCGCAGCAACCCCGCTCATCGCCGCCGTCCGTGTAGCGCAGTACTAAAATATAACAATGCGGTTACGCTGGTGGATGCCGGCCTTCCCGACCTGATGGAGAGCTGGCAGCCGGGTGATTTTCAGCAGTTTTTGCTTACCCATTACCATATGGATCACGTCCAGGGGCTGTTTCCGCTGCGCTGGGGCGTTGGCGAGAAAATCCCGGTCTACGGCCCGCCTGATGAACAGGGCTGCGACGATCTGTTTAAGCACCCCGGCCTGCTGGATTTTAGCCATACCGTGGAGCCGTTTGTCGCCTTTACCCTTCAGGCGCTGCGCGTGACGCCGCTGCCGCTGCTGCACTCAAAGCTAACGTTTGGCTATCTGTTTGAAACGGCCTACAGCAGGCTGGCATGGCTGAGCGATACCGCGGGGCTGCCGGACAAAACCCTGAAGTTTCTTGCCGCCAGTCGCCCGGAGGTGGTGGTGATAGATTGCAGCCGCGAACCCCGGCCAGAGACGCCAAAAAATCATTGCGACTTAACAACGGTTATCGCGCTGAACGAGCAGATAGGTAGCCCGCGTGTCGTGCTGACGCACATCAGCCATCAATTCGACGAATGGCTGATGCACAACCCGCTTCCTGCAGGCTTTGAAGCTGGTTTTGACGGCATGGAAATCGTGCTGGACTAGCGGTCGTCGTCGTCCTGCAGCCGATGCTCTTCGTCATCCAGCTGCTGGCGCTCGCGGTCGAGCTGGTTCTGGCGCTCGTCAAGGCTGCGACGCCTCTCCTCCAGCTGGCGATAGCGTGCTTCATCCTGCCGACTAAGCCTGCGCTGAGCCGCTTCGTCATCGCTATCGTCATGGTAAACGCTGCCGCCGCCAGGCTTATAAGCCTCGCTAAGCGCCTGCTGGATATTACCAATCGCATCATCAATCACGTCGGCCTGCGCGAACGGCGAGGCCAGGTACAGCGTGCCGAGCAGCAGCGCGGCGGCATAAGGTTTCATCGGTCAGTCTCCGGGATGGACTGGCCTCAGCGTAGTCAGCCGGCTGCCTGGGCAGTAGCGGAGGAATCTCAAATTCTCGGCGATTCCAGCGCGTCAATGGCCTCAACCCTCGCCTGGTGCCGCCCGCCTTCAAACTGCCCGCTTAACCAGGCATCGACGATCATTTTGGCCAGATCCAGCCCGACGACTCTCGACCCGAAGGCCAGGACGTTGGTGTTGTTGTGCTGGCGGGAAAGCAGCGCAGAATAAGGCTCGCTGCACACCACAGCCCGGATACCGGGAAACTTATTGGCGGTGATAGAGATACCCACGCCGGTGCCGCAAATCAAAATGCCGCCCTCAACTTCTCCGCTGACCACTGCCTGCGCCACGGCACTGGCGTAAAGCGGGTAATCCGTACGCTCACCGGACCAGGTTCCCTTGTCTATCACCTCAATCCCTTTATCCTCAAGATGCGCCACTATTTCTGCCTTCAGCAGGAAACCGACGTGATCGCAGCCAAACGCAATTTTTTTCATTTTCATCCTCACCGTTGTCGTGGCTTTACGAACCCGGCAACCTTTGTGATTTAAGACCGGTTCATTGCCCAATTAATCGGCAAAATTGCCGGGTTCCCGGCCATTTCTACACCGATACTCTTCACAGCACAACGTCATAAACTATTATCACCGTGCCGACTGGCAGAGCGCCCCGACGACAAAAACACAATTAATATCTTTAAATTCATAAAGATAAATAAATATCATTTCGAACATTACTTCACAAAAAATAAAACTTTATGAATTAATTATTTTTGTGAAGTCATCAGCATATTTTCTGCTCAGGCTGTGATGTTATAGTGGCGTCTTCACTTTACGGACATCGAGAGAACACGATGAGTCAGTCAGACATTGAGTCACAGCCGCCGTTTGGTATCGGCCTTGCCCCCTGGCTGCGGATGAAGCAGGAGGGGATGACGGACAACGAAAGCCGCATTGTCGACTGGTTGTTGAAGCCCGGAAATCTGAGCGATGCACCGGCCATTAAAGACGTTGCCGAAGCCCTTACGGTGTCGGAAGCGATGATTGTTAAAGTGTCCAAACTGCTGGGTTTCAGCGGTTTCCGTAACCTGCGTAGCGCGCTGATCGCCTATTTTTCCGAGTCAGAGCAGGTGCTACCGACCGAGCTGGCGTTCGACGAAGCGCCGCAGGACGTGGTTAACAAGGTGTTTAACATTACCCTGCGCACCATTATGGAAGGCCAGTCGATCGTGAATGTCGACGAGATCCATCGGGCGGCGCGCTACTTTGCTAAGGCAAAACAGCGGGATTTGTACGGCGTTGGCGGCTCAAACGCCATTTGTAACGACATTCAGCACAAGTTCTTGCGCATCGGCGTACGCTGCCAGGCTTATCAGGATGCGCATATCATGATGATGTCGGCCTCGCTGCTACAAGAAGGCGATGTGGTGCTGGTTGTCTCTCATTCAGGCCGCACCGGCGATTTAAAAGCGGCGGTAGAGCTGGCGAAAAAGAATGGCGCCAAAATAATCTGTATTACCCATAGTTATCATTCGCCGATTGCCCGGCTGGCTGATTTTATTATTTGCTCACCAGCACCAGAGACACCCTTATTAGGCCGCAACGCCTCTGCGCGTATATTACAATTAACGTTACTCGATGCATTATTTGTTTCAGTGGCACAGCAAAACATTGAACAGGCAACATTAAACATGCAAAAAACCGGCGCTATTGTGGATTTCTTTTCCCCTGGCGCACTGAAGTAAAAAAGAGATCCCGCGTAAGCGGGACCTGACTGCACCCTACACTGAGAATATTATTATGAATAAATATCTGAAAATATTCAGCGGCGCTGCTATGGGCCTGATGTTATCCACCAGCGCATTTGCGGCCGCCGATTACGCGGTGGTATTAAAAACATTATCCAACCCTTTCTGGGTGGATATGAAAAAGGGTATTGAGGATGAAGCAAAAACGCTGGGCGTTAGCGTTGACGTATTTGCCTCGCCGTCGGAAGGGGATTTTCAGTCGCAATTACAGCTTTTTGAAGACCTGAGTAATAAAAAATATAAAGGCATCGCTTTCGCACCGCTCTCCTCGGTGAACCTTGTGGTGCCGGTGGCAAACGCCTGGAAAAAAGGCATTTACCTGGTCAATCTCGATGAAAAAATCGATATGGATAACCTGAAAAAAGCGGGTGGCAACGTCGAGGCCTTCGTCACCACCGATAACGTCGCGGTAGGCGCCAAAGGGGCAGGCTTTATTATCGATAAGCTCGGCGCCGCAGGCGGCGAGGTCGCGATTATCGAAGGCAAAGCGGGTAATGCCTCCGGCGAAGCCCGTCGCTCAGGCGCCAGCGACGCCTTTAAAAAGGCCAGCCAGATTAAACTGGTCGCCAGCCAGCCTGCCGACTGGGATCGTATTAAGGCGCTCGACGTGGCGACCAACGTGCTGCAGCGTAACCCGAACCTGAAAGCCTTCTACTGCGCCAACGACACCATGGCGATGGGCGTTGCACAGGCGGTGGCCAACGCAGGCAAAACCGGGAAAGTGCTGGTCGTCGGCACCGACGGGATTCCGGAAGCTCGCAAAATGGTTGATGCCGGACAGATGACCGCCACCGTTGCCCAGAACCCGGCAGATATTGGCGCAACCGGCCTGAAGCTGCTGGTGGATGCGGCCAAAACCGGCAAGGTGATTGCGCTGGATAAGGCCCCGCAGTTCAGCCTCGTGGATTCGGTGCTGGTGACGAAATAGTTTCTGGCCTGAGTGGTTTGATGCCCTCACCCCGACCCTCTCCCACAGGGAGAGGGAGAAAAGAGTACTAAAAGAAAAGCTGTGGCAGTAGTTATTCCCTCTCCCCTGTGGGGAGAGGGTTAGGGTGAGGGGAAACCTTCGCTAAAAATGATTGAGGCTCGTCATGGTCACGCCATACATTGCAATGGCGGGGATCGGCAAATCCTTTGGTCCGGTTCACGCATTAAAATCGGTTGATTTAACAATATTTCCCGGCGAAATTCACGCGCTGCTTGGGGAAAATGGTGCAGGTAAATCAACCCTGATGAAAGTTCTGTCGGGTATTCATGAGCCGACCAAAGGCACCATTAAAATTAATGATGTTAATTATGACAAGCTCGATCATAAATTAGCGGCCCAGCTCGGCATTGGCATTATTTATCAAGAGCTCAGCGTGATTGATGAATTAACCGTTTTAGAAAATCTTTATATTGGTCGCCATACAACAAAAAAAGTCTGCGGCATTAATATTATTGACTGGAAAGAGATGCGTATTCGCGCCGCGATGATGCTTTTACGTGTCGGCTTAAAAGTGGATCTTGATGAAAAGGTAGGAAATTTATCCATCAGCCACAAGCAAATGTTAGAAATTGCCAAAACATTAATGCTGAACGCCAAAGTCATTATTATGGATGAGCCCACCTCTTCTTTAACCAATAAAGAGGTAGATTATCTTTTTCTCATCATGAATCAGCTGCGCAAAGAGGGGACGGCGATCGTTTATATCTCCCATAAGCTCGCCGAAATCCGCCGTATCTGCGACCGCTACACGGTGATGAAGGACGGCAGCAGCGTCTGCAGCGGCATGGTCAGCGAGGTCTCTAACGATGACATCGTTCGCCTGATGGTCGGCCGCGAGCTGCAAAACCGCTTCAACGCCATGAAAGAGAGCGCCGGGAACGTCGAACGTGACGTGGTGTTTGAGGTGAAAAACGTCACCAGCCGCGACCGCAAAAAGGTGAAAGGCATTTCGTTTAGCGTTAACCGGGGCGAAATCCTGGGCTTCTCGGGGCTGGTTGGCTCCGGGCGTACCGAACTGATGGACTGCCTGTTCGGCGTGGATAAACGCGCTGCCGGTGAAATTCTGCTTAACGGCAAAAATATCTCGCCCCGCTCGCCCATGGACGCGCTGAAAAAAGGCATGGGCTACATCACCGAAAGCCGCCGTGATAACGGCTTCTTCGCCAACTTCTCCATCGCGCAGAATATGGCCGTCAGCCAGAGCCTCAAGCGCGGCGGCTACAAAGGCGCGATGGGGCTGTTTGACGAAGCCGAAGAACGTAAAACCGCCGAAGCCCAGCGTCAGCTGCTGGCGCTGAAGTGCCATAGCGTCGATCAGAACATCACCGAGCTTTCCGGCGGCAACCAGCAGAAGGTGCTGATTTCTAAGTGGCTGTGCTGCAACCCGGAAGTGATCATCTTCGATGAGCCTACCCGCGGCATCGACGTCGGCGCAAAAGCCGAAATTTACAAAGTGATGCGCCAGCTGGCGGATGACGGAAAGGTCATCCTGATGGTGTCGTCCGAGCTTCCCGAAATTATCGCCGTCTGCGACCGCATTGCCGTGTTCTGCGAAGGGCGACTGACGCAAATCCTGACCAATCGCGACGATATCAGCGAAGAGGAGATTATGGCATGGGCATTACCACAAGAATGAAGCGCGAAGAAAGCGAGAAAAAGCCGTTTAATTTCGCCCAGTTCTGGGACAAATACGGCACCTTCTTCATCCTCGCGATTATCGTCGCCATCTTCGGCACGCTCTCCGCCGAGTACTTTCTGACGGCCAGCAACATCAGCGCCATCTTCGTACAAAGCTCGGTGACCGTGCTTATTGGCATGGGGGAGTTCTTCGCCATTCTGGTGGCGGGGATTGACCTGTCGGTCGGCGCGATTCTGGCGCTCTCCGGCATGGTGACCGCCAAACTAATGCTGGCGGGCGTAGATCCGTTCCTCGCCGCGCTGATTGGCGGCGTGCTCGTCGGCGGGCTGCTCGGGGCGATTAACGGCTGCCTGGTGAACTGGACGGGGCTGCATCCGTTCATCATCACGCTCGGCACCAACGCCATCTTCCGCGGTATCACGCTGGTTATCTCCGACGCCAACTCGGTGTACGGCTTCTCGTTCGATTTCGTGAACTTCTTCGCCGCCACGCCGCTGGGTATTCCTGTGCCGGTGATATTCTCGCTGATTGTCGCCGGGATACTGTGGTTCCTGACCACACGAACGCGCCTTGGCCGCAATATTTACGCCCTCGGCGGCAATAAGAACTCTGCCTTCTACTCCGGCATCGACGTGAAGTTTCACATGCTGGTGGTGTTCATCATCTCCGGCATCTGCGCCGGGCTGGCGGGCGTGGTCTCTACCGCACGCCTTGGGGCGGCAGAACCTCTTGCGGGCATGGGGTTTGAAACCTACGCCATCGCCAGCGCCATCATCGGCGGCACCAGCTTCTTCGGCGGCAAGGGCAGAATTTTCTCGGTGGTGATTGGCGGCCTGATCATCGGCACCATCAACAACGGTCTCAATATTCTCCAGGTACAAACCTATTACCAGCTGGTGGTGATGGGCGGGCTGATTATCGGCGCGGTGGCCCTGGACCGACTAATCAGCAAGTAAATTCGTCGTCTTTCGAACGGCAGATGCGTTGGCTGCATCAGCTCACCCCAGTCACATAGTTAGCTATGCTGCTGGGGACTCGCAGCCTGGCCGCCTTTCTGTCGTCCGAAATCCATAGAATTACAGGAGCTTATAATGAAAATTTCCCCCTCTTTGATGTGCATGGATCTGGCGAAATTCCAGGAACAGATTGAGTTTATTGACCAGCACGCCGACTACTTCCATATCGACATTATGGACGGCCACTTTGTGCCGAACCTGACGCTGTCGCCGTTCTTCGTCGGCCAGGTCAGGAAGCTTGCCAGCAAACCGCTGGACTGCCATCTGATGGTGACCCGCCCGCAGGACTACGTCACGCCGCTAGCGCAGGCCGGAGCGGACATGCTTACCCTGCACCCGGAAACCCTTAACGGTCAGGCCTTCCGCCTTATCGAAGAGATCCGCCGTCACAGCATGAAGGTCGGCCTTATTTTAAACCCGGAGACCCCGGTCGAGGCGATGAAGTACTACATTCATAAGGCAGACAAGGTGACGGTGATGACCGTCGATCCTGGGTTTGCCGGCCAGCCGTTTATTCCGGAAATGCTGGATAAAGTGGCCGAGCTGAAGGCCTGGCGCGAGCGCGAAGGGCTAAGCTACGAGATTGAGATTGACGGCTCCTGCAACGCGGCAACCTATGAACGACTCATGGCCGCCGGGGCAGATGTGTTTATCGTCGGGACCTCCGGGCTGTTTAACCACGCCCGCGATATCGGCGAGGCCTGGCAGGTGATGAGCGAGCAGATCCTGACGGCCAAAAATGAGGTTATCCCCCATGCCAAAACCGCTTAGCGTGGTGGCCGGTGTGGATATGGGCGCCACCCATATCCGCCTGTGTTTACAGGATGAGTCCGGCGCGGTGCTGCACTGCGAAAAGCAGCGTACCGCAGAGATTATCGCAGGGGGCGTAGTCTGCGGGATCGCCGAGCTGTTAAACGATCGGTTAGATCGCTTTAACGCCCGCTGCCGCGGTATGGTGATGGGGTTTCCTGCGCTGGTCGGCAAAGACAAACGCACGATTATCTCCACGCCCAATCTGCCGCTTGCCGCGGCGGAACTGAACGAGCTGGCGAGTAAGCTGGAGGATGCCCTTGGCTGCCCGGTTGAGTTTTCTCGTGACGTCAATCTTCAGCTCTCTTTCGACGTCGCACAAAACGAGCTACAGAACCAGCTGGTACTGGGGGCTTATCTTGGTACCGGCATGGGCTTTGCCGTCTGGCTGAACGGGGCACCCTGGACCGGCGCCCACGGCGTTGCCGGTGAGCTGGGCCATATTCCGCAGGGCGATATGCACCTGACCTGCGGCTGCGGGAACGCTGGCTGCCTGGAAACGGTCTGCTCGGGAGTGGCCCTGAAGCGCTGGTACGACGCCAGCCCACGCCCGTATGAGATTAGCGAGCTGTTCAGCTTTGCCGCGCAGGAACCCTTTGTCGTTACCCTGATCGACCACGCGGCGCGCGCCATCGCCACCAGCGTTAACCTGTTCGACCCGGACGCGGTTATCCTCGGCGGCGGGGTGATGGACATGGTCGATTTCCCGCGTGAAGCGCTGATTGCGCAGACTAAACGCTATCTTCGCCGTCCGCTACCTCATGATGCCGTGCGTTTTATCAACGCCTCATCGTCGGCCTTTAACGGCGCGCAGGGCGCGGCTTCGCTTGCCCACTCCAGCTTCCTGCCCGCGCTTTACGCAGCGCCTCAGCCAGCTGCACTCGGGTGAAAGGTTTACGCAGCAGCTCCACCTCCGGCAGGTGCTGTTCTCTGCGGCGTAGATCCTGCCCGCTGATCAACAGCAGATCGAGCTGTGGATGACGACGGCGAGCCTGCTGGAGCACGTCCGCTCCGCTTAGCTCGCCGGGCAGCATCAGGTCGCTGATGACGATGCTGATCTCCGGTACATCGGCCATCAACTGCAGAGCCTGCCGGCTGTCGTCGGCTTCCAGCGTCAGATAACCCAGCTCATGCAGCTGTTCACACAGCGTCTGGCGCACGTCCGGCTCGTCTTCAAGCACCAGTACAAGCTGGTCGGAGATATTATTCTGTTCATCAGCCGCCGACGGCACCTCCGGCTGCACCTCAGCAGGCGCACGCGGCAGCTGCAGTACCACGCGGGTGCCTTTGCCGGGTTCGCTTTCTATTTGCACTCGCCCGCCCGACTGGCGCACAAAGCCATAAACCATCGACAGCCCAAGTCCGCTGCCGCTGCCGGTTTGCTTGGTGGTGAAGAAAGGCTCAAACACCTGAGCTTTAACCTCCTCCGTCATGCCGTGCCCGGCATCGGCCACCTCAACCACCACCATATCCTGTTTGCGCCCTTCCCCCCGCACCACGCGCTGGTTCCAGGTTCGGATCTTGATTTCGCCGCTGCGCCCTTCCATCGCGTCTCGGGCGTTCATCACCAGGTTAATGATCGCGTTTTCCAGCTGATTGACGTCTATCCACGCGGGCCAGGCGGGCTGCTGGGCTTCAACGGTGAGCATCAGGTGAGCAGGCAACGAGTGACGTATCAGCGGGTCGAGGTTTTCCAGCAGGTTTTTCATCGCTACCGCACGCGGGTGCAGAGACTGTTTACGGGAAAACGCAAGCAGCCGCTGGGTCAGCTGCGCACCACGTTCCGCAGCCTTAAGCGCACGCTGAATGCGCACCGAGTCCGGGGAGTCCGTCGCGGTCAGCTCAAGGCTACCGATGATCACCGCCAGCAGGTTATTAAAGTCATGCGCCAGGCCGCCGGTGAGCTGCCCAACGGCCTTCATCTTCTGGCTATGCACCAGCGCCTCCTCCAGCGCTTTGCGCTCGCTGCGCTCAAGCACCACGTTCACCCTGCCACGCTCTGGCACAGGGCTAAAACGCAGTTCAATGGTGCGGCCATCAGCCAGCCTCAGCTCCTGCGGCTTCGGTAGGGGGCGCGAAAGGTTGCCAAGCATATGTTCCTGCAGCGGCATAACCTGCCTGAGCAGCCAGAGATAGTGCTGGCCGCGCTGCAGGCGCTGCGGCTCCAGTCCCAGCAGCAGAGGATATTGCTGATTCCATACCACCAGAAAACCGTCGCTGTCGAACAGCGCAAAGCCATCGCGCATGGCGTGGAAGGTGGTTTCCAGCAGGGTACTTTTCTCTTTTAGCAGGCGTGAAGTATGCTCCAGCGAAGCCGTATTGCGGGCGAAAACGTTAAAGGCTCGGGCAAGCTCCCCCAGCTCATCCTGCCGCTGTTGGGCAGGCACGCTGACCTCTTTCTCCCCTTTCGCCAGCCGCGTCATTGCCTGGGAAATCGCCGTTAAGTTAGAGCCGAGGTTGCGGTAGATATACAGTCCGGCAAACCCGGTTATTACCAGCGCCAGCAGGGCAAACAGGCCGATAAAAGCGATAATAGACTGTAAATCCCGATGGCTTTGCTGGCTGCGCTGCCGCGACTCCTCCCCCACTTTTTGCACGTACTGGTTGATATCCTGATTCAGAAAAGCCACCAGCGCTTTGATGTGGTACATATGCCAGGCGATGCCCAGATCGCTCTCTTCAAGCTGCGCAGAAAGCGGCGGCAGCTGGTGCAGGCCGTTTCTGAACTGCTGCAGAATGCTGTCCGAGAGCGGCGACGGCGCATGCTCAGGAAGAAGCTGCATCACTTCGCTAAGCTGACGAACCGCAGGCCTCGGCGAGGCGGACTGAATCGCCACCACAATCAGGCGATCCATCTCTTTTAGCAGCCCGTCCTGCGGCACATTAAGCCCCTCGCGCGCGTTAACTTCCTGCAAATGCTCAAGGTAGCTCTGGTTCTGGTAAAGGGCGCTCAGCAGCAGGTTGCGCTGCAGATGGCGGCGATGCCCCATGACCAGCATATTGGTGACGCTGCTCTCCAGCTCGTTACTGCGCTTGATAATGCGGCTGACCAGCTGCGGCTCATGGCTTGCCAGCGGCGCCGCGGCAAGGTGAGAAAGCGAGTTTTGCAGCGAAAGCTGGGTCTGCTTCAGGCTCGCCGCCTCGCTCTGGTACTCCAGCGCCCCGACAACCTGAGAAAGCCTGACCGCCGCTGTCGCCACGTTAGAAGTGTCACGCGCCAGCTCCATGCTGCCGGACATATCGAGCAGCGTTTGCCCCTGCACCTGTTCCTGCAGGCGGCTGGCGTGTTCAAAGCCAAGCACCGCCACGCCGCAGACCATCAGCGTCACCGCCACCACCAGCAGATTGAAGAACAGCAGGCGACCACGGGCGCTGGTGAAAAAAGAAGGGCGAGGCTGGGTCATAGAGGCTCCGTGGTTGTTTTTTCCCCTCACCCTGCCCCTCTCCCCAGAGGGGAGAGGGAAAAAAGAGGGTAGCCTCTCCCCAATATGGATTGAGGACAAGGGCTTGCACACCGCCTTTCCCCCTCTCCCTTGCAGGGAGAGGGCCGGGGTGAGGGTCACATCTTCACTCCAGTTAAGCATTGCACGGATTTTGATAAATATTTCCACTCCGGGAATGTGATCCAGGTTAACTATTCAACTCTATGACAAATATGAACGGCCGCTGACATTTTACATTTACCGGCCTGTGGTTGACTGGCGCTTATTGATAACCCCAAAGGCGCCGCATCATGAGCAGAGTCCCCCTTCTGGAAATGCGCAATATTGCCAGGGCATTTGGCAAATTTTATGCGCTAAAAGGCGTCGATTTAACGGTGTTTCCCGGTGAGATCCATGCGCTGATGGGTGAAAACGGGGCGGGTAAAAGCACGCTGATGAAGATCCTCGCTGGCGCCTATATTGCCACCAGCGGCGAAGTGCTGATTGACGGCAAACCCTATGCCATCAAGGGCCCCAAAGATGCCCTTAACGCAGGTATTACCCTGATTTACCAAGAGATGCAGCTCGCGCCAAACCTTACCGTGGCGGAGAATATCTTCCTCGGCAGCGAGCTGGCGCGCGGCGGCCTGGTACAACGTAAAGAGATGGTGCAGCAGGCGCAGGTGGTGATTGACCGCCTCGGCGCACAGTTCAAGGCCACGGATCTCGTCATGAAGCTCACCATTGCCGAGCAGCAGCAAGTTGAGATTGCCCGCGCGCTCCAGCGTAACAGCCGCATTCTGGTGATGGACGAACCGACAGCCGCCCTCTCCTCCCGCGAAACGCACCGGCTATTTGAGCTGATTTTCCGCCTTCGCGATGAAGGCATGGCGATCATCTACATCAGCCACCGCATGGCAGAAATCTATGAGCTCTCTGACCGGGTCAGCGTGCTGCGCGACGGTCAGTATGTGGGCAGCCTGACGCGTGAAAACCTTAACGCCAGCGAATTGGTCAAAATGATGGTTGGGCGGCCGCTCAGCGATCTGTTCAACAAAGAGCGCGATATCCCGCTGGGCAGCCCTCGCCTCAACGTTCACCACCTGACGGACAATGGAAAAGTGCAGCCCGTCAGCCTGCAGGTGCGTTCCGGGGAAATCGTTGGCCTTGCCGGGCTGGTGGGTGCCGGACGTTCAGAGCTTGCACAGCTGATCTTCGGCGTGCGCAAAGCGACGGGAGGATCGATTGAGATCGACGGTCAGCCGGTAACCCTTCGCTCACCGCGCGAAGCTATTCAGCATGGCGTCGGTTTCCTGACGGAAAACCGCAAGGAGCAGGGACTGTTTCTCGAGCTGGCGGCCCAGGACAACATCACCATGGCCACGCTCGAGCGTGACGCCCACTTCGGCATGTTAGACCGTAAAAAAGCACAGGCCATTTCCGACGACGCTATCAGCCTGCTGAATATTCGTGTGCCCCACGCGCAGGTTCGCGCCGGAGGCCTGTCCGGGGGCAATCAGCAAAAACTGCTGATTTCCCGCTGGGTTGCCATTGGCCCACGCATTCTGATCCTCGATGAACCTACGCGCGGCGTGGACGTTGGCGCTAAAAGCGAGATCTACCGCATCATGAATCAGCTCGCCCGTCAGGGCGTGGCCATTTTAATGATCTCCAGCGAGCTGCCCGAAGTGGTGGGCATGAGCGACCGGGTGTACGTCATGCGCGAAGGCAGCATTGCCGGCGAGCTGCTGCGCCACGACATCACGCAAGAAAATATTATGACCCTGGCTACCGGCGTGACCGAGGCCCATAAGAAAGAGGTTCACCATGACTAACTCAGGCACGCAACCGGTGGCAAAATCCGCTTCGATCAAGAAAGCCCTGTTCGGCGATTTAATGCAAACAGTCGGCATTTTGCCGATTTTGATCCTGATCGTCGCCGTCTTTGGCTTTATCGCGCCCAACTTCTTTACCGAATCGAACCTGCTTAATATCGCCCGGCAATCCTCCATCAACATCGTACTGGCGGCGGGAATGACCTTCATTATTTTGACCGGCGGTATCGACCTGTCCGTAGGCTCCATCCTGGGAACGACCGCGGTCACCGCGATGGTCGTTTCGCTGATACCGGGCTGGGCAGGCCTGTCGATTCCGGCGGCGCTGATGATGGGCACCGGCCTTGGGCTGTTTAACGGCATGCTGGTCGCCTGGGCTGGGCTGCCGCCGTTTATCGTCACGCTCGGCACCTATACTGCGCTGCGCGGTGCGGCGTATCTGCTGGCCGACGGCACCACGGTGATTAACTCCAATATCAACTTCGAGTGGATTGGCAACGCCTATCTTGGCCCGGTGCCGTGGCTGGTGGTGATTGCCCTGCTGGTAATTGCGGTGTGCTGGTTCATCCTGCGCCGTACCACGCTTGGCGTTCATATTTATGCGGTAGGCGGCAACATGCAGGCGGCACGCCTGACCGGCATCAAAGTGTGGATGGTGCTGCTGTTCGTTTACGGCATGAGCGGCCTGCTTTCCGGCCTCGGCGGCATCATGAGCGCTTCACGCCTCTACAGCGCCAACGGTAACCTCGGCGTGGGCTACGAGCTTGATGCTATCGCCGCCGTGATCCTCGGCGGAACCAGCTTCGTGGGCGGAATTGGCACTATCACCGGCACGCTGGTGGGGGCGCTGATTATTGCCACGCTCAACAACGGCATGACGCTGATGGGCGTCTCTTATTTCTGGCAATTAGTGATCAAAGGGGCGGTGATCATCATAGCGGTGCTGATCGACAAATACCGTACCCGTCACCATCAAAGTGCATAACAACAAAACCCTACGAGTGAGGAAAACAGCATGCGTTTGAAACCCATAGTGACTGCGTTACTGGCCGGCGCGATGATCGCAGGTGCGCCGTTTGCCCAGGCAAAAGAGTTGAAGTCTATCGGCGTGACGGTGGGCGACCTTGCCAACCCGTTCTTCGTGCAGATAACCAAAGGCGCCGAGCTGGAAGCCCGTAAGCTTGCAGGCGACAACGTGAAAGTCACGCTGGTCTCCAGCGGTTACGATCTCGGCCAGCAGGTCGCACAGATCGACAACTTTATCGCCGCGAAGGTAGACATGATCATCCTGAATGCCGCGGATTCCAAAGGGATCGGCCCGGCGGTTAAACGTGCGAGAGACGCCGGGATCGTCGTTGTCGCGGTAGACGTGGCGGCTGACGGGGCAGATGCCACGATCACCTCCGACAACACCCAGGCCGGGCAGATGGCCTGTAAGTACATTTCCGACCGCCTGAAAGACAAAGGCAACGTGGTGATCATCAACGGGCCGCCGGTATCTGCGGTGCAGAACCGCGTTGAGGGCTGCGAAACCGAATTCAAAAAGCACCCGGACATTAAGATCCTCTCCTCTAATCAGAATGCTAAGGGCAGCCGTGAAGGCGGCCTGGAAGTAATGACCTCGCTGCTGGCGGCGAATCCGAAGATCGACGGCGTGTTTGCCATCAACGATCCGACGGCGATCGGGGCCGATCTGGCGGCAAAGCAGGCGCAGCGTAACGAGTTCTTTATCGTTGGCGTGGACGGTAGCCCGGACGGTGAAGAAGCCCTGAAGCGCGGCGGAAGCTCGCTGTTTGTGGCGACCCCGGCGCAGGATCCGCAGGTGATGGCGGCGAAAGCGGTCGAAATTGGCTATGACATTTTGCAGGGTAAACCCGCGCCGAAAGGCCCGGTGCTGATCCCGGTGACAATGATTGATAAGAGCAATATCGGCAGCTACAAAGGATGGACGGTGAAATAAGTCTCCCCTAACCCCGCACCTCTCCCCAAAGGGGAGAGGGCGAAAAATCATCACTCATCTGTGTCATGAGTACCGCCGGTTTATCTAGACCAGATTATTTTCGCCACGGGTGATGTCGGCGGCAAATACGTAGCCCAGACCGCGTATGGTGCGAATAAGCGTGGGCTGGTGAGGGTTTACCTCGATTTTGCGACGCAGCCGCATAATTAATACGTCGATGGTGCGGTCAAACACTTCGAGGCTTTCGCTGTGGGTCAGCTCGAGCAGCTTCTCCCGCGACAGCACCTTCCGGGCGTTTTGTGCCAGCGAAAGCAGCAGACCATATTCCCCCTGGGTCAGGTCAACCTGCTGCTGCTGAGCATTGATCAGCTGACAGCGGTCGGTATCCAGCCGCCAGCCGTTGAACTGCAGCCCGCTGGTTTTCGTCGGGCTAGTTTCTACGGCCAGCGCCCCGCTGCGCCTTAACACCGCCTTCACCCGCGCGACAACCACGCGGCCATTAAACGGTTTGGCGATGTAGTCATCGGCGCCCATTTCCAGCCCAACAACCACGTCGGACTCGCTGCCCATACCGGTTAGCATCACCACCGGCAAAGAAGGACGTAGCTTCTGCACCTGCTGGAGCACCAGCAGGCCGTTGGTATCCGGCAGCATCATATCCAGCAAAATAAGCGAAACAGAAGGCTCAGCCGCTACGATCTGCAGCGCGTCATTGCCGCGATGGCACACCAGCACGTCAAAAACGTGTTCGCTGAGTACCTCGCGCAGCACATCGCAAATAGCCGTATCGTCATCCACCACCAGGATTGCAGGTTTCATTATTTTCTCCGGAGGTGAGGAGGTTCTTTTTAGTGTGAGCGATTGTTGATTGAGCGCAGCAGAAAGAACACAGATCCGTGCGGAATTTTCTATCACTGTCACAAATGCCCGTCAGTTCGACACGTCATTTATGACGATATCCTCGACCTTTCGTCAGCCTGTTCGCCAAACTGGCGCCAATACCCATGCTCTCTATATGGCATAGATAATGCATTCAGAGGCGCAGCGAGACGGTTTGCTTTTATCGCCGTACTCAAATAACAGCATTGACTGGAGCAACATGATGAAAAAAGTCGTCACGGTTTGCCCCTATTGCGCCTCGGGTTGCAAGATAAACCTGGTGGTGGATAACGGCAAAATCGTCAAGGCGGAAGGTGCACAGGGTAAAACCAACCAGGGCGACCTGTGCCTGAAGGGGTATTACGGTTGGGACTTTATCACCGACACCAAAATTCTTACCCCGCGTTTGAAATCCCCAATGATTCGCCGCCAGCGCGGTGGCAAGCTGGAAGCCGTTTCCTGGGATGAGGCGCTGGATTATGTCAGCTCACGCCTGAGCGAGATCAAAGCCAAATATGGCCCGAACGCCATTCAAACCACCGGTTCCTCACGCGGTACCGGCAACGAAACCAACTATGTAATGCAAAAATTTGCGCGCGCCGTTATTGGGACCAATAACGTCGATTGCTGCGCACGCGTCTGACACGGCCCTTCGGTTGCAGGTCTGCACCAGTCGGTCGGTAACGGCGCAATGAGTAACTCCATCGTCGAGATTGAGGAGACTGATTTAGTCTTTGTGTTCGGGTACAACCCGGCAGATTCACACCCTATCGTGGCTAATCGCGTGATTAAGGCGAAGCAGAAAGGGGCTCAGATTATCGTTGTCGATCCGCGCAAAATTGAAACCGCGCGCATTGCCGACATGCATTTAAGGTTACGAAACGGCTCTAATATCGCGCTGCTGAACGCGATGGGCCACGTCATTGTTGCAGAGAATCTTTACGACCACGCTTTTGTCGCCTCTCGTACCGAAGGCTTTGAGGAGTATCGCAAAATCGTTGAAGGCTACACGCCGGAGTCCGTGGAAGAAATCACCGGCGTCAGCGCCGGGGAAATCCGCGCGGCCGCGCGTATGTATGCCAAAGCCAAAACCGCTACCATCCTGTGGGGCATGGGCGTGACCCAGTTCTATCAGGGCGTGGAAACCGTGCGCTCGCTCACCAGCCTGGCGCTGATGACCGGCAACCTCGGCAAGCCTAACGTTGGCGTGAACCCGGTTCGCGGCCAGAACAACGTTCAGGGTGCCTGCGACATGGGCGCGCTGCCGGATATGTTCCCGGGCAACCAGTATGTTCGTGACGCGGCAACCCGCAGCAAATTTGCTGCCGCCTGGGGCGTTGACGCGCTGCCGGAAGCTAACGGTTATCGCATCAGCGAGCTGCCGCACCGCGTCGAACACGGTGAAGTCCGCGCCGCCTATATTATGGGTGAAGATCCGCTGCAAACTGACGCCGAGCTTTCTGCGGTGCGCAAAGCGTTTGCCGGACTGGAACTGGTGATAGTGCAGGACATCTTCATGACTAAAACCGCCGCCGAGGCTGACGTTATTTTACCGTCCACCTCCTGGGGTGAGCACGAAGGGGTCTTCACCGCCGCAGACCGTGGCTTCCAGCGCTTCTTTAAAGCGGTCGAGCCAAAGTGGGACCTCAAAACGGACTGGCAAATCATCAGCGAAATCGCCACCCGCATGGGCTACCCGATGCACTACCGCAACACCCAGGAGATCTGGGACGAGCTTCGTCATCTGTGTCCGGATTTCTACGGCGCGACCTACGAAAAAATGGGCGAGCTGGGCTATATCCAGTGGCCCTGCCGGGACACTTCCGACGCGGACCAGGGCACCTCTTATCTTTACGAAAGCAAGTTCGAGCGGCCGGGTGGGCTGGGACAATTCTTCACCTGCGACTGGGCACCGCCTGTCGATCGCATCACCGACGAGTACCCGATGGTGCTCTCTACGGTACGTGAAGTCGGCCACTACTCTTGCCGCTCTATGACCGGTAACTGTGCCGCACTGGCCGCGCTGGCCGATGAGCCGGGCTATGCGCAAATCCACGTTGAAGATGCTGCACGCCTGGGCATCGAAGATGAAGCGTTAATTTGGGTGAATTCGCGTAAAGGCCGGGTTATCACTCGTGCGGCGGTCAGCGAACGCCCAAACAAAGGCGCCGTGTACATGACCTATCAGTGGTGGATTGGCGCCTGTAATGAGCTGGTAACGGAGAACCTGAGCCCGATAACCAAAACGCCGGAGTATAAGTACTGCGCTGTGCGCGTCGAGCCGATCGCCGATCAGCAGGCCGCAGAGCAGTATGTCATTGATGAGTACAACAAGCTGAAGGCCCGCCTTCGCGAAAGCGCTATAGGGTAAAACAGCCCCTCACCCCTTTGGAGTGAGGGGTTTTACTTAACTGCTGGCTTTACTGTCAAACTTACCAAAAAGCTCACGCTCGTAGGCCTGGGCTTTTTTATGGTCGAATTTATGCTCCCACTTGGCGATAACCAGCACCGCCAGCGCGTTGCCGACGACGTTAAGCGCGGTACGCGCCATGTCCAGAATACGGTCAACGCCGGCAATAAATGCCAGACCTTCCAGCGGAATACCCACGCTGCCGAGCGTTGCCAGCAGCACCACGAAGGAGACACCCGGCACGCCGGCAATCCCTTTTGAGGTCACCATCAGCGTCAGCACCAGAATGATTTCCTGCCACAGCGACAGCTCGATGCCGTACAGCTGGGCGATGAAAATCGCCGCGATGCTCTGGTACAGCGTGGAGCCATCGAGGTTAAACGAGTAGCCGGTCGGCACCACGAAGCTGGTGATTGACGCCGGGGCGCCATAGGCTTCCATCTTCTCGATGATGCGCGGCAGCACGCTCTCCGAGCTGGCGGTGGAGAACGCCAGGATCAGCTCGTCTTTCAGGATACGCATCAGAATCGTGATTTTCAGCCCGCAAAGACGCGCCACCGCACCCAGCACGACAAGCGCGAAGAAGAGAATCGCCATGTACACCAGCACCACCAGCTTCAGCAGCGGCCAAAGCGAAGCAAAACCAAAGTTTGCTACGGTCACGGAAATCAGCGCAAAGACGCCGATCGGCGCATAGCGCATCACCATGTGCGTGACTTTGAACATGGTTTCAGAGATAGAACGGAAGACGGTGACCAGCGGCTCGCGATGAGTGGCCGGCAACGAAGACAGCCCAAGGCCAAACAGCACCGAGAAGAAGATGATCGGCAGCATGTCGCCTTTCGCCATCGACGCGACGATGTTGGTCGGCACCAGCGACAGGATGGTCCCCATCAGGCCGTGAGCATGGCTTTGGACATCCTGGGCGGTATGCTCGTATTTCGAAATATCCACGGTAGCAAGCTGCGACATATCAATGCCGTGGCCCGGCTGAAACACATTCGCAAGCGTAATGCCCAGAATGATGGCAACCGTCGTGATCACTTCGAAATAAATGATGGTTTTCGCCCCAATGCGGCCAAGCTGTTTGGCATCACCGACCCCCGCAATACCTACCACCAGGGTAGAGATAACGATAGGGACAACGATCATTTTGATCAGGTGGATAAAGATATCGCCCGCCGGCGAGAGCAGGTTCGCGACCAGCCATTCACGGCTATCACTTTGATAATGAAGAAAACTTCCCAGGATAATGCCCAGCACCAGCGCCAGCAAAATTTGCCAGGCGAGGCTGATTTTAAAGTTTTTCATAACGACTACAGCTCCTTAAAAAAAGCGCCATTTCCCTACGGTTTCCCAGGAGGACGTCACAAACTGAAAGGGGTATGACAAACGTCAGAGGTTAAGCGGGATTGGTAAAGCGCCGTATCAGTAACATCCCGATAGCCTGCTGCGCAACCATTCATTTTCAAGGTTATGCACTGCTATATCACAGATAACCAGGTTTTTTCATGGGCCGATGGATATAACTTATTGTTATGGAAAAAAATTCATTATTTGTTTTTTGAATTAAGTCACAAAGGTAATTATTTCTTATGATTCATCTGTTTGAACATTTTTTGCGCAATTATTTTAATGCGTGATCTGCCGCCCAAAAAGTAAACAAAGCTGCCAATACCCCTACAATTAACGTTTGTGTGACATATTATTAACATCCTAAAGGAGAAAAAAAGCCATGAGCCAAATACACAAACACGCTATTCCCGCAAACATTGCGGACCGTTGCCTGATAAACCCGGAGCAGTACCAGACCCTGTATCAGCAGTCGATAGAGGAGCCGGATGCGTTTTGGGGCGAACAGGGAAAAATCCTCGACTGGATAAAACCCTATAAAAAGGTGAAAAATACCTCTTTCGCCCCGGGAAACATCTCTATTAAGTGGTATGAAGACGGCACGCTGAATTTAGCCGCTAACTGCCTTGACCGACACCTGAAAGAAAGAGGCGATCAAACCGCGATTATCTGGGAGGGCGATGACGCCGCCCAGAGTAAAAACATCACCTACCGCGAACTGCATCGCGAGGTCTGCCGTTTTGCCAATACGCTGGTGGAGTTGGGGATTAAAAAAGGGGATGTGGTGGCCATCTATATGCCGATGGTGCCGGAGGCCGCCGTCGCAATGCTGGCCTGCGCGCGCATCGGTGCCGTCCATTCCGTCATTTTTGGCGGCTTCTCGCCTGAAGCCGTGGCCGGACGCATCATCGACTCCAGCTCACGTCTGGTGATCACCGCCGACGAGGGCGTACGTGCCGGGCGCACTATTCCGCTGAAAAAGAACGTGGATGACGCACTTAAAAACCCCAATGTTAAAACCGTCGAGCACGTTATCGTGCTTAAGCGCACCGGCGGCAAAATCGACTGGCATCAGAACCGCGACCTGTGGTGGAGCGATCTGGTCGAAAAGGCCAGCGACCAGCACCAGCCTGTTGAAATGAATGCCGAAGATCCGCTGTTTATCCTCTACACCTCGGGCTCTACCGGCAAACCTAAGGGCGTGCTGCACACTACCGGCGGCTATCTGGTTTATGCCGCAACCACCTTTAAATACGTCTTCGACTACCATCCGGGCGATGTCTACTGGTGTACCGCTGACGTAGGCTGGGTCACCGGACACAGCTACTTGCTTTACGGCCCGCTCGCCTGCGGCGCAATCACGCTGATGTTTGAGGGCGTGCCTAACTGGCCTCAGCCCAACCGCATGGCGCAGGTAGTCGACAAGCACAAAGTGAATATTCTCTACACTGCGCCAACCGCCATTCGCGCGCTGATGGCCGAAGGGGATAAAGCGACCGAAGGCACCGACCGCTCTTCGCTGCGCATTCTTGGCTCTGTGGGCGAACCGATCAACCCGGAAGCCTGGGAGTGGTACTGGAAGCACATCGGCAATGAAAAATGCCCGGTGATGGATACCTGGTGGCAGACGGAAACCGGCGGCTTTATGATTACGCCGCTGCCCGGCGCGACCGAGCTGAAAGCCGGCTCGGCTACCCAGCCGTTCTTTGGCGTTCAGCCTGCGCTGGTCGACAACGAAGGCAACCCGCAGCAGGGCGCGACCGAAGGGAATCTGACGATTACCGATTCCTGGCCGGGCCAGGCGCGCACGCTGTTTGGCGACCATGAGCGCTTCGAGCAGACCTACTTCTCCACCTTTAAAAACATGTATTTCAGCGGCGACGGCGCACGCCGTGACGAAGATGGTTACTACTGGATCACCGGCCGGGTGGACGACGTACTGAACGTGTCCGGCCACCGTCTGGGCACCGCAGAGATCGAATCCGCGCTGGTCTCGCATCCGAAGATTGCCGAAGCCGCTGTGGTCGGTATTCCGCACAGCATTAAAGGCCAGGCAATTTATGCTTACGTGACGCTGAACCACGGCGAAGAGCCGACGCCGGAGCTGTACGCCGAAGTGCGCAACTGGGTACGTAAAGAGATTGGCCCGCTGGCTACGCCGGATGTTCTGCACTGGACCGACTCGCTGCCGAAAACTCGCTCCGGCAAGATTATGCGCCGTATCCTGCGCAAGATTGCCTCCGGCGATACCAGCAACCTGGGCGATACCTCAACCCTCGCCGATCCTGGCGTGGTGGAAAAACTGCTGGAAGAGAAGCAGGCCATCGCGATGCCATCATAATGTTTTCCCCCTCTCCCTCCGGGAGAGGACCGGGGTGAAGGCATCAGACCGTACCTTTCCCCTGACCCTAACCCTCTCCCCATAAGGGAGAGGGGATAAAAAATCCTACAAAACCTCTGGAGATTCTGTGATGAATGACACCATTTATCAGCGGATAGAAAGCAGTGCGCGTTTCAGGGAGTTGGTTTCCAAAAGGCAACGGTTTGCCGCCATCCTGTCACTGATTATGTTATTGATTTACGTCGGTTTTATTTTGCTGATTGCCTTTGCGCCAGCCTGGCTCGGCACCCCGCTTCACGCCGGGACCAGCGTCACGCGCGGCATCCCTATCGGGATTGGCGTCATCGTTATCTCTTTTCTGCTCACCGGGGTTTATGTCTGGCGTGCTAACGGCGAATTTGATCGCCTGAATAACGAAGTGCTGCGTGACGTGGGGGTTAAATGAAACTTTTACTCGCGGCCTTCGCCGCTCTGCTGCCGGCGGGCGCCTTCGCTGCCGATGCGATAACCGGCGACGTACAGCGCCAGCCAACCAACTGGCAGGCGATTATCATGTTCCTGATCTTCGTCGCCCTGACGCTGTATATCACTTACTGGGCCTCCAAACGCGTCCGTTCCCGCAGCGACTATTACACCGCAGGCGGCAACATCACTGGCTTCCAGAATGGCCTGGCGATCGCCGGTGACTTTATGTCCGCCGCTTCGTTCCTGGGGATTTCTGCGCTGGTTTATACCTCAGGTTATGACGGCCTGATCTACTCGCTGGGCTTCCTGGTCGGCTGGCCCATTATCCTGTTCCTGATTGCCGAGCGCCTGCGCAATCTGGGCCGCTACACCTTCGCCGACGTGGCCTCTTACCGCCTGAAGCAAGGGCCTATACGCACGCTGTCCGCCTGCGGATCGCTGGTCGTGGTCGCGCTTTACCTCATCGCCCAGATGGTCGGCGCCGGTAAGCTCATCGAGCTGCTGTTTGGCCTGAACTACCACGTCGCTGTGGTTCTGGTGGGCGTGCTGATGGTGATGTACGTGCTGTTCGGCGGCATGCTGGCCACCACGTGGGTACAGATCATCAAGGCTGTGCTGTTGCTGTTTGGCGCAAGTTTTATGGCCTTTATGGTGATGAAGCACGTCGGCTTTAGCTTCAATAATTTGTTCAACGAGGCGATGGCGGTTCACCCTAAAGGGGCGGCAATCATGAGCCCTGGCGGGCTGGTGAAAGACCCTATTTCCGCGCTTTCGCTTGGCCTCGGCCTGATGTTTGGTACCGCTGGCTTACCGCACATTCTGATGCGCTTCTTCACCGTGAGCGACGCCCGCGAAGCGCGTAAAAGCGTGTTTTACGCCACCGGCTTTATGGGTTACTTCTATATCCTGACCTTTATTATCGGCTTTGGCGCCATTATGTTAGTAGGTGCTAACCCAGCGTTTAAAGATGCCGCGGGCGCGCTGATTGGCGGCAACAATATGGCGGCGGTTCACCTTGCCGATGCCGTAGGCGGCAACCTGTTCCTCGGCTTTATCTCCGCGGTCGCCTTCGCCACCATCCTCGCCGTTGTGGCCGGGCTAACGCTGGCAGGGGCTTCGGCGGTATCCCACGACCTTTACGCCAACGTCTTCCGCAAAGGCGCCTCCGAACGCGATGAGCTGAAAGTGTCGAAAATCACCGTGCTGGTGCTGGGCGTGGTGGCTATTCTGCTGGGTATTCTGTTTGAAAAACAGAATATTGCCTTTATGGTGGGGCTGGCGTTCTCAATTGCCGCGAGCTGTAACTTCCCGATTATCCTGCTGTCGATGTACTGGTCGAAGCTGACCACTCGCGGCGCAATGATCGGCGGCTGGCTTGGCCTGCTGACGGCGGTCGTGCTGATGATCCTTGGCCCGACAATCTGGGTGCAAATTCTCGGCCACCAAAAAGCGGTCTTCCCGTATGAGTACCCGGCGCTGTTCTCCATCCTGATTGCGTTTATCGGCCTCTGGCTGTTCTCGATTACCGATAATACGCCGGAAGGGAAGCTGGAACGTGAGAAGTTCCGCGCGCAGTTTATTCGCTCTCAAACCGGCATCGGTATCGATCAGGGGCGGGCTCACTAGTTAGTAAGCACTTACCGGGGCAGGATATGCCCCGGCAGGTTAAAACATCAGCCAGCTGACCAGCGGCGCAACCAGCACCGTTACGACCCCGGAAAGCATCATCACCAGGCTGGCAATCACCCCTTCCTGCTGCCCCAGCTCGTAAGAGCGAGCGGTGCCGGCGCCGTGAGAAGCCGCGCCGAATCCGGCGCCTTTGGCTATCCCTTCTTTTATCGACAGGCGCAGAAACAGTAGATCCCCGACGGCCATCCCAAACACGCCGGTGATCACCACAAACAGCGCCACCAGCTCCGGCTCCCCGCCGATGGGTTTAGCCGCGGCAAGGGCAAAAGGTGTGGTAATTGAGCGCACGGCCAGACTGCGCTGAATGCCGTCCGGCAGCGTGAAGAGTCGGGCAAGCCAGATTGAGCTGGTCACTGCCACAACCATCGCCGTCAGCACGCCTGCAGAGAGCGACATCCAGTGGCGTTTTATTACCCTGAGGTTGTCATAAACCGGAACAGCAAAGGCAATAGTGGCCGGCCCCAGCAGCCACAGCAGCCAGTGCGCCTCCCCCATGTAGTTGCTGTAGGAGATATGGCCGAAAATGAGCATCGCCACCAGCAGCACCGGCGTAAACACCAGCGGCATCAGCGGCAGTTTGCGAAAGCGACGATACAGACGTTTATTGGCAAAATAGAAAACCAGCGTGACCACGAGGCACAGCACGCTAAGCTGGAAATTAGTCATTACGGGACTGCCTGCGGGCTTCGCGAGCCAGCTCATAGCGGTAAACTTTTTCCACCACGAAGCCCGTACTGCCCAGCACCAGCAAGGTGCTGACCGCGATGACGGCAAAAATACGCCAGCCTTCCACCATCAGCAGCTGCGAGTAGTTCACTACGGCAACAACCGCCGGGACAAAGAACAATAGCATCTCGGCCAGCAGCCACCTTGCCCCTTCCCTGACCCAGTTCAGCGGCACGATACGGCAAATGATCAGCGCCAGCAGCAGCAGCATTCCCACCAGATTCGCCGGCAGCGGCAGGTGGCTCCACGTGACCAGCTGTTCGGCAAAAACAAAAAGCGCGGCGTAAAGGGCAACCTGCACCGGGACGCGCAGGCTATGTATTACAGCAGGCGTAAAACGACCTAACGCCAGGGCCATGATGTCTACTCCAGAAAAATACCAGCCCCAATTATAGAGAGCGGTTCATCGCTACTGAAATGAATTAAAATCATTGCAGGTATAGTTAATGGGAATAGTTATGGACATCAGAACGCTGCGTTATTTCGTTGAAGTTGTACGCCAGCAGAGCTTCACTCGAGCGGCGGAGAAGATGTTCGTCACGCAGCCCACCATCAGCAAAATGCTGCGCAACCTTGAGGATGAGCTGAACTGTACGCTGCTGATCCGCGACGGCCGCCGCCTGCTGCTGACCGACACCGGCCAGGTCGTGTTCCAGCGCGGGCTGGCAATCCTGGCTGAATTTCGCCAGCTCGAGGCGGAGCTTAACGATATCAAGCAGCTGACCAACGGCGTGCTGCGCCTCGGCATTCCGCCGATGGTCGGCACCCTGATGACCGGCCCGATAGGCGTTTATCAGCATCGCTATCCCGGCGTGGAGTTCAAGATTTCCGAATTCGGTGGCCTGACGGTGCAGCAGGCGGTGCTCAACGGCGATCTCGATCTCGCGGTGACGGCAATGCCGATAGAAGACGAAGATGCCTTAACGGTGATGCCGCTTTTCCGCCACCCACTCTGCGTGCTGGTGCCCCGCTCCGGCCCGTGGATCGGCCGCACCAGCGTTGACCCGGCCGAACTGGCCGAGCACCCGCTGCTTATCTACAACGAAGATTTCTCCCTTAGCCGCCAGCTTATGCAGCTGTTTGCCGACAACGGCTTCACCCCACGCATTGCGGTGCGCAGCGGGCAGTGGGATTTCCTGGCGGCAATGGTGCAGGGCGGCGTAGGGATTGCCGTGCTGCCGGAGCCTATTTGCCGCAAGCTCGACCACACCACGCTGATGTGGCTGCCGCTAAACAGCAACCTAAGCTGGCAGTTAGGGATGATCTGGCGTGAGGGAGTCTATATTTCGCAGAGTGCGCAGGCGTGGATTGATTGCTGCAGAGAGTTCTGGCCGGAAATTGAACCCGGCCAGAACTAACGCGGTTTACTCGTGTTCTATCAGCAGCGCTTCCAGCAGGTCGAGATCGTGCAGGAGTTTCTGCAGCGTCTCGTTGCTGATTTGCTGCGTGGCGCGGAGATGATAAAGCTCAGCGCGCTCAGAACGCAGCGCCGTCAGGCGGAAGCGGCGCTCAAGGTTCTCTTCAAGCTCGCTGCTTTCGACGTCATTTCGCCCGTCAGCGCGGCGGCGCAGATTGCCGATAACCCGCGAACTCACCTCTTTCAGCAGCTGGTCGTCAATATTCTCTTTGCTGTCAGCGGCCAGCCGCTCTTCCATCTTCTGGATAGCGACAATCGCCACTTCAGCCGTTGCGGAACGGGCAAGGCGCTCCTCTTTACGCGCCAGTGACTTATCCCCCAGCTCCACATTTCGCAGCAGAATCGGCAGCATGATGACCCCGGCAAACAGCGAGAAGAGGATCACCCCTGCGGAGAGGAAAATCAGCTCGTAGCGCGCCGGGAAAGGCGTGCCGTCATTCAGGAACAGCGGGATAGACAGCACACCGGCCAGGGTGATCGCCCCGCGCACGCCGGCGAAGGAGGCTATCCCCAGCTCGCGAGTGGTGAAGGAGCCGAACTCCAGCGGGCGTTTTTTTCAAAAAGCGCAGGCTGATGCGCTTCATCGACCACAGCCACAGGAAGCGCACCGCAATCAGCGCGAAATAGATCATCGCGACGTCGAGCAACAGCATCCACAGCTCAACGTTCGGATCGGCATTAGCCGCCGCGACAGAAGTCTCGAGAATGCCGGGCAGCTGCAAGCCTAACAGCAGGAAGACCATGCCGTTAAACACAAACTCCAGCATCGCCCAGACGCTGTTCGCGCGCAGGCGCATGGTCAGCGGCGCGCTGCGCAGCACGCCGGAACGAGTGATGGTCATCCCTGCGGCCACGGCGGCCAGAATGCCTGAAACCCCGATGTGCTCGGCAATCAGATAAGAAGCGAACGGCAGCAGCAGAAGCAGCAGGATCTGGGTGGCAGGCTCGTCACCGCTCCAGCGGCTCATCAGGCGCAGCGACTTACCGTACAGCCAGCTGACCGCGATACCCGCCAGCAGACCGCCCACGGCAACCTTGAAGAACTCAAGCGATGCCCCGCCGACGCTAAAGGCCATCGCCCCAATGGCGACCGCCACCGCAAGCTTCAGGGACACCAGGCCGGAGGCGTCGTTCATCAACGCTTCGCCCTGCAAAATCCCCATGATTTTCTTAGGAATACGCCCTTCACCAACGATACCGGAAAGCGCCACGGCGTCGGTCGGGGAAAGCACGGCGGCCAGCGCAAAAGCGGGCACCAGCGGAATGCCCGGTACAAGGAAGTAAATCAGGAAACCGATGCCCACCACGGTGACCAGCACTAGCACCAGCGCGGAGGCCAATAATTTCCCGACCATGGTTGAGAAACTCATGGGTCGGCGTCTTCCAGCCGTCGGCAAACAGCAGCGGCGGAATGAACAGAACCAGGAACAGCTCAGGGGTCAAATTCTACGTGCAGGCCAAAGTTCGGCCAGGCGAGCAGCGCGCCAATGGCGATTTGCATTAACGGCAGCGGGATCTGAAACGGCAACATACGTGTTACCACCCCAGAGAGGGAGACCACGAGGGTCATAATCAAGATAGTGAAGAAAATTTCCATGTTTTCCCTGAACGTGATGTGTGATTTAAAGCGTCACCTTTGAAGGTTGTTTTAATAATAAAACAACTTTTTTCATCACATTGGAACCGGAAATGCCTGAAGTAAGCAAATGCGGCGGGTTACAGAGCGCAACCCGCACGAATTGAAAATCAAATAGCCCAGCCGCCTGCGTAGAACGCGACCAGCGCCACGGCGATAATCACGGTCCCGAGGTTCAGCTTACGCCACTCGCCGGACACCACACGACCAATAACCAGAGAAGCGAAGCCGATCATGATGCCGGTAACGATGTTACAGGTCAGCACGATGAATACCGCGGTAATCAGCCCGGACATCGCATCAACGAAGTCCGCGAAGTCGATTTTGGCCACGTTGCTCAGCATCAGCAGGCCAACATACATCAGCGCAGGCGCCGTTGCATAAGCCGGTACCAGGTATGAGAGCGGTGACAGGAAGAGAATAAGCAGGAACAGGACACCCACGACGATCGCCGTCAGGCCGGTTTTACCGCCCGCCGCAGTACCCGCTGCAGATTCGATATAAACCGCCGCCGGGGCAGCGCCCACCAGGCCGGAGAAGACGCTGCTCAGGGAGTCGGTGGTCAGCGCTTTACCGCCGTCGATGATCTGGCCGTCTTTGTCCAGCAGATTTGCCTGCCCGGCCACGGCACGGATAGTCCCGGTGGCGTCGAAGACCGCGGTCATTACCAGCGCCAGCACGCTTGGCAGGATAACAGGGTTTAGCGCGCCCATGATGTCCAGGCTGCCGATCAGAGAGTTGCCTTTATCATCGCTCAGCGACGGCATGGCAAAGATACCGGAGAAGTGAACGTTCGGGTCGAAAATCAGGCCAACGATGGAGACGCCGATGATGGTTAACAGAATGCCACCCGGCACCTTCAGTTTTTCCAGACCGATGATCACTGCCAGACCAATCAGAGACATGATCACCGGGAAGCTGGCGAAGTGGCCCAGCGCAACCGGCAGCCCGTCAAGCGGGTTCTTAATCACCAGGCCGACGCCGTTGGCGGCAATCAGCAGCAGAAACAGGCCGATGCCAATCCCGGTGCCGTGAGCCACACCCATCGGCAGATTTCGCAAAATCCAGCTACGAATGCCGGTGGCGGAAATAATGGTAAACAGAACGCCCATCAGGAACACCGCGCCAAGCGCTACCGGCACGCTGATGTGCTGGCCGAGCACCAGGCTAAAGGCGGTGAAGGCGGTCAGCGAGATAGCGCAGCCGATAGCCAGAGGCAGATTAGCCCACAGGCCCATTACGATGGAGCCCACGCCCGCCACCAGGCAGGTTGCGACAAAGACCGCCGCCGGCGGGAATCCCGCCTTGCCAAGCATGCCCGGCACCACGATGACGGAGTAGACCATGGCGAGGAAGGTTGTCAGACCGGCGACAACTTCCTGACGCGTGGTGCTGCCACGTGCAGAGATTTTGAACCAGGCGTCGAGCGAACCGCCGGCGCGCGGAGAAGGTGTAGACATAGTGAAAAATCCCCTGAGATTTTTAGAATGACGTTTGCCCGGGTGGTGGACAACCCGCTGCCAGTTAAACATTGTCTCCCTGCGCTACGATTGTGACAAAAGGGGCGTCACAAAAAAGCAATCGTTTAACTCCACTCGGACAAATCGGTGTTTCAGATTTAAGGCAAACGATTATCCAGCCTTCCTGACGGGATTTTCAACTTAACTTTTGTCATTTTCGTAGAAAATACGGCCCACCGGCGAAATAATCGCCGCACCATGCGCAAACGTTATCGTCAATGCGCAATTTCGTAACAAAATCGCAAACCGGCGGGCCGTTTTTCCTCGATCATGCTCAGCGGCAATCACGCACCGGGAAGATCAAAAGGCCCCCCCTGATTCAGCGCTCGCTGCCAGGCGGGACGCAGCTGCACCTTCTTCATCCACGCCTGGGTGTGCGGCATATCATTCACCTCGCCCCGGGCCAGCAGCGCGGCCACCGGGAAGCTCATCTGAATATCAGCCGCGCTAAACTGCTGCCCGGCAAACCATGGGTTCTGGCTCAGATAATCTTCAATAAAGCGGGCATGGGTAGTCATTTGCTTGTTCAGCCAGGCTTTCTGCACCCCCTGCCCCACGGCCTTACCTATCGGACGCAGCGGCCAGGGAACCGGCGCTTTGCCGAGGCTGCCAAACACCAGCTTCATTAACAGCAGCGGCATCAGGGAACCTTCCGCATAGTGCAGCCAAAAGCGATACTGGATCTTGTCGCTCATCACCTGAGGCTTCAGGCGGTTTTCGCTGTCATAGGCTTCCTGCAGATATTCAAGGATCGCGCCTGACTCAGCGAGGATATGGCCGTTATCTTCCACCACAGGTGATTTACCCAGCGGGTGGATCTTTTTCAACGCCTCCGGGGCTAGCATCGTGGGCTCCCGCTGGTAGCGCACGATCTGGTAGGGCTGCCCCAGCTCTTCCAGCATCCAAATTACGCGCTGGGATCGGGAATTATTGAGGTGATGAACCGTTAGCATGAGGTAACCCTATGTTTAGTCAGATGGAATAATTATAGGCAGGCAGCCCTGGAATCACATGTCAAAAAAATGAACAAAAAAAGACCTGATATCCTTGCAAAGTGAAGGGGCAGTTCTACACTTAAATTGTCGGTGCAGACCGGAACCTCCAGAGTAAGTTAAGTGTATATGTGTAAGCGTTATCGAGGGGTGCCGATGTCGGGGGAAACCCTCCTGTCAGACGGGATAGAGCGAAAGACAAAGACCGGAAAACAACTAAAGCGCCCTTGTGGCGCTTTAGTTTTTTATCGCAGCGCGAAACGCAACTTAACCCACAGACAGCTTTTTATCTACCGCGCGAGCCAGCGTGCTATCCATCCCCCAGGGCCCGCTCCCCTGCACAATCAGCATGAGGCACATCAGGATGTAACATGACTCAGGGAGATAAAGCAGCCAGCTGTACCAGGTCAGAAGATTAAGCCCGCCAGGAATCTGGTGCAGGCCAACGGTAAACAGCGCGACAAAGTTAATGATAATAAGCACCAGCGCGCACAGGCGAGTCAAGAAACCGGCGGCCAGCAGCAGGCCGAACACCATCTCGCAGCTGGCAACGAAGACGGCCATCACGGCAGGAAAGGGAATACCGGCCTCGGTGATGGTTTCCAGCATGAGGGCCTGATTTTCCGGCACAAACACTTTATTGAAGCCGGAGGCGAAGAAAAACAGACCGAAGGCGATACGCATCAGCGTCAGCGGAAGGAACGTTGCCCCAGCAGGGGTACGCAGCAGACGGTGTAAAAATGACATGAAAGGCTCCTTGTTTTCAGCAAGCTGAAGTATATCAATCCCATAAAGAGATTCGGCACGCCTTTACGGCCTTATACAAACCGGGTGCTACGCCTTAGGGCGATCGCTCTACTCTTCCAGCAGCCGTGCTCCCGTCCCCTGCTCGCCCAGCTTGTCCCCTGGGTTACGCAGCGGGCACTCCGCTCCGGATAAACAACCGCAGCCAATGCAGCCATTCAGTTCGTCGCGCAGCGCGGTCAGCGTATCGATGCGGTGATTCAGCTCCTCTCGCCATTGCGATGAAAGCTTCTTCCAGTCGTTTTTATTGATTGAATGCCCATCGGGCAACACGCCAAAGGCATCGCCGACGGTGCTCAGGGGTATACCGATACGCTGGGCAATTTTGATTATCGCTACCGTTCGCAGAACATCACGCTGATAACGCCGCTGATTACCGGCATTTCGCGTACTTTTAATCAGGCCTTTGCTTTCATAAAAATGGAGCGCGGAGACGGCCACGCCGCTGCGCTTCGCCACTTCACCGGGCGTTAATAGCGTTTTAATTCGGGGCAATTTCTTTTCCATAATGCTCTTTACCTCAAGTTAACTTGAGGAATTATACTCCGGGTCAACGACTCTAGCTAACCCGGAAATGAGGAAGACTCATGGCTCACCAGGACATCATTTATACGTTAACTGAATGGATTGATGAACATATTGACCAGCCGCTGAACATCGACGTGGTGGCGAAGAAATCAGGGTATTCAAAATGGTACTTGCAGCGCATGTTCCGTACCGTGATGCACCAGACGCTGGGCGACTATATCCGTCAGCGCCGCCTGCTGATGGCCGCCACGGCACTGCGCACTACCCAGCGTCCGATTTTTGATATTGCGATGGACTACGGCTACGTCTCGCAGCAGACCTTCTCCCGCGTGTTCCGCCGGGAGTTTGACCGCACGCCAACGGATTACCGCCATCAGGCCTGAGAGGCCTCAGGTACAGCAAAGGTGATACCGCCTGGCGTATACAGCCAGGCGATAAAGTCCTGCGGCGGCAGCGCTTGCGCGAAATACCAGCCCTGACAATACTCCACGCCATGCTCCACCAGCCAGGCCACCTGCACCCCGGTTTCGACCCCTTCGGCAATCGTCGTCAGGTTGAGGCTATGGGCAATTTCGATAATGTGCTCAACCAGTAGGTGACTGGCCCGTTCGCTGACGACAGAATCAATAAAACTTTTATCAATTTTTAAAATATCGACGTTAAGGTACTGCAGGTTATGCAGATTCGAATAACCGGTGCCAAAGTCATCTATGGCAATGTTAAAACCGGCGCTGCGGAATTCCTGAATATAAGGCCTGGTTTTTTCAACATCTATAAAGCCCCGCTCGGTCACCTCGATTTTTATCTGCTCTGGCCTGATCCTGTAGGTTTTAATTCTCTCAGACAGTACGGTAATTAGCCGCGACGAATGAAAGTCCGATGCTGAAAGATTGATTGAAATATAAATCCCTGGATGGTCGGCAAGGAACTCCCCCAAATCTTTGAAAACGGCATCAACGACGTAATCCGATATTTTGTGAATCAGGCCTTCTGATTCTGCCAGCGGAATAAAAGTTCCGGGACTGATGGTTTGACCGTTAAAATTAACCCACCGCAGCAGCGCTTCAGCACCCACGCAGCTGCCATTCCGGATATCAATAATGGGCTGGTAGTGAAGTTTTAGCTGCTTTCTGGCCAGCGCCCTTAACAGCATCCGACGCGGTGAGTTTAGCTGCTGCTGGGTTCGCGACCACATCAGCAGAATAAGCAGGCTGCAAATAACGCCCAGCGGTAGCGTCAACGTTAGCTGATGATACCATTGGCGATTAAACAGGGTTTCGGAGGTTGAAACAATAACGGCAATAGGCCTTTTAGCCGACGGATCGATAGTATAAAAGCGATCGTCCTGAGTAAATGTTTTCTCTTTGCGCAAAATAAAGTGATGGAGAAGGTCGCCATCAGCGCCAGGGCTCAAAGAGAAAAAGCTGTGGGTCACCGTATCGTAGACGCCATAGACCAAAGAGTCGTCATCGGACAGCACCTCAGACCAACTGAGAGGATTAATCACCGCTATATAATTGCCACGTCGCATATAAGTCATTTTATGGCCGGCATAAAACGGTGTATCCAGATAATAATAGATGGCGATGTCGGGATTACGGGTATAAGAAGGCTGCGGGGCCGAAATCGCTGTTAATGGTTTATAGCTGGTAGAGCACAGCAGCTTATTACCGCTAACGTAAATTAAATCCTCAACAAAAAGTTTACCGCGAACGATATCCAGCATATTCGCCATATGCTTTGGGCTACATATTTCCCCTGAAAAACGCTCCGCCTCACTGCGGGCCTCATTAACATGGCCGATGACGATTTCCGTTTTTTCCATCACCAGTTTGCCAAAAGAGTGCAGGTGCTGCTGAGTGTCGCTGGTTGCGCGGACATGGGCAAAATAGATCGCCAGCATTATCGGCAAGCAGACCATCAGGACAAAACCTGAGGTTCGCAATACCTTAAGATAAACTCGTCTCAGCATGATGCTCACATGTCCCTGCTTTCTTTGTCTGTTTTTATTTTTCTACCGGATCAACCTGATAACCGCCGATTACGTTGCATCATAAAGTCGGTATTAGCAATAGCATTCCGCCTCCCACGAAGTGAAAATTAAGCTGTGCAACAATAAGATTAAATTCACCGAAGTGCCGTTCAGCATAAAATTTCATCCACCGCGCTGATGGGCGTTTTATTGGGGGTTAAAGCAACAGGGAATGATTATTTAAACGAAATTTTGCTCAACGTCAGATAAACAAAAAGCTGAGTCCACGCCCGCCGAGCGCTGGTTAAAAATGCACCTACCCCCGCACCCGCATGGTTAAAAAACCGCCACTCCGCTGGCGATTTAACGCTCAAATGTGATAAACTTCACAATATTCTTGCAACAGCAAAATAAATTGCAGATTTTCAAGGAACAAGGTTAATGGCAACAATCACCACCGGCGTTATTCTGATGCGTTGGCCGCTGCTGAGTGCGGTTTTGATGTTTTTGGCCAGCAGTTTAAATATCCAGTTTCGCCGCTCAGACTACCGCGCCCTGGCCATCGTCAGCAGCGGCGTAGGCATTGCCGCCTCGTGCTGGTTTGCAATGGGATTGCTTGGACTGACGCTCGGGGACTTCGCCATTATCTGGGCGTCGTTTAAGACGGGGCTGGTCGACGTCATTGCCAGGATGCCGCCCGAATGGCCGACCATGATGCCGTAAACAGCCGGCTTCAGGCGACAAAGCCGTATTGCAGTAACAGCTGCCGCGCAGCGCCCGAGGTCAGAAAAGCCCGCAGCGGCTCCGCACGCGCATCGCACAGCGCCAGACCGTAATCTGCCTGAATATTGTAGAGCGCTGGGATCTCAAATACCCGCAGCTCCCGTTGAAAAGCCAGCGCTTCAGCATAGCTTCGATAGCCAATCATCAGGTCAGCCTGCCCGCTCGTGATAAGCCACTGCGCGGCAAGCTTACCGTCAGGAACAACCTGCGAGTCCGGCCCGCCT
The DNA here is from genome assembly GCF_900635955.1 of Cedecea lapagei. GTDB lineage: Bacteria > Pseudomonadota > Gammaproteobacteria > Enterobacterales > Enterobacteriaceae > Cedecea > Cedecea lapagei. The sequence goes on from NZ_LR134201.1 coordinate 4,275,769, forward strand.
ACCAGCTGCCGGGCCCTCGGCCTTAATGCGATGCCAAATTCAGCCTCAAAGTTGGCAAAGAACTGCCAGGTATAGTCTCCGGCAGGATCGCTGCCCGGCGTAGATGTGCCAATCCGTAGCGCAGGGTTACTCAACAACGTCAGCCAGGTGCTCTGCTCATCAACGCACTGCGACGCTGCCGTGAGGCAAAGCGTGTTACCGGCAAACCGCTGTACCGACAGCGCTTTCTCCTGTTCAAGCAACGTCTGCGGATGCGCCATGTTCGCTGAAGCAAAAAGGGAGCAGGGTTCCCCGGCTTCAATACGCGCCCTTAGCAGGCCTGCCGGCCCGAACCGCGTCTCGGTCAGGAGGCCCGTTTCACGCTCAAACTGCGCCATTAACGGCTGCCAGACCCGCCGCAGGCTTCCCGCCGCCAGTACCGGCAAAATACTCACTCAACACCTTCATAGTGCGTGCGGTAAAAACGCTGATACCAGCTGTCGGCCACTTTTTTCATGTCGATATCTTTGAACCTGGCAGGATAGAGCTTTTTCGCCATCCACAGTTCACCAATAGCCATCGCTTCCGGCATCGGGTAGCCCCAGGCTTTGGCGTACTCGGGCATTAACCAGACCTGATGATGTTTCACCGCGTCGATCGCTTGCCATTCGGGCTTACTGACGATCTCATCAACCACTTGCGGATAACGATCCTGCACGAAGATCACCTGCGGATCCCAGGCGATCACCTGCTCCATCGACACCTGCTTAAAACCTTTTACGGTTGAGGCCGCCACGTTCAATGCCCCGGCGTGAGCCATCATCAGGCCAGTATATTTGCCGGAGCCGTAGGTCGTGAGGTCAGGGTTTGCCATGTAGGCGCGCACACGCTGGCTCTCCGGAATGTCCTTCAGGCGGTCGCTGACCAGCTTGCGCTCGGCAAAGGTGGCGTCAATGAGCGCCTTCGCCTGCTTCTCTTTATTGACGACTTCGCCAATTAGCTCGATGCCCTCTTTCAGCCCGGTGTTGTAGGCCTGCTCTTCATCCCCCATCGAGGGGTTCAATTTGCCCTGCTCGCCCGGTGCATCGTGGCGCAGCGAAATCGCGATCACAGGAATACCGAGCTTGCTGATGCTGTCGATCATCTCTTTTGGGGCATAGTTGGTCACAAACACCGCCTGAGGATGCAGCGCCACCAGCTTCTCGGTGTTCACGCTGGTTAAATCCCCCAGCTGAGCTTTGTGCTCCAGCTCCGGCGCCAGGCGGGCATAGCCGCTGCCAAGCTGCTGTTTCCAGTTGGCCAGAATGCCGACCACCTTATCGGTGGCGTTCATCTGTACCAGCAGGTTGAGCGTTTGATGCTGAAGCACCACCACGCGATCAACCTCATCCGGGATCGTGACCTGACGACCAAGCTGATCGGTGATGGTGCGGTTCGCCAGAGCGGCGAACGGGGAGAGTACTAACAATGCGCCTAACGTAAGGCGGCGAAAAAATGGGGTCATGGCGGACGTCCTTATGATCGTTATGCATAAAAATATACAACGATGACACCCCTACGCCCAGAGATTTTAAGTGGTATCTGCTACTCTGGGAGCAAACTCACTATCCCGCCACCAAACGACCAATCCTCAGCGTTATTATGACGAATGACGACCATGACATCGTTGGGATGAATGCCCGGTGACGCAGCCAGCTGCGCGGTAATGGCCCGGTAAAAACGCTTTTTGGTCTCAACATTCCGCGGCTTGCCAGCCGTTATCTCAACCAGAAGCCAGTCATCGCTTCGCGGCCCAGCCATATAGTGGCGATCAAACCGCAGCGCCTGCTTATCTTGCTCGTGAAAAACCTGAAACAAATCTGCGGCCGGCACGTCAAATGCTTCGACCAATGCTAGCTGTACGCTAGATGAAATCGCCGTCAGCCAGGCCTCGGTTTTTCCTTTTAGTAAGGTGAAATGCAGTACCGGCATTTATTGTTCCTCCTGACCGTCCGCGACGATTAACTTGTCCAACACCTTTAATGCACTGTGTGCTGCAGGCCAGCCCGCATAAAAGGCAAGATGGGTAATCAGCTCGCTTAATTCCTTATCATTTACCCCATTATTGCGCGCCAAAGCGAGGTGAATAGGCAATTGCTCAAGTCGGTACAACGCCAGCAGTGCCGCCACGGTGATCAGGCTGCGATCGCGTTTATTAAGTTCAGGTCTTTCCCAGATATCTTTGAATAGCAGTTCATTGCTCATGCTGGCGAGTTTTGGCGCCCGACTCAAAACTCGTTGAATATCGTGTGATGTTTCGCTCATGGAACCTCCTTGCTGAAGTTGACAACATAAGCATACTCATCGAATATCATTCCAAAAATCAGATATTTTTTAACTAACAATCCTGATTTTCAGGACTATAGATATGAAGAATTTAGATCTCGATGTTCTACGCACCTTTGTTACCGGCATGACGCTCGGCAGCTTTGCCCGGGCAGCGGAGAGGCTGGGGCGGTCAACCTCAGCGATTAGCGCCCAGCTTAAGAAACTGGAAGAGCAGATCGGGAAGCCTGTGGTCAAAAAGTCAGGGCGAGGTTTAGTGCTGACGCCGACAGGCGAAATTATATTGAGTTACGCGAAACGCCTGCTGGAACTGAATGATGCCGCAATGGCTGCGGTTGCCGACACGCAACTGAGTGGGCACCTACGGGTAGGTTTTCAGGAGGACTTTGGTGAGGGGCTATTGACCGAAGCCCTTGGTTCATTTAGCCGCACCCACCCCTCCGTCAAAATTGAAGCACGTATCGCGAGAAACACAGAACTGGAGTTCGCACTTAACCATTCGCAGTTGGATATGGCCTTACTGTGGCAAACTCCATCAACTTCCGTTGAGAATGAAATAGGCCAAATTCCACTACACTGGATAGGTATCCCGGAGCGGATACAGGAATACCTCAACAACGGGCAGCCGCTGCCTTTAGTGACTTTTGATGCCCCTTGTATTCTACGTCATCGTGCTATTGAAGCTCTGGATGCCGCAGGACTTCCGTGGAGAATAGCCTTTACCAGTAGTAGCCTGAACGGCCTTTGGGCGGCAGCGCGAGCCGGGTTAGGCATAACGCCGAGAACCCAGGTGGGAAAACCTGTCGACCTGCCTGTAATCCATACACTTCCCTCTCTCCCATCCTTAGGTATTTGCCTGCAGCGCTCTTCACCTGAACCTAACCCGGTTCGGGATTGCCTGGAAGATATCATTGAAAAACAGGTTCGCGCTTTTTGCCGCTGAAAGCAGACAATTGCCTCGACTACCAAAAAAATGAAACCCCCGTTGCCAATAAATGTCCCGGGGTAAGTTTTTGTTGTTAATTATTTCTATTCACCTGAATGAGGCCTTTCCTGCTCGCTTTAACCCCGCAAATTAGCCTCTTAAAGGGGCTTTTTTTCATGCAATTGCCAATAGTTGACAGATCGGATGTCTGGATATCAACAAAAAAACCAATCAAAACATTGATTTTAAATAAAAAAAATCACAAAAAATTAATCATTGAGCGGGGGGGTAAAAAGCCATATATTGGCGGCGTTTTATGCACCCCTAATGACATTTTGCTTACTTAATTCAGCCGCTGCGCTTATGCCGACGGTTGTAGGAGAGATATGATGACGGATAAAGTCCGTATTGATACTTTAGATGCACAATCTGCAAACGCTACCAACGAAACCTATTTGGCACGACAGGCTGAATTCGAATCGAATGTCAGAAGTTACCCGCGCAAATTACCGTTCGCTATAGCCAAAGCTCAGGGCGCCTGGATCATCGACGTTGAAGGTAACCGTTACCTTGACTGTCTGGCCGGGGCGGGCACGTTGGCGCTTGGACACAACCACCCTGACATCCTGCAAAGCATCCAAAACGTCATTACCAGCGGCTTGCCGTTACATACTTTGGATCTGACTACGCCGTTAAAAGACGAGTTCTCAGAATACCTGCTCTCTTTACTGCCGAGCCAGGGCAAAGAGTATTGCCTGCAGTTCTGCGGCCCATCCGGCGCGGACGCAGTAGAAGCCGCTATCAAGCTGGCGAAGAAACACACCGGCCGCAGCGGCGTGATCAGCTTCTCCGGCGGCTACCACGGGATGACCCACGGCGCGCTGTCCGTGACCGGCAACCTGTCTCCGAAAGCGGCCATCAACGGCCTGATGCCGGAAGTTCAGTTCCTGCCGTACCCGCACGAGTACCGCTGTCCGCTGGGCATTGGCGGCGACGCTGGCGTGAAGGCGCTGACCTATTACTTCGACAACCTGATCAACGACGTTGAAAGCGGCGTGCGCAAACCTGCAGCCGTGATCCTCGAAGCGGTTCAGGGCGAAGGCGGCGTGAACCCGGCCCCTGCCGAGTGGCTGCAGCGCATCCGTAAAGTGACCAAAGAGCACGGCATCGTACTGATCATCGATGAAGTTCAGGCTGGCTTTGCCCGTACCGGCAAGCTGTTCGCCTACGAACACGCTGGCATTGAGCCAGACATCATCGTGATGTCCAAAGCCGTTGGCGGCGGCCTGCCGCTGGCCGTACTCGGCCTGAGAAAAGAGATCGATGCCTGGGAACCTGGCCACCACACCGGCACCTTCCGCGGCAACCAGCTGGCAATGGCTACCGGCCTGACCACCCTGAAGTACCTGAAGGACAACAAAGTCGCTGACAAAGTTGCCGCTCAGGGCGAATGGCTGAAAGGCAAGCTGTACGATCTGCAGAAGCGCTATCCGGCGATCGGCCACGTTCGCGGCCTGGGCCTGATGCTCGGCATTGAGATCGTGAAGCCAGAAGAAGCTCAGGATCACATGGGTTGCTACCCGGCTGACGGCGCGCTGTCTGCTCTGATCCAGAAAAAATGCTTCGAAGCGGGTCTGATTCTGGAGCGCGGTGGCCGTAACGGCTGCGTGCTGCGCCTGCTGCCGTCCCTGCTTATCAGCGACGATGAGCTGGAAATCTTCCTGAGTAAATTTGAAAAAGCCTTGTTAGCCGCTGGCGCAAAAGCTGTCTGACTGGAGTAATAAATATGTCCCGATCTAACCCGATTCTGGCCTCCTCCGCGCAGAGCATTGAGGAGTACCAGCAGGCGATCGCCCAGACCAGCCAGGCCGTAGTGGAGTGGCTGCAGCAGCCCCAGATGTATCAGGGCAAAACCGTCGCCGAGCTGAAAGAACGTATTCAGCTCGACTTCAATCCTCAGGGCCTGGGCAACCAGGTCGCGATTGAACGCGCGATTGAGTACTTCTTAAAAGACAGCCTGCTGGTGCATCACCCGCAGTGCGTGGCGCACCTTCACTGCCCAAGCCTGGTGGTAAGCCAGGCCGCGGAAGTGCTGATTAACGCCACCAACCAGAGCATGGACTCCTGGGACCAAAGCCCGTCGGCAACCATCATCGAGATGAAGCTGATCGAATGGCTACGCGCTCAGGTAGGTTACCAGCCTGGCGACGCGGGCGTATTCACCAGCGGCGGCACCCAGAGCAACCTGATGGGCCTGATGCTGGCGCGTGACGCTTACTTTGCGCGTCAGGGCCACTCTGTTCAGCAGGATGGCCTGACCGGCGACATCCGCAAAATCAGGGTACTGTGCTCTGAAAATGCTCACTTCTCCGTGCAGAAAAACATGGCGCTGATGGGCATGGGCTACCAGTCCGTCACGCTGGTGAAAAGCGATGAATTTGCCCGCATGGACGTGAACGACCTGGCGGCTAAAATCGCCCAGGCGAAAGCGAACGGCGAGCAGATCATGGCTATCGTAGCCACTGCCGGTACTACCGATGCAGGCGCTATTGACCCGCTGCGTGAGATCGCGAAGCTGGCCGCAGAGCACCAGATCTGGGTACACGTTGATGCAGCCTGGGGCGGCGCGCTGCTGCTGTCCGAGAAGTATCGCGATTACCTCGACGGCCTGGAGCTGGTGGATTCCGTTACCCTGGACTTCCACAAGCAGTTCTTCCAGACCATCAGCTGCGGCGCGTTCCTGCTGAAAGATGCTGGTCACTACGAGCTGATGCGCTACCAGGCGGCCTACCTGAACTCCGAGTTCGACGAAGAGCATGGCGTACCAAACCTGGTGTCCAAATCGCTGCAGACCACCCGCCGCTTTGACGCTCTGAAGCTGTGGATGGGCCTGGAAGCGCTGGGCCAGAAGCAGTACGCCGAGATCATCGATCACGGTGTCACCATGGCGAAGAATGTGGCGGCCTATGTGGCTGACCATGCTTCTCTGGAGCTGGTGATGCAGCCTCAGCTGGCGAGCGTGCTGTTCCGCTTCCGCCCGGCAAGCCTGGCTGGCCGCAGCGATGCGGAAATCGCGCTGCTGAACCAGAAAATCGGCGATGCGCTGCTGGAGTCTGGCCGCGCGAACGTTGGCGTGACCGAGCATAATGGCGTCACCTGCCTGAAGCTGACCCTGCTGAACCCAACCGTCACCCTGGAGGACGTCAAAGTCCTGCTGGCGCTGGTTGAGAAAACCGCAGAACCTCTGCTGAACGCATAATTTTTTGCGTAGGGATAAAAGCCGGTGGCGAGCCTTCGTCTCCGGCTTTTTTATTGCCGCTGGCCAGCCCTTAACGTCCAACGAATATTGGCAGGATACATTCAATAAAAAACACCACATAATGCGCGCTAAAATAACCATAGCGAGCGCCATTCATTAGATGAAATTGACCTCTCCGATCTCGATGTACCGTGGTTTACCCAAAGATATTTATTTTATTGCCCTGGCTAAATTCGTGCTTGGCTTAGGCAATTTTATTATTCCCTTCATGATTTTGCTATTAACACAAAAGCTTGGATATTCCACTGCGGTTGCCGGTAGCCTGGCTATGGGGGTCACCGGGCTTTATCTGATGGGTAATCTTATCGGAGGAAAACTTTCGGATGCATATGGGCACAAACAGGTCATGCTGTGGGGTGAAGCACTCGGCGCTTTCATTCTTATTATCAGTGGATTCTTTGCCGACTGGCACATCGCTATTCCGGCAATGCTATTTATCAGCTATCTTTTTTTCGGCATTGCCCTTCCCGCCAGTAATGCCCTGGTTGCCGATTTGTCGTCACCGGCAAACAGAAGCGCCGTCATGTCCCTGAGCTATCTGACCTATAACCTGGGTTCCGGTATTGGTCCGGTATTGGCCGGTTATTTATTCTGGGATCATACGGCCTGGATATTTTGGGGAAATGGGCTAGCAGGAATGCTTGGCGTATTTATTGTGCTGTTTTTCGTTACAAATAAAAAAATGGATAACAATTTCTCCCAAAATGAACACTCAGCGCGAGAGCAGGCTATTGATGGCACCGTTTGGCAAGTCTTCAGACAGCGCCCCTATTTAATTATTTTTGGCGTGCTGTGTACCCTGCTCTGGATTTCATTGCAGCAGCTAACCATGACCACACCACTCTATTTGAGTCATCTTTTTGGCAAACAGGGCCCCATTTTATATGGCCAGCTGATGACCTTCGCCAGCCTCCTTGTGGTGATTATCACGCCGCTAATAATACGCCTGACGGCCAGAACGGAAGAGGCAAAAAGCCTGGCGATTGCCGGCTTCCTGTTTGCCCTGGGCTATCTTTTAGTCGTGGCGGATAAATCCGTGGGGATGCAGTTTTTAGCCTGGAGCATCCTGACCGCAGGCGAGGTTTTACTGCTAACCAAAGAGGGGGTCTATCTCGCCAATCACTCACCGAGTAGCCATCGCGGACGGATAAGCGGTGTGCTTTCCACAATGAGGAACGTTGGTCTGATGCCGATGTATGCCGTAATGGGGGCCTACATAGGCATCTTCGGCTATCTTAGTACCTGGCTATTGATCGTCGGACTTTCCTTTATCACGGGCATTCTGTTGTTACTGTTTTCTGCCCGTCAGCGTCGGATACATTTTCAGATGTGATCAAGGCCGGCATCGCTCCTGGGATCAAATCTACGACATTCACCGCGTTTTCAGGATGGGGAAGCACTTCTGCCTGGCCGGTGAATAGGCCGCCTTTTTTGATCGATAATGTCCCATAGGTCAAAGTACCTTCAACACGCCCATTTTCACAAATATCGACACTTTCCGCCCGGCAAAGCCCCTTAACGCCGCCATCAACAATCAGTTCGCGGCTATGGATGTTTCCCTCTACCAGGCCATTACGCATGATTTTTACTATACCTTCTTGAGATTCGATATTTCCCACAATGGTACCGTAAACGTAGATTTGTCCGTTGGCGTTAATATTTCCTTCAAAGCGAACTCCGCTGGCAATAACCGTATTGCTTGACTTATCCTCCGCAGAGACGGTTTTATCCAGCATCAATGCCCCTTTTTCTTCTCCTGCGCTGACTGCTGATTTTGCGGCAACAGAAGCCTCACTTTCTTTATTTTTTCTAAACATTTCGAAGATCCTTTCTCGTAATATATGGGCGATAAAAAAGAGGAATAACAGAAAGAGGAATGGGATAGTGTGATAGTCGTAGCACCATGTAGTAAGCACCAGTATCCAGCAGAGTATCCCGATATTCAGGAAGATATTATCTCGTGACCATGAGCGGCTATCCATTCGCTATCTATCCCGTAGTTTTTTTAAGAATGCTGCTACAACCAAGCATGTCATAATTTTACAGGAGGGTAAATAATCGTTCGGCTAACAAACCTCACTTTTAAGAGGTATATATTTTAAATCTCCATGTATAAAATAATTTATTAACAATAAAAATGCTAATCAGCAATATAGAGGAAAATAAAATTCCCTATTGTTTCCGATAAATCAAAAGTATTCACCGCGAGGTCAATAAGATCGGTCGCTGGAGGAAATAAAAATTCCGCAGCGGGAAAAATGACAGCAATAAAAAAGCTCCCAATGGGAGCTTTTCGACGTTAATGACGCACGGACATGATCAGAACGGTTAGATTTACCTGATTCATCACGAATGAATGTGTCAGTAATAATAGCAGGCTATATGTGAAGGGATCCTGATGCCTTGCCCCAAAAAAAACACATAAAATGTAATGTTTTTTGTAAAATTTTTCATAACAATCCCTGTTAAACATTACATTTTGTCAGCGACTAGTGAGAAGCTGGAGCAGCCAAAAAACCAAGTTTGCATGGAGCAATTCTATTTTTGTTAGATTGCCAGTTGCCTCTTAATCTCGGCCAGTAAGCCTTGGACTAACCCTGCTGCAAAACGCTGACGACCAACAACCTCATCTTCGTCTTCGCCGTCTTCGCCGTAGAATCGTGCGTAGGCAACAGACCCCACCTTCTCATAGCCTTCACCATGCTCGTCGTCTCCAAAACGCATGGCGAGCGCCGCTAGTCCGTCTTTCAAGGCTTCTGGGTGCTGCTCTGAACGAATACGCTGAACGAATAGAGTTGCGACTTCTTCTATCGAGCCTGAGTATCTGATCACATGGATTAGGTCAGCGGCATCCTTCCTCTCCTGACGTTGATCCAGAGCCAGCGCTTTCAAAATTATAAATGCTGGTACGTCCGCAAATCTCACTATATCTACCGAGAGACCATCACCATCCAGCAACTGGGCAGAAACAGTCTTCTCCTGATACCAGTCGTGGACGATTCGGGCATGCTTAATTGTGAGTGCCGATACTCTTTCCCCATCGACGCTGATGACCCTCCCTGGCACCTCCTCCCCAGCGTCCCGAAGAAGCTCAACAACTACTTCAATATGCTCATTAACCCTACGACGCCAGCGCCAAGATGCGGTATTTCCCTCTTCGCCCCCACGGGTGAACCCACGTGCGTTTAACTGGCCCGCAAGGCTAGTGTATTCATCGCCTGCTGCCAGTACCTCTAGGTTTAACACTATGTCTACGTCCGAAGTACCAGCATGCAAAGGAACACCGGGCGGGGCCGCTGGAGTGAGGTACCGAGGTACCAAGCCACCGACAAGTCTCAAAGTTTCCTTCAGATTTCCAAAAGCGCTTAGCAGTGTGAGTAACGTCCTCTCGCACGCCAATGTAACATTCTGATCGTATCCAGCCGCTGTACGGGGCTTCAATCCTGCTGCCATAAAGACTCCAATCGTTCTCTAATATGTTCCGCCAGTTCTTTATTGCGGCCTCGACCATCCAATAAGTCTAAGTAAAGAATGTAAGGACTTGCTAGAAAGATAGGGTGGTCCTGGCGCACATGCCGGTATAGCAAGCTTGCGGGCTCGCGCTCAATGAGGGTAACATTCGCCCCTTTGCTCACTGGCTTTAGGCCTAGCAAGTCAGCCATCTTATCCGCGTAGCCCCTGGGTACTATGATCTCTGCCCCCTCAGTACTGGTCAGTAACGGGGCGTAAACATTAGCCGCCGCAGCACCTGTGAACGCCCACGGATAATCCACCTTCTGGCGATCTATCCGTTCCGCAAGGTGAACAAGCAGATACTCGGGATTTTCAACAAAGGTGTACCACTTCGACTTATTTTCTTTGCGCTCCTTCCACTGTTCAGACCAAGCATCCAAAAGCTTACCTGGGTGAGTGAGCATTCTGCGCTTGTTCGGCCCTCCACCAGTAGATTCCACCCACTCACGCAACGTCAGTTCCTGCAACACGAGAGAGCAGGTGTACGAGGAAGTTTCGGCTTGTTCGGCCAGTTCAGTACCAGTTAACCATCCATGACTATTTATCAGAAGTGCATGGATTACACTTTCACGAGCCTCAGTGAAAAGGTCAATGCCCTGTGTGTTCTTTTTAGAACGATGAGAAGGCTTTTCGATATTGATGAACCAGCCATCGTGCTTTAAATAAAGGCTACCTCCCAACTCGAATGAGGCGATATTCTGTTCCTTAAGCTCCTGCTTAGCACCTGGGCTCAATACCTCTGCCGCGAGCAGCCCAATAGCTTCGTGATCATGGCGAGTCTCGTGTATGTTTCTGTGGAGTTGGTACACGGCATTCCTCAAGTCTCTTGGGTAAACCTTCTTTTTGACTTCGACAAAAATCTGCAGGATTTTCCCCGGAGCCTTAATTACGATCATACCATCAAGCTCCGTCCCATGTAGCTCGTGTGAAGCATCGAGCACTGAGGCTTCAGAGCCGAATGCCTCAGCAAGAGCCTCCACCAGCGCATCCAGCATCTGCCTTTCGAATTCAAACCCTAAACGATGTGAGTGATGTTCCATAACCTTAGCCTCTAATACATCATTAGCTGAACAGCAAAAAAAGGGGGATAAGCTAATATTAGATGTTATCTTATCATTAGCTGCGCAGCTAACAAGCCAATTTAGGCTAAGTGGTTAGTACGCCTATGGCGTGAAAATCAGCAGCAGGGGATTCCGGCCCCTAAGTTAGATTAGACACCTCTACTGAGACCAGCGCCCCTCGCTACGAAGGAGAGTTTTCACCGTGACAATCAAGCATCGACGTCAGCGCTGTAACTGTAACCGCTTCAACTTATTCTTGATGACAGACATTGGGTCTCTATCCAGAGCCCTGAGATCTATCATCTCCAACATATCAGACTCATCGAGCACCACAACCTCCACACTGTCTCTCAACATTTTGATCTGCTGCTTCATTAAATTTTTGGATGCCCCATTTCTACTTAAGATAATACCAAACCCACCGAATCTTTTATTTTCAGAAATATAATTAATAAATGTATCTATATCACTGGTCTTTAATGGCTTTTTATAGTTCTTAGCATCCATCAGCAAGTAGTGTACACCTTCACTTCTAAGGAAACCTAAGAAATTATTTTTAGGGTCTCGATTATCAATAACAATATCACGAATTCTTATCCTATCTTCATTAGGCACTTGAACATGCATCTCAACCTGCTCATAGCAGTTACTAAATATATAGTACAGCAACTCATTTAATAAATCTTCATAGGGTTTACCCTTAGAAACAGGAATATCTAACAGCCTACGACTAAGACGGAAGGAAATAGATTTATCTTCCTCACCAAGAAAATCAACTATTGACACAATCGACTTTATCGATACCCCAAACGCGGCGAGATACAGTTTTGTTGAATGACTAAACGCAGGTTCATAACTTAGAGTTCCAATAATGCTCCCGCGATTAAGCACGTTGGCATCTGAGTTTTTTGAGTAGTACGTAGCGTTAGATTCCAGCCAAGAGACTTTAATACTTTCAAAAGGTATATGGTCCTTCAAAACCACAAATTTAATTTCATCCGGCAAAACTGTAAGAACTGAGGCTCGCGGCATGAGCCGTAAGGAGTTATATACCACCTCGGTTCTATCAACTAAATGATGAATGCGTACATCACTATGGAATAACCGTATAATTCTAACAAAATAATCCACAATTGCATCGTGAGTTAACGCCCTAGAAACACGATCTAAAAACATGACCCTTGCAAAATCTTTTGCATAAAATGCATCTACACTTGAAATATTTATTCCACGGCCGGAGCAAATGTCATATATAGGATTATCTAAATCAGCCCTATCTATTAGGAGTAGTTTTCCATTCCCGTACTCTCCCCCATCTGGCTCAAAATATAAATCCACGCCATCGAAATCCACACCACAGCCTAGCAAGTTATCTTTTATGACTTTCCGACATTCTTCAAATTTTTTACTTACTATTTTTTCCACTTATGTGCTCCTTCATATAAAACGACTACTTAAGCTAATTGCAAAAGGGAAATATGTTATTGTTTCCATGTGTAAGTATCTCTGTAAAACGAACCATTCACTTTTAGAGATCTTCCAACATACTGATTATATCCGCTATCGCCCCAGTCACATAGTGGGCTTAGCTCCTAGGGTTTCCCGTGCTTGCGGTTTACAAGCAACTCGAATTATTTTGAGTCAGGGAACCTCTGAGCCCGTAGACAAATCTCTGCCCTATATGGACTGACCCCACACCGGTACACGATTCTGCCCTATAATAAGGCTGAGAAGATTCACCTGCTGGGCAAAGGTTGTTATCTTATCTCTCACCATTGATAGATTTCGAGGTATTTTTGAAAAATCAGATTGATATCGAACTCCATGCACAAATAGGGACGCGGTACAACGCCGCGCCCGAAAACTGGAGTAAATTAAAATGGTTAGAAGTAGGGCCTGGCGTCGCTACTAGGTATCTCGATTAAAATCTAAGCGCAAAAAATATCGGGCTGTAACGGTTCAAATACCGAGTTCTGCCGTTGTAGGGAAAACTTATCGCACGCCTTGTGCATGTTCTTGTTATATCTGTGGTAACCAAAGAATTAACCATGGCAAAAACATTCAAGAACGCCGTGCAAAGTCACGGTACACTGATTAATTTACATTAAGTATTCAAGATAATTGTCAGGCTAATCTTGATGCCAGTGTAACTAATCCGGTGAGTCTCAAAACTGGAGAGAATGGTGCCTAAATCACTTTAGTCTCGACAACCCCCTACTACATAGGCCAAAAGCTGTGTAGTAGGGGGCTACCTCAAAGGAAAGACTCAGACGAATCCTGCCAGGCATAATTCCCATGCATAGGGCAATCATACCTGTTAGCGCTGGTGTGTGCGGCTGCCAACAGCCATTAAGGGTGCCTGATGCGCTTCCTCTCAGTATACAGCGTTGCTAAGTTTCGCGTCCAGTTCCTTTGCAAAATCAAAATCATTCCATTTTGTAAACCAATATTCATTTAATGAAATAATTCGTTTCACATACGATTTTTCAATACCATAACGAGAAAGCAGAGCTTTTTTAAAAGAAACAGGTATGTATGGGCAAGCAATTAGATCCAAAGTTAAGTGAACCAATTCAGACTCATTTAGAAGAGTATCAACTTTCATGCTATAAATATTTTCAATATGAAGCAAAAGATGCTTCCTAACTCCATTATATCTCTTTTTATCACTCATATAAAACATTAGGGAAGTAATGGAAAAGTAATTCAAGTTATCATCAAATGAGTAGACGCCACCTTCAAATCTAATATTGAAATACTTCACCAAGCTTTTCTCACCTAACCAATAATATTTACCAAGCTGCCTAATCAGCACTAACAAATACAAAGTCTCGATCGGTGTTGTTTTATCAACGGAGTATTTATCTAAAATAGAACACGAATTGTCGAATACACATTTGAATACAATGTGTTGATATTCCTCGCCAAGCCTTTGATCTTTAACAAACATAATTACTTGTTGAATTATCCTGCATAATTTTATAGTGCTATTCACTTTAGGAGCGACTGCATATATAAAATATGTGAAATTCACCACGGATACAATAGCATTAATTAGTTGACGCTCGCCACTTTCATCTTTTGAAAGCTCTTTATAATCTTTAAAAAGTGTCTTAATTTTCCTTTCAATTATAGACAAAGAATAGTTTAAGATATCCGAATATGTTATGCCTGATACAGAAAGTATCGATTTAAAGTCGGTAGACAAACTATTTTGATGTATGTAGACACTCCCTTTCTTAGTATCTTCTTCTAGAGAGCCATTGTCACTAATGTTATAAGATATTCTTTCCGATATCAAATTCGCTATTTTTTTCTTGGCTATAGTTATTGGCGTTATTATTGGACGCGAAAATTTCTCTTCTTTATATTTATTCAAACTTAGTTTGAAAATTTTTAGATTTTTCTGCGTGCTTATTCTAATTTTATTGAACACATCATCGTCATTATAAAAAATGAAATAGTCATCGACATAGCGATATACTTGGTAATCCCCACCAAGAACTAAACCGTCTTTATTAAGATCATTGATGATATTGTTATCCACTGACTGCATTATTATCTCTGCAAAAATCCTGGATAATTCCGGCCCAATTATTATTCCATTTGTTTCGTTGTAGTTAGACCTCTGCATCAATTGATCAAATTTAAATGGGAATGTCGATTGTGTCTTATTTAACTGTTGTTTTGAATAGTTTTTTTGCAAAACAGCCCATGAAATTGAATGGGTATAAATTGAATCAAAACAGTTCGACACATCTAGTTTAGAGAGGAAATTAAAACGCTTTTCACACCAATGATGATCTTCAGATTCATAAAACTCAAAAATATTACGATATTTCTTATAAACAAAGAAAGATTTTAAATTTTCATAATCCTGCCCTTCAACCTCAATACTTAAATCATCTTTCTCAAAACTTTCAATAAGAGACTTTGAATCGATGTAAGTACAACCAGCGGTCCTTTTTGCTGATCTGAGGCTAAATGGGCTAACATTTGAATAGTATGTTATTAAATCTTTATAATTTCTATAGAAATCAATGCCTAATAGCTGACCCTTAGGATGCATTAGAGACAAGTATCTGTATTCTTTATGTTTATGCGAAATTGGAAAAGTAAAAGCAATGCTAGGCAGTTTAGCATACTTGATATTTGTTTTAGTATAACTAATGCCCTTATCAACTATCTCAACTATTTCCGTGTCCTGTTCAAGACCCAATAAAAGTAGAATTAAACTATTTAAACAGCCATCTATCTTTAACCATTTAAAATTTAACCCATCATGTTTTATTTGATGCTTAACAATAAACTTGTAAAAATGTCTATTTGAAAAAACAATAGGAACTTCATATGGTAAAAAATCGGAAAGAACTACTCGTTCTATGGGGAAATTTATAGATAGCGCTTTTTTAGTCATGTGACCACCCCTTAGATATATCGCTAAATTCTATGAAGCTAAATTTCCTAAAAATTTTATCTTCAAAACCTTTACTAAAGGAAAACCTACCAATTCTTTTTTTAAGCTTCTGATTTTGCAACCCATTTATTTTATTCGATAAATAAGAATCCAATCCTTTTAAATCAGATAAATCAGTTATGAATCGATTGCTAAAATATATACCAACAAAAGCTTTTGATTTACTATTATAAAGTCGAGTGTTTCCGGTAAGAAATTTCATTCTAAGCAAAATATTTTTTACTGCTCTCTTTGGTGTTTTACTAAAACTCTGATTATAGTCATCAAATGTTTTATCAATTCGACTTCTAATTTTTTGAAATTTATTAGAACTCATCTTTATACTACAGCCTCCAGCTGTTAGCTGAAATTTATAACCTAGATATTCAAAACTTTTATTAGATTGTGTAAATAAATCCAATTCTTTTGTTTTATTATTAAGGCACAAGGCACGGTCATTTATAATGCTAGTAATTTGTGGGAGATAGTTACAAGTATTCCCCCCTTTATCTGGTGAGAAGATCACTATCAAATCATCTACAAACCGTTCATAATAAGTAACATCGGGTAAAGCCCTTATTTTATCATCTACAACACTCATATACAGCTCAGATAAATAAGAACTTATGCCTA
This sequence comes from Cedecea lapagei, assembly GCF_900635955.1. Taxonomy (GTDB): domain Bacteria; phylum Pseudomonadota; class Gammaproteobacteria; order Enterobacterales; family Enterobacteriaceae; genus Cedecea; species Cedecea lapagei. Next base: position 4,291,980 of record NZ_LR134201.1, read on the forward strand.
CGCCACGAGGCACCCCTTTATCTAACCCAGTTAAAGCCTGATATTTCCTAATTAACTGAGTAATCACCCGGCGTGGCGGAACAGATAATTTAGGAGATGAATGCAACATATCTAATAAAGACTTATGGTTTATAGACTCATAAAAACTTTCAACATCGGCCCTGATTATATACTTTGGACTCATTTCCTTAGCCAAGGCGCTTAGACGACTGATAATCAGATCCCTATTATTTGATTTTATTGTGTATAACGAGCTTAAAATACACTTTACTTGCCTAGACACAAATAATGCTTCAACTGAATTACCAATTGAATATACATTTTTATCCTTCACTTGATGTGGCAATAACGTCAAAGGTAAAGCGTATCCTTTTATACTGACATTCTGTGCAATAATTTTCAATTTGCTATTCACTTCATTATTATATTGTTCTTTTCTAAGCTTAATATGTTCATTAATTTTACCTTTTTTTTCTTCAAATTTAGCTGTGCTAATCTGACCACTTCTCAGTCTTCTTGCAAGCCGATAAATAAAACCTTTTAACATTGTTATTTTCTTCCTGATTTTATAAGCATCAGGGAAGTATTCAACTTCTAAAGTACCTTTATTTTTCCTATCAAGATCGTATATCCTTCTAAAATTTCTCGCTGAAAAAGACTGGTCAATCATCTTCAATCTCCTATATAAATAATATTACGAAAAATTATACTACCGAGATTATTATCGTTTTTCACAGTCAGAACGCTCCCGGTCAATCTTTGTCAACTGCGCATTAAGTTGATGTTCCTTCATTCCATGTTTGTATGCATTGTATTGCCAGATCACAAACTGTTGTTTGTACCTCCGGTTCTCTTCCTTAAGCTCTTCGATTTCGCTTTCAAGATTCACAATTCTAGCGGCTGCAATGTTCAAACTAGCTGGACGCGGATTTTTGGGGGCCACGGCCTTTAAGCGCCTCTTTCTTTGTTTGATAGGCAGTCACTATTGCCTCATGTGCATTAAGGACTGTCTTGACGGCAACTTTCCGACCAATGGTTCTGCCGCCTCACAAATTGCTGACCAGGAAAGTTTTGGTTCCTTCCATCCTCGAATTAGATTTACGATGGCGTTAATGTCTCTATTGTCCAGATGCTTAGCCAAGGCCACCTCCTAACAAAGTTGTCAAATCATCTAACATCGCAGCTTCTTCACTTTCTTTGCCTTTTTGCTCAATGGCCTCAATAGACGTCTTTGCGACAACACGGCGAAGTTGGCTGAAATCATTGCCCCGGAGCTTAATCTGGACACCATTTTCAATGTCTGGATTCTCTAAAATAGCCACTAGTTCACGAAGCCGGGTGACAGTTTTCTTGTGGTACTGATACCAGCGATCAGTTCCTATCTCGCCACTTTCCACCGCTGCGTCAGCAAGAAAAAACAGTCGCTCCAACTTCTCCAGACGTTTCTTAATGCGATCCAACTTTTCAGTATCATCGCCTTTGATGCAAACCTGTTCGGTACAATTGACGCAATCTCGGAATTTCTCACAAGGACTCATGGTGTAATCATGCACACAGTAGCCATACTCCGTCACATGGACTGCGGCATGCTCTAAGGTATTGAACTCCTGCATAGTCACGGGCAAATGCTTTGCCACCTCGCCAACAGGCCCAAATAGCGCTTTTGTGGGATCAAGGCGTTCAGCCATGCCAACCAGTTCGTATTCAGTCATATGGTTGTAGGTTCGATTCTGCTTCACGTCTGCCCGTCCAGATCTCTTGGCAATTTCCAAGTTTGACAGTCCTCCACGCTGGGCAATGGTGTTGAGCAGGTGTCGAGCCTGATGCGAGGTCAATTTGACCCGTTCTCCATTTTCAGTACGATAACCATGGCGATCAAGGATACTGGCATGTTTTCCATCCAGAGCCTCGCGAGGAGCCATATCATTGTTAAAAAAGTTATTGATTGGCTTATGTAATTCAACCGGAAGGCATCCTCGGTTTCCGTGGAACTGATTAACATTCAGTGCAAACAAGGCATTGCTAAACTTAATCCCCTTGTCTTTAGCAAACCACGGGAAGCCTTCTGGCAAACGTTCCATAGTGTGTTGCCACAGGCTATTTAGCGTATACACACCATCTTCCTTAGCTAAGCCCCGGCTACCAAGACACGACCTGTATGTCTTTTGAGAGTTATGTGCAAAACCGAGCGCCATACAAGTCTGAACCATCGTCAACGGCACATCATCAGCAACATCAGGGCAGTCAGCATGGCGGTAAAATTTATCCGGGTGTTTCTCTATCCACTTAGCCAGCTGTCGGGCATTTTCAGAGAGCCCTCGAACTCTAGCTACGGCTGTTTTAGCGATGTCGACCATCACGGTTGGTATCCATTTGATATCACCCTCATAGCCTTTCCCTGCAAAAAAACGCCAGCCGTAGCGTTCTATACCTTCACGATCCTTTTCGAACACCTCGCAATCTGCAGGCAATGATAACACCTCAGTAATGCGTGACGGTGCTGACATCAACATGGCAAATACCGATGTTGTAAATATATCTCGTTCATGAATTGGGTCGTGGGCAAAAATTTCTGCCAACACATTGAGGGCAATATCACTTGGAAGTTTATCTTCCCTATTTTTCTTCGCCTCCCTGCCTGTTTTGTTCTTGTCCTCAGCACGCTTAATTGGATTGACCCAATCTTGTACAACGTTTTCTACAAGCTGGTTTTCAACCACAAACTTAGCCAGCCGCTCAATCTCTCGGCCGCAACTATATGCGGAACCATCTGAGTAGTGCTGCCTTGCCAATTCAGCTGCTTCATCAAGCACAGTAATTGACAGGCCATCAATATTTGCATTCCCGTTTACTTAAAGTAAAGACGCCTCAATCGCTCGCAAGGCTTTACTTTCATTCTTAGTCCCAGTTGGCGCATGTCCCTGCTGGTAACGGAAAAAGCTTTGGCAAAATCGATGAATACGGGGTCTTGCACCTCTTGAGGTTTTGGTTTGCGAGTAATAACGCCCAACTTGGCAAACACAGTTATATTTGGCCAACCAGGATCTTCCCAATTGAGATTAGAGCCGAATACCGTCAACTCATCTCGACACTTAACTATGAATGCTTCAAGATTTTCTGCTGCCGTCAGAATAGCCTTTGGCTTGAACTGGAAAATCTCAGCCATTGGTAATTAATCCCTCTTCACCAAGCTCTTCACGACGTTTAGCACAACGCATGATCACGTCTGCCACTGCAATGATGCTACGATCAAGCACGGCAGCAATCTGGATGTCGCCAGTTATCTCTTTCACCCGCTCACGCTCATTGAGCAGACCCTTATAGACATCGTTATGTGGGCCATTCAGCCATGGTTGAAAATGCATGCAGGTGTAGCAAGGAATAGGAACATTGGCGCCACAAAAGCCATGTTCGCCACAAGAGCCAACACCCTGACCCATTTCGGTCCGAATACGGCTGGTTGGGTCTTCACCTCGATGCGCATCCCTCTCTGAATCTACAAGTCCCCCGACAAATGCCTGGGCGTATGGCGCCAATTGAAAAACCAACCGCCTCATCCAGCATTTTCACATGCTCGGGTATATTCTTGATATAAACACCTGCGTTTTGGGTGTCCGTATGGTCAAGCAGTTCCGCTATTACCAACTCGCCAAAACCTTCACGGGCAGCCCGTGTTCCCGTGGTATACCGAAAGCGGCGAGAATTGATATGCAATAGATCACCAGTACGTTCTGACCGGATATCTGATTCTTCTACAATTAAATGGAGTGTTTTAGTTATCACTGAAGCGGCGATGTGAAGTTTGTCAGTGGCAAGCAGTTGGTAGAATTCATAAGGGGATTGGATGGTCGCTAGCACATCAAGATCAGGAAACAGAAGCAAGATCATCAGCCGATTGCGGCGCTGCACATCAATTGAAAAAGGATTCCACTCTGATTCGAGCTTAATCGTCTCAAATAGCACATACAATTGAACGTCACTCAAAGACCTGTCTTGCAATGTACTATTTCTGCTCTTTTTAAACGGTCGGCGCACCTTTATTTGCGTCGCCATAGTCTTGATCTGTTCAACTACATCCAGCTCAGGCATATTTAAGATATGCATAGCATACCAGCATAAATAGTTGGCAAAGGTTGTTAGGCGGGAATGTTGTGTTCCGTTATCCACGATATTGGTCAACTCATCATCTAACCAAAGGGTGGATAGCACCTTTGATGGCATCCTGCCTTGCTTGCGCTGAGCGAAGTCTCTCAGATCGTCCATCTCATGTGACTTGAAGAAATCTTTGGTCAATAACCGTTGTTCAAGGTCAATGTCGCGACTCTCTACAAAGCGTAACAACATAACCAGGTTGTTAGCAGCAGCTAGCGTCGTTGAGAAGGCATTGCCTTTATTGCGGATTTGGGATGTTAAAAACAAAGTTGGGTAATACATGGAAAGCCCAGAAGCACGATCCACTACCATGCAATAGCGCTCGCCACTATCCATGACAAATGTTGTAACTCTGTAGTTCTTTTCCATGCACTCACACCCCATAAACATTACACAATTACAAGGTACACTTTATGTGAAAAATCACCAATTTATATAAGACACTTTTTCCGACGATAGAAATAAAAAACCCCTGAATTAACAGGGGTCTATGTTTTCATTCTTTACAGATAACTCTAAGGTCATCTTCAGAACGGGATGTCGTCGTCGAAGTCCATTGGCGGTTCATTAGACGGCGCTGGTGCGCTCTGCTGCTGCGGGCGAGACTGCGCGCCGCCGCTGAACTGATTGCCGCCCTGCGGCTGCTGAGGCTGACCCCAACCGCCCTGCTGCTGGCCGCCGTTGCCGCCTGCTGGTGCACCGCCGCCCTGACGGCCGCCGAGCATCTGCATGGTGCCGCCAACGTTAACCACAACTTCGGTGGTGTACTTTTCTACGCCAGCCTGGTCGGTCCATTTGCGGGTTTGCAGAGCGCCTTCGATGTAAACCTGAGAGCCTTTACGCAGGTATTCACCGGCAACTTCTGCCAGTTTGCCGAACAGCACAACGCGGTGCCACTCGGTTTTTTCTTTGGTTTCGCCGGTTTGCTTATCACGCCAGGACTCTGACGTGGCCAGTGTAATGTTGGCAACGGCGCCACCATTTGGCATGTAGCGTACTTCCGGGTCCTGACCCAGATTCCCAACGAGAATCACCTTGTTTACGCCTCTGCTGGCCATGTTCGTGTCTCCTGAAACGTTTATAAATAGTCTAGACCGGGGATTCTACACTATGCCACCCACAATGTTTATAGCTGCGAGGGACATTCCAGAATGTCGGTTAAGTATAGCTCGTTTCATTAAAACACTGGATATTCATTCAGGTTTTATTGTGCCATAATTAGCCGTTTCTGGCCGTCGGTTGTACCTGGCGCATGTATCATTATTCCGGGAAAGGTGAATGGATAAGATCGAAGTTCGGGGCGCCCGCACCCACAATCTCAAAAATATCAACCTCGTCATCCCGCGCGACAAACTGATTGTTGTCACCGGGCTTTCGGGTTCAGGCAAATCCTCGCTGGCATTCGACACCCTGTACGCAGAAGGGCAGCGCCGCTACGTTGAATCCCTCTCCGCCTACGCGCGTCAGTTCCTGTCGCTGATGGAAAAGCCGGATGTCGACCATATAGAAGGGCTGTCGCCGGCGATTTCTATCGAACAGAAATCCACGTCGCATAACCCGCGCTCCACCGTCGGCACCATTACGGAAATCCATGACTACCTGCGTCTGCTTTACGCCCGCGTCGGCGAGCCGCGCTGCCCGGATCACGATATCCCGCTCGCGGCACAAACCGTCAGCCAGATGGTCGATAACGTGCTGGCTCAGCCGGAAGGCAAACGTCTGATGCTGCTTGCGCCGATCATTAAAGATCGTAAAGGCGAGCACGCTAAAACGCTGGAAAATCTGGCAAGCCAGGGCTACATACGCGCGCGCATCGACGGTGAAGTCTGCGATCTGTCCGATCCGCCGAAATTAGAGCTGCAGAAGAAGCACACTATTGAAGTGGTTGTGGACCGTTTCAAGGTGCGCGAAGACATCGCCCAGCGCCTGGCCGAGTCGTTTGAAACCGCGCTGGAGCTCTCCGGCGGCTCTGCGGTTGTCGCCGACATGGACGATGAAAAAGCGGAAGAGCTGCTGTTCTCCGCCAACTTTGCCTGTCCGATTTGCGGCTACAGCATGCGCGAGCTGGAACCGCGCCTGTTCTCCTTTAATAACCCGGCCGGCGCCTGCCCAACCTGCGACGGACTGGGCGTTCAGCAATATTTCGATCCGGACCGCGTGGTGCAAAACGGCGAGCTGTCGCTGGCCGGCGGAGCTATTCGCGGCTGGGATCGCCGTAACTTCTACTACTTCACCATGCTGCGCTCGCTGGCCGAGCACTATAAGTTCGACGTGGAATCCCCGTGGAACGAGCTGAGCGACACGGTGAAGAAGGTCGTGCTGCACGGATCTGGCAAAGAATCCATAGAATTCAAATATATGAATGACCGCGGCGATACCTCCGTGCGCCGCCATCCGTTCGAAGGCGTGCTGCACAACATGGAGCGCCGCTACAAAGAGACGGAATCTTCCGCCGTGCGGGAAGAGCTGGCGAAGTTCATCAGCAACCGCCCCTGCACCAGCTGCGAAGGCACCCGTCTGCGCCGTGAAGCGCGCCATGTGTTTGTCGAAAACACCGCGCTGCCGACCATCTCTGACATGAGCATCGGCCATGCGATGGAATTCTTCCAGAACATGAAGCTGAGCGGCCAGCGCGCGCAAATCGCGGAAAAAGTGTTGAAAGAGATTGGCGACCGCCTGAAGTTCCTGGTGAACGTCGGCCTGAACTACCTCTCTCTCTCCCGTTCAGCAGAAACGCTGTCCGGGGGCGAAGCCCAGCGTATCCGTCTGGCTAGCCAGATTGGCGCCGGGCTGGTTGGCGTAATGTACGTGCTGGATGAGCCGTCAATCGGCCTGCACCAGCGCGATAACGAACGCCTGCTGGAAACCCTGATTCACCTGCGTAACCTCGGCAACACGGTAATTGTGGTTGAGCACGATGAAGATGCCATTCGCGCCGCCGACCATATTATCGATATTGGCCCAGGCGCGGGCGTGCACGGCGGCCAGGTAGTCGCCGAAGGCACCATGAAGGATATTATCGCGGTGCCGGAGTCCCTGACCGGGCAGTTCCTGAGCGGCAAACGCGAAATTGCGGTACCGAAACAGCGCGTTGCCGCCGACCCATCGAAGGTGCTCAAGCTCTCCGGCGCGAAGGGCAACAACCTGAAGGACGTTACGCTTACGCTGCCGGTTGGGCTGTTTACCTGTATCACCGGGGTTTCAGGCTCAGGGAAATCGACGCTGATCAACGATACGCTGTTCCCGATTGCCCAGCGCCAGTTGAACGGCGCCACGATTGTCGAGCCCGCGCCGTATCGCGATGTTCAGGGTCTGGAGCATTTCGATAAGGTCATCGACATCGACCAAAGCCCGATTGGCCGTACGCCGCGCTCCAACCCGGCAACCTACACCGGCGTCTTCACGCCCGTTCGTGAGCTGTTTGCCGGCGTGCCGGAAGCGCGCTCACGCGGCTATACGCCGGGGCGTTTCAGCTTCAACGTTCGCGGCGGGCGCTGTGAAGCCTGCCAGGGCGACGGCGTAATCAAGGTGGAAATGCACTTCCTGCCGGATATCTACGTGCCGTGCGACCAGTGCAAAGGCAAGCGCTATAACCGTGAAACGCTGGAGATTAAGTACAAAGGGAAAAGCATTCACGAAGTGCTGGATATGACCATTGAAGACGCTCGTGAGTTCTTCGATGCCGTACCGGCGCTGGCGCGTAAGCTGCAAACGCTGATCGACGTAGGCCTGTCCTATATTCGTCTCGGCCAGTCGGCCACCACGCTGTCGGGCGGCGAAGCGCAGCGCGTTAAGCTGGCGCGTGAGCTCTCCAAACGCGGTACCGGCCAGACGCTGTATATCCTTGATGAGCCGACCACCGGCCTGCACTTCGCGGATATTCAGCAACTTCTGGAAGTGCTGCATCAGCTCAGGGATCAGGGCAACACCATCGTGGTCATTGAACACAACCTCGACGTGATTAAAACCGCAGACTGGATTGTGGATCTGGGGCCGGAAGGCGGCAGCGGCGGCGGTGAGATTCTGGTCTCCGGCACGCCGGAAACCGTCGCGACCTGCGAAGCATCCCATACCGCACGGTTCCTTAAACCGTTGCTGAAATAGTCAAACCGACAATTGCTGCCTGACCTGTTCAGGCAGCAAAGTCACCGCCTGCTGATAAGAAGCATCCACCAGATAGTAAATTTGCGAGCCGGGCAGCGAGCCGTCCAGATAGAGCGTGCTCCAGTGCGCCTTGTTCAAATGAGCGCTGGGGAACACATCCTGATGCTGCTGACGCAGAAGCTCTGCCAGCTCTGGCGTCGCCTTGAGGGATACCGCCGGGCGCTGATTCTCTTCATGCACCATGGCAAACAGCACATCGCCAACTTTAATTTGGGTTGCTTTCCAGTCGCTGTGCACGCTCTGCTCTGCGCCCGGCTTCTTCATGCAGTACTCCAGAAGCTCCGAATTCGTCATCTCGATTTCCTCGTGCTGATAGTCATGCCGAAAGGGTTCGCGGCAGAATTAAGTGTGCGCCAAAAGCCGATAACCGACGAGGAGAATAGATTAAAAAAGGCAGCTGACGGGCGTTAGCTGCCCTCCTTCATCGCGAGATCAATACTCGGAGTTGACGATGACCTCTTCGCCAAATGAGCCTGCTTTCGGCAGCGGCTGGTAGCTGGAGTTTGAGGCCCGCAGAATGCGGATACCTCGCGCGCCGGCCTCCTGCGCCGCGGTGATGTCGTTATCCGAGTCGCCGTAGAAGATCTTGATTTTCTTGTCTTTCAGCCACTGCGTTTTGGTGTTTTGCCCCTCTTTATCCCCGGCAAAAATCACCGGATTCACGCTCGGTTCAGGGATAAGGAAGTCACTTTGCAGGGTTTTGGTCACCGTTTCGGTTTTCGTCTGGCTACGCCCGGTGACAAAGTAAACGCGATCGCCACGCCGCAGGTGCATAGCGATCAGATTTTTTGCCACCTCTTTTGGCATGCTGAAGTCATCCCAGCCGTTGTTCATCTTTTCCCAGAATGCTGGATTCTTCAGGTAGTCCTGCTTGCCCGGTGAGAACTCTTTTTGCCCGCGGTAAAAGCCGGGGCTGGAGAACAGCACGGTGTCGTCGATATCAAAGCCGACGGAGAGGGGGGCGCGGCCAAGCAGGCTATTTTCAATTTGTGCCACGGAAACCCAATGAATCGGGACCTGCTGCGCCAGCTGTGCGACCGTCACGCCAGGGTTAAGCAGCGCTGGGGCGGACTCCTTGGCCACAGCGGCATGATTCAGCCCTACCAGCAGGCAGGCGGCACTAAGTGCCAGAGCGATCTTACGCATTATTTTCCCTATGATTTTTTATTTTTAATCGTTGTTAAAATGAGCAATCTTGCCATAAAGCATTCCGACCATACCCGCCAGGGGCTGATCTACAAAGGTTTTTTTCAGTTTACTGTCGCAGAAAACAGAGAGGGTCACAGAATAGCGGCAGGATTTCCTCTCCCTGGTGGGAGAGGAACGGGCGGACCTAAAAAATCCAATTAAGTTAGCGAGTACTTACATCACTGCAGCAAAGGCCTGCGCCACGCGCTGCACATTACTGTGGTTCAGGCCGGCAACGCAGATACGGCCGCTGGCCAGCAGGTAAACGCCAAACTCATCGCGCAGGCGGTCGGCCTGAGCGGCGCTTAACCCGGTGTAGCTAAACATGCCGCGCTGCTTCACCAGATAGTCAAAGTTACGCTCCGGCATAGCTTTACTCAGGACTTCCACCAGCACCTGACGCATTTCCAGAATGCGAACGCGCATGGTTTCTACTTCGGCAAGCCAGCTGGCCTTCAGCTTCTCGTCGTTCAGCACGGTAGCCACAACCTGGGCACCAAAGTTCGGCGGGCTGGAGTAGTTGCGGCGAACGGTGGCTTTCAGCTGGCCCAGCACACGCCCTGCGGCATCGCTATCTTCGCAAACCACGGAGAGGCCGCCAACGCGTTCGCCGTACAGGGAGAAGATTTTAGAGAAGGAGTTACTCACCAGCATTGGCTGCCCGGATGAGGCGATAGCGCGGATAGCGTAAGCATCCTGCTCCATGCCCGCGCCAAAGCCCTGATAGGCGATGTCGAGGAATGGGATCAGGTTGCGTGCTTTGAGGATTTCAACAACCGTGTCCCACTGGCCGTCGGTCAGGTCTGAGCCGGTTGGGTTGTGGCAGCAAGGATGCAGCAGCACGATGCTTTGCTCCGGCAGCGTATTCAGTTTTTCCAGCAGCGCTTCAAAACGCACGCCGTTGGTTTCGCTGTCGAACCACGGATAGGTGTTAACGGTAAAGCCCGCGCCTTCAAAGATGGCAACGTGGTTTTCCCAGGTAGGATCGCTTACCCACACCTGTGAACCAGGGAAGTATGTTTTGAGGAAGTCAGCGCCGATTTTTAAGGCTCCGGAACCGCCGAGTGTCTGCACGGTGGCAATGCGTCCTTCCACCAGCGCCGGATGGTCTGCGCCAAACAGCAGCGGCGCAATGGCGCTGCGGTAGCCGTTCAGGCCTTCCATCGGCAGGTAGAGAGAGGCACCATGAGGCTGCGAGCTCAGGCGGGCTTCCGCTTCCGCGACGGCCTGCAACTGCGGGATAACCCCGTCTTCATTGTAATAGAGGCCGATGCTGAGGTTGACCTTGTCGCTGCGCGGATCGACTTTAAAGCGCTCCATGAGGGAAAGGATCGGGTCGCCAGCATAGGCGTCAACTTTTTGAAACACGGTGGGTTCTCCTGGTTTACAGTTCGCGGATTTCCACTGTAAACCAGGCGAGGACACTCAGTCCAGATACTTCATTGTCACCCTTGATGTCAGGCGCGTGATAAGTTCGTAAGCACTCACATTTGAATATTCAGCGATGCGCTCGACAGGCAAACCTTCCCCCCAGAGCACCACGCTATCGCCGGGTTTTTCAGCGGCATTCGGCCCCAAATCGACGCAAATCATGTCCATGGCGACGCGCCCAACAACAGGCACTTCACGGCCATTGACCAACACCGGCGTCCCCGACGGCGCGCTGCGTGGATAGCCGTCGCCATAGCCCATCGCCACCACGCCAAGGCAGGTGTCACGATCGGCAATCCAGGTACCGCCGTAGCCCACCGGCTCACCGGCTTTATGGCTGCGAACCGCTATCAGGCTGGAGGTCAGGGACATCACCGGCTGGAAGCCGAAGTCCTCGCCCCACGGCTTTTGCTCAAGCGGGGAGACGCCGTAGAGGATGATGCCCGGACGAACCCAGTCCATGTGCGAGTCGGGCCACAGCAGAATACCGCCCGATGCGGCGATCGAGCGCTGCCCCGGCTTGCCTGCGGTAAAGGTATTAAAGATATCAAGCTGGCGCGGCGTAGCATCGGATTCCGGCTCGTCGGCACGGGCAAAATGGCTTACCACGTTCACCGGCTGGCGGACGTTTTTGCAGGCGACAAGACGCTGATAGAAAGCTTCCGCCTCTTCCGGACGAACGCCCAGGCGATGCATCCCGGTATCCAGCTTCATCCAGACGGTCAGCGGCTGGCTCAGATCGGCCTGCTCAAGCGCTTCCAGCTGTTGTGTACTGTGGATCGCCGTTTGAAAGTTTTGGGCGGCAATCACCGGCAGATCTTCAGCATTAAAGAACCCCTCCAGCAACAGAACCGGTTTCGTGATGCCGCCTTCCCGAAGGCGCAGGGCTTCTTCGAGACGGGCAACGCCGAACGCATCGGCGCCTTCCAGGGTGTGGGCGGTCTCCAGCAGACCATGCCCGTAGGCGTTTGCTTTCACGACTGCCACCATGCGACTGTTCGGAGCCAGTTCGCGCAGGCGTTGCAGGTTGTGTCGCAGAGCGCGGCGGTTAATCACGACGGTTGCCGCTTGCATGTTCGTTCCTTGCTCAATGTTTGGATTAAATTGTGCCAATCCTCTTAATCATTCAGGTCACAGCGGGGCGGCTTGAAGGATGACGAGGATTTTTATTCTTCGTCGTACTGCGGCCCGGCATAGTTATCGAAGCGCGACCACTGGCCGTTAAAGGTCAGACGCACGGTACCGATGGGGCCGTTACGCTGCTTACCGATAATGATTTCAGCAATACCTTTCAGGTCGCTGTTTTCGTGGTAAACCTCGTCGCGGTAGATAAACATGATTAAGTCGGCATCCTGCTCGATGGAGCCGGATTCACGCAGGTCGGAGTTAACCGGGCGTTTGTCCGCACGCTGCTCCAGGGAGCGGTTAAGCTGCGACAGCGCCACGACCGGCACCTGAAGCTCTTTCGCCAGCGCCTTGAGCGAGCGGGAAATCTCGGCGATTTCGAGCGTACGGTTGTCGGACAAAGAGGGCACGCGCATCAGCTGCAGGTAGTCGATCATTATCATGCTCAGGCCTTCATGCTCGCGATAAATACGGCGGGCACGGGAGCGAACTTCGGTCGGCGTCAGGCCGGAGGAGTCATCGATATACATGTTGCGCTTCTCCAGCAGGATACCCATGGTACTGGAGATTCGCGCCCAGTCCTCGTCATCCAGCTGCCCGGTACGAATTCGGGTCTGGTCAACGCGCGACAGCGAAGCCAGCATACGCATCATGATCTGCTCACCTGGCATCTCAAGGCTGAAGATCAATACCGGTTTGTCCTGCAGCATGGCGGCGTTTTCGCACAGGTTCATTGCGAAGGTGGTTTTACCCATTGACGGACGGGCCGCAACGATAATCAGGTCGGAGCGCTGCAGGCCAGCAGTTTTCTTGTTCAGATCCTGATAGCCGGTGTCCACGCCCGTTACGCCGTCATGCGGCGTCTGGTACAGGGACTCAATACGCGACACCGTGGCTTCCAGAATCTGGTCGATGCTTTTCGGGCCTTCATCTTTGTTGGCCCGGTTTTCCGCAATCTGGAAAACGCGAGACTCGGCCAGATCCAGTAAATCTTCGCTGCTACGCCCCTGCGGGTCATAACCGGCATCGGCGATTTCATTGGCGACCGCAATCATTTCGCGTACGACTGCACGCTCGCGAACGATATCGGCATAGGCGCTGATGTTCGCCGCACTTGGCGTATTTTTAGAAAGCTCCGCGAGATAAGCAAAACCACCGACGCTCTCGAGCTGGCCCTGGAGTTCCAGAGATTCGGAAAGCGTAATCAGGTCGATGGGTTTGCTCATTTCGAGCAGGCGCTGCATCTCGGTGAAGATCATGCGGTGCGGACGGCTGAAGAAGTCGTTTGCAACCACGCGCTCGGCGACGTTGTCCCAGCGTTCGTTATCCAGCATTAAACCGCCCAACACCGACTGCTCCGCCTCAAGCGAGTGCGGCGGCATTTTCAGCCCTTCTACCTGACGGTCGCGGGGTTCTTTCGGTTTGTTGAAGGGTTTATTTCCTGCCATAGTGAGGGAGCTACCAAATTCATAGTGAGAGACCGGGAAGTATAACCATTCTTGTCCCTCTTCGACACAAGGAGTTTCCATGGCAACGCGCATCGAATTTAGCCAACACGGCGGACCAGAGGTACTGAAAGCCGTTGAGTTTACGCCGAAAGATCCTGCAGAAAACGAAGTTCAGGTTGAGAATAAGGCCATAGGGATTAACTACATTGATACCTATATCCGCAGCGGCCTTTATCCACCTCCATCGTTACCGAGCGGGCTAGGGACCGAAGCCGCTGGCGTTATCAGTAAGGTCGGCAGCGGCGTGACTCACCTGAAGGTTGGCGATCGCGTTGTTTACGCGCAATCCGGCCTCGGCGCCTACAGCAGCGTGCACAATGCGCCAGCCGATAAGGTTGCTAAAATCCCGGATGCCATTTCCTTCGAGCAGGCCGCAGCCTCATTCCTGAAAGGGCTGACGGTGTTTTACCTGCTGCGTAAAACCTACGAGATCAAAGCGAATGAAACCTTCCTGTTCCATGCGGCGGCCGGTGGCGTGGGCTTAATAGCCTGCCAGTGGGCGAAAGCGCTGGGGGCAAAACTGATTGGCACCGTGGGGTCGGCACAAAAAGCCGAGCGTGCCCTGCAGGCCGGAGCCTGGCAGACCATTAACTATCAGCATGAAAATATCTCTGAGCGCGTCAAAGAGCTGACCGGCGGCAAGAAAGTTGCTGTGGTTTATGACTCGGTCGGAAAAGAGACCTGGGAAGCTTCGCTCGACTGCCTGCAGCGCCGTGGGCTGATGGTCAGCTTCGGTAACTCGTCCGGCCCGGTGACCGGCGTTAACCTTGGCATCCTGAACCAGAAAGGTTCGCTCTACGTGACGCGCCCTTCGCTTAACGGCTATCTGACCACTCGCGCAGAGTTCGATGAGGCCTGCAACGAGCTGTTTTCGCTGATCGCCAGCGGCGCAGTAAAGGTGGATGTCGCAGAGAACCAGAAGTTTGCGCTGAAGGACGCGGTACTTGCCCATAAAACGCTGGAAAGCCGCGCGACGCAAGGGTCGAGTTTGTTGATCCCCTAGAAAGAATTAGGGCTTCCCGTGGGAAGCCCTTTCTTTTTTTGTTCGTGCCGTATGTAGGGTACAGCGCGATGAATTCTTGTTACTGCAAAAGGATAGTCGCAGATTTAATAAGTAAATGAAATGACGCCGCCGGGATTAAGTTCAGGCTTGTGATCGGCTCCGCAATACCTGAATTATCCCGGCTGTTTTACAGCTAGAGCTGGCGATTATCGGCAACCAAAGAGAGCGCGTGTTCAACCACTTCAATGCCTGCCCCGGCTTTATGGGCGTTCTCACTTAAGTAACGACGCCACTGACGCGCGCCAGGGATACCCTGGAACAGGCCGAGCATATGGCGAGTCACGTGCCCAAGGTAAGTGCCGTTTGCCAGCTCGCGTTCAATGTACGGGTACATAGCCCGCACGACGGCCACGGAATCGCTGTCTGCTACGTCAGCACCAAAAATCTCGCGGTCCACCGTGGTCAGCAGGCCTGGGTTTTGATAAGCCTCACGCCCCACCATCACGCCGTCCAGATGCTGGAGATGCGTTTTGGCTTCTTCCAGGGTCTTGATACCGCCGTTGATGGCCATCGTCAGGTGCGGAAAATCACGCTTAAGCTGATAAACACGAGGGTAGTCCAGCGGGGGAATTTCACGGTTTTCTTTCGGGCTCAGGCCGGAAAGCCAGGCTTTTCGCGCGTGGATGATAAACATCTCACACTCGCCCTTGCCTGCCACCGTTCCGATGAAGTCGCAGAGAAATTCGTAGCTGTCCTGGTCGTCAATCCCGATGCGGGTCTTCACCGTAACCGGGATAGAGACCACGTCACGCATTGCTTTAATGCAGTCGGCAACCAGCTGCGCCTCGCCCATCAGGCAGGCACCGAAGCGCCCGTTCTGTACGCGATCGGAGGGGCAACCCACATTGAGGTTAATTTCATCGTAGCCGCGCGCTTCGGCGAGCTTCGCGCAGTGCGCCAGCGCCTGCGGATCGCTGCCGCCCAGCTGCAGCGCAACCGGATGCTCTTCTTCGCTATAGGCCAGATAGTCCCCTTTACCGTGAATGATCGCCCCGGTTGTCACCATTTCGGTGTACAACAGCGTGTGGCGAGACAGCTGGCGCAGGAAATAGCGGCAGTGGCGGTCGGTCCAGTCGAGCATCGGCGCAATGGAGAAACGGTGCGGCTGGAAAGGAGTCTGGTTGCTTTGTGAGGACATACGTTTACGCAGGCTACGATTAAAAAAGGGTCGCTACTATAGCATAAAGCAACGCCGGAGCATCAGGCTGCCCCGGCATTCAGTATCAGAAGGCCACGCTAAGCTGCGCCCCTGCCCCCCAGGTCTGGTCTTCGCCGTACAATCCCATCAGGTCGACGTTAACGTGTTTTCCTGCTGCGAACCCGATGCCGCCGGTAAAGACGTTGCTGTCGTTATTTTTCACATCAGCGCGGTAACCAGCACGCAGCGCCAGCCATGAGAGCGGCCTGACCTCTGCGCCAACACCGACATACTGGGAATTCGCTTCGCTCTTGAAGCCTTTGGTTTCGGTCAGATCTCCGTCGGCGCTCAGCGTGACCAGATCGTTGTGCCAGGCTACGCCGGCCGTGACAAGAGGGCTAATCTGGTAGGTATCTTTGTAGCTGTGGGTTTCTCCGGTACGCCCATTGGTAATGAAAATATCTTTCGTATCGATATCACGGGAAACCAGGTTTTGCCCGCTCAGGCCAACGGTCCAGTTTTCACCCAGATCGGCGGCAACGCCCGCGTCAAGGTTGAACCCGGTATCGTCGTTGCGGTATTGCCCTTTTTTCCAGTCGCCGCTGTCATAAGCGTAAATTGAAGTGGTGTAGTTATAGAGCCAGGTTTTCTGCAGCTTTGGCGTCACGCCGACGGAAACCGGCACGCCACCAACGTCGAATTTATGGGCCAGAGCGATACCGTAATCGGAAACAATGGCCGCGCGCCCGGAAGCGGTAGAGTTCAGGTTACGGGTGATCTGGTCGGAACCGTTTAGCGCCGCATCAATCGCCACGCTTCCCGCCACAAGGCTGGAGTTCTGGATACGGCGTAGATAATCAATATCGTTTTGATCGATAGAGGAACTGACTCTCGCTCGCGCATAGGCTTTGGTGACAAATGCAACGGAGAGCGTGTCATTTGGGATACTGACCGCAATACCTGCGGCAGCTTTTGCATTTGCCGTTTCGCCGCGTAAATCTTCAAGCTCGCTGGCTAGATCTCCGGCTGCGCTGCGAAACTGATTTAAGGTGCCGTTAGGATTTAAAAGAATATCCCGCGGCCTTAACGATCCAACCGCCTGTTTGTAGTTATCAACTTTATCGCTGATATCATCAATCCGGTCCTGGAGGTTGTCTTTATCCGTTATTTGCGCCCCGACGGTTGGCAGAACAACCGTAATATTATCATCTGGCTGAGAGCGGGCTAATAGCGCCGGGTTGATCAAAACACCGCTGCCATAATTCGCAGAAGCGACACCCGTGCCCCCCATGGCATCGTTGCGCGCCTCGGACCAGGTCCCTGCCGCCCCGGCCTGATGGGCAATAAATAACGTTGCGGCGAGTGTCGCCACCGAAGATTTTGTTTTATTCATTCACAGCACGCCTGTCTGATTGTCAGATGAAGTAATTCGCCCCTGACAGTTATGACTGAACAGAGGCAGACTATTGCTGTGAATAGCGCGATAAAAAGATGGATATTTGAACCATCGGGATCCCAGATATATCCTTAGGGTTAGCGTCTCATCGTTTCCATGCTAATTAATTTATAGTTTACCCTTTGCTTTTCGTGAAGGCAGGCCGTTATGCGGCCCAAAAAATTGGGGAGGGTGATCTATCCAGCGATCCGTGCGCTGCATGGCGTAAGACTGGTTTAGCGGATAATAAATTTTATTTTCGGCTTTATTCGCTTCCCCGACGACTAAAAGTCGAACGTCCTGCTCAGTATTATTGATAAAGGTATGGCAAATGCCGGTTCCTGCCGGAAAACCTACGCTATCGCCAGGCTCAAGCTGCCAGAGATGGCCATTGATCCACACTTCCGGATGCCCCTCGAGCACATACGCAAACTCTTCTTCGCTGCTCTCTGCGTGAGGGTAAGAGGTTCTGCGGCCGGCAGGAATGCGTTCATGGTGAATCCCCAGGCGGGTTAAGCCTAAATTGCGTGCCAGGGGAGCGCCAATGGAAAACAGTTCTGCGCTATCCGGATAAGCTGCGTCATCATCGCCTTCAAGCTCGCGCCAGTGGCGAATACAATCGGGTTTTTGCATCACGTCCTCCTGAGTAGATAGGGTCATTATGTACCAGGATTCGGCGTTTTATCCGCATTATGGTAAAGTATTGAGTCAATGACCGGGAGAGGCTGATGGACACCAAAACTTCGCAAAACATGTTAGCGCAGGCTGAAAAGCTTTGCCTGCAACGCAATGTACGCCTGACGCCACAGCGTCTCGAGGTTTTGCGCCTTATGGCAGAGCAGAGCGGCGCCATCAGCGCCTATGATCTGCTCGATCTCCTGCGCGTCAGCGAGCCACAGGCAAAGCCGCCAACTGTCTACCGGGCGCTGGACTTCCTGCTTGAGCAGGGTTTTGTGCATCGCGTGGAATCCAACAACAGCTACGTGCTGTGTAATTTTATCGACCATCCAACCCACTCTTCCGCCATGTTTATTTGTGACAGATGTGGCGCCGTGAAAGAGCAGGCGGCTCAGGGGGTGGAAGATATTATGCAGAAGCTGGCGTCAAAAATGGGTTTTGCGCTGCGGCACAACGTGATTGAAGCCCACGGGCTCTGCGCTGAGTGTTCGGAAGTGGAAGCCTGTCGGCATCACGGCGCCTGCGATCACGATCATACGGTGCAGCCGAAGAAAAAACGTTAAGAAGGGTTGGTACATCCTTGTACCCGGGCAGGATTAGCACATTTGAGGGGCTGGCAAGTTACCAGCGGTATTCATTCCTGGACTCCCAGTCCTTGACCTCTTTCTCTGCCTGGTCTTTGGCGTAGCCGTAACGTTCCTGGATTTTACCTACCAGCTGATCACGCTTACCTTCGATGACGGTCATGTCGTCATCGGTCAGCTTACCCCATTTCTCTTTGATCGTACCTTTGAACTGCTTCCAGTTACCGCCGATTTCGTCCTTATTCATTGTGGTCTCCTCATCATTCGGTTTAGGTGTTGAACATCCTGATTGCCGGATGCTGACTTTCTGGAAAACACCCACTGTCTGCTGGATGTAGAGATAATTGTAGTCAAGGATTTCGGGTTATATTTAAAACTCAGAATCTTTAACCATTTTCAAAATAGCAGCGTGCCGATCCCCCGCCTTAAAAGCGGGAAATCAGCTTGTCAGAAGAGGGAGTGATGCGGGGCAGAAAGCGCGATCAACGGTCGCTATGTGCGGCAAACCAGGTGTTGTTGCGCCAGTGGCGCCGCCAGATAAAACCGAGCGACAGGCCGCGCAACGCTAAAAACACCGCCAGCGCCAGCCATAGAGCATGGTTGCCCAAAAACGGCAGCGTAAGCAGCGTCACGCCAAAACCGAAGGCAGCCACCGCCATACTGTTCCGCATCTCGGTGCCGCGAGTCGCGCCAATAAACATCCCGTCGAGCAGGTAGCACCAGACGCCAACCACCGGCAATACCACCTGCCAGCCAATATAGCTGTCGGCCTGCTGGCGAAGCGCCGGCAAAGAGGTCAGCAGCGCGACGATGTGCTCTCCGGCGAAGGCGTAGAGCAGAGCAAAAGCAACGGCCACCAGCCCGGCCTGCCTGCATGCTGCTCCCCAGACCTCCAGCAATTGCCCACGGTTACGCGCCCCGTAGGCCTGCCCCGAATGCGCTTCCACCGCATAAGCAAAGCCGTCAAGCGCATAGGCGGTGAAGGTCAGTAGCGTCATCAGCACGGCGTTCACCGCCACGATATCGCTGCCGAGACGCGCGCCAAAGAGGGTGATGGAGGCAAAGCAAATTTGCAGCAACAGCGAGCGCAGCATGATGTCGCGGTTAAGCGCCAAAAGCTTGCGCAGATCACCCTGCCAGGCCGTTTTCAGGCGTGCCCAACTGATCCCCCGTAGCTTCAGGACTTTATGCACCATCAACAACCCAATAATAAACGTGGCGTATTCGGACACGGCCGTTGCCAGCGCCGCACCCTGGACATTCATATGCAGCCCCATCACCAGCCAGAGGTCGAGAACGATATTAATAAGGTTCCCCGCCACCAGCAGGATCACCGGCGCCCGCGCATACTGAACCCCAAGCAGCCAGCCTAAAAGCACGAGGTTAGCCAACGAAGCGGGAGCACTCAGCCAGCGGATTTCAAGGAAACGGCGCGCCTGATACAGCAGCTCTTCGTTGCCGCCCACAACGTGCAGGGCAAGGGTAATCAGCGGATAACGCAGCACCACGATGGCAAGCCCGGCTATCAGCGCCAGCATCAGCGGCTGAACCAGCGCGCGCGCCAGGCGCTGCGGATCGTTCGCGCCAAACGCCTGCGCCGTTAATCCGGTGGTGCTCATGCGTAAAAACAGCAGCAGCATAAACAGAAAGCTGGTCGCCGTAGCCCCGATAGCCACGCCGCCGAGGTAGTTTGGGCTATCAAGGTGGCCGATAACGGCGGTGTCGACCAGGCCAAGCAGCGGCACGGTAATGTTGGAAAAAAATCATCGGCAGCGCCAGCTGCCACAGCGCACTATCTGTTGACGAGAAGCATCGCATGGGAATAATCCATGGGGAAAAGAGAGGGGTTTAAAGCGGGTGGTACGGCAGGTTCACCGCACCACCTGAAGAGAGGCTACAGCCATTCGCCGTTGCGGATCACCCCGACGGCCAGACCTTCAATGCTAAAGTTCTGCTCGCGAAGATCGACGACAATCGGCTGGAATTCGCTGTTTTCCGGCAGCAGATGCACGGTATTGCCCTGTTTTTTCAGGCGCTTCACGGTGACTTCATCGTCGATACGGGCGACAACCACCTGGCCGTTACGCACGTCCTGCGTTTTGTGCACCGCAAGTAAATCGCCGTCCATGATGCCGATATCTTTCATCGACATACCGCTAACGCGCAGCAGGAAATCGGCATTCGGCTTGAACAGCGACGGATCGACCTGGTAGTGGCCTTCGATGTGCTGCTGGGCCAGCAGCGGTTCACCGGCAGCCACGCGGCCTACCAGCGGCAGGCCACTCTCTTCTTCAACCAGCAGACGAATACCGCGCGACGCGCCGGAGACGATCTCGATGGCACCTTTGCGAGCGAGCGCTTTAAGATGCTCTTCAGCGGCGTTTGGAGAACGGAACCCCAGACGTTGTGCAATTTCGGCGCGCGTAGGTGGCATGCCGGTCTGGTTGATATGATCCCGAATGAGATCAAACACCTCTTGCTGCCTGGTAGTTAGTGCTTTCATTCCGCCCCCTGGGTGTTTATACAGTTATGCTGTGAGTATATACAGCCCAGGGCGAATTTGAAACCTCAAATTAAGCAAAAAACCAGCGACTTAAACTATTCTGGAAGGACTATCGCAAATGTGACCAAAGCAAGGTGGCCCAGGTCGCCACCGCAAGGATAATCGCGATCAGTACCGCGGCAGAGCCCATGTCTTTGGCGCGCCCAGAAAGCTCGTGATAATCGGTGCCGACTCGGTCGACCAGCGCCTCAATGGCACTGTTAAGAATCTCGACAATCATCACCAACACAACGGAGCCAATCAGTAAAATACGGGTGATAGGGTCAACGTCCAGCCAGCAGGCGATGGCGATAGCGATAACCGCAGCAACGCCCTCCTGGCGAAAGGCCGCTTCGTTGATCCAGGCGGCACGCAGCCCCTGCCATGAGTAGCCTGCGGCCTTAATAATGCGGGTGATGCCGGTGGAATTATTCGCCATGAAAGGAAACCTTTTTAAATATTGAGCGTCAATGCTCACTGAGTCTAAATCGCAGCGCCACAGAAATTCCCCAGAGTTTCTGATATCCTTGCGGCGCATTTGCATTATTAACCTGAGGCTTTACATCGTTTATGTCAGGCTGGCCAAGAATTTACTACAAATTACTGAATTTACCATTAAGCGTTCTGGTAAAGAGCAACTCTATTCCGGCGGATCCGCAAACCGAGCTCGGTCTGGATCCTTCACGCCCGATTATGTACGTTCTGCCCTACAACTCTAAGGCAGACTTACTGACGTTGCGTGCCCAGTGTCTGGCGCATGACCTGCCCGACCCGCTGGACCCCTTAGAAATTGACGGCGTACTGCTGCCGCGCTACGTGTTTATCCACGGCGGCCCGCGCGTCTTTACCTACTACACGCCAAAAGAAGAGTCGGTAAAACTTTTCCACGACTATCTGGATCTGCATCGCAGCAACCCAAACCTCGATGTGCAGATGGTGCCGGTTTCCGTGATGTTCGGCCGCTCACCGGGGCGCGAGAAAGGGGAAATCAATCCGCCTTTACGCACCCTGAACGGCGTGCAGAAGTTCTTTGCGGTTTCATGGCTGGGCCGCGATAGCTTTGTCCGTTTTTCCCCGCCGGTTTCCCTGCGCCGTATGGCGACCGAGCACGGCACCGACAAAATTATCGCCCAAAAACTGGCTCGCGTCGCGCGCACCCATTTTGCTCGCCAGCGTCTGGCCGCAGTGGGCCCACGTCTGCCGGTTCGTCAGGATCTCTTCAACAAGCTGCTGGCGTCAAAAGCGATTGCCCGCGCGGTAGAAGATGAAGCCCGCAGCAAGAAAATTTCTCACGAAAAAGCCCAGCAGAACGCCGTCGCTTTGATGGAAGAGATTGCGGCCAACTTCTCCTATGAAGCCGTACGTTTGACGGACCGGGTGTTAGGCTTAACCTGGAACCGCCTCTATCAGGGCATTAACGTGCATAATGCCGAGCGCGTGCGCCAGCTTGCTCACGACGGCCACGAAATTGTCTATGTGCCCTGCCACCGCAGCCATATGGACTACCTGCTGCTCTCCTACGTGCTCTATCACCAGGGGCTGGTACCGCCGCATATCGCCGCCGGGATTAACCTGAACTTCTGGCCGGCAGGCCCGATTTTCCGCCGCCTGGGCGCGTTCTTTATTCGCCGTACCTTCAAGGGCAACAAGCTTTACTCTACGGTGTTCCGCGAGTACCTCGGCGAACTTTTCAGCCGTGGCTATTCCGTTGAGTACTTTGTCGAGGGTGGCCGCTCCCGTACCGGCCGCCTGCTGGATCCAAAAACCGGCACGCTGTCGATGACGATTCAGGCCATGCTGCGCGGCGGTACCCGTCCTATTACCCTGGTGCCGATTTACATCGGCTACGAGCACGTCATGGAAGTGGGCACCTACGCGAAGGAGCTGCGCGGTGCGACCAAAGAGAAAGAGAGCTTCGTGCAGATGATTCGCGGCCTGAGCAAGCTGCGTAATTTGGGCCAGGGCTACGTTAACTTCGGTGAACCGCTGCCGCTGATGGCCTACCTGAACCAGCATGTGCCGGAGTGGAAAGATTCTATCGATCCTATCGAGGCAATTCGCCCGGCCTGGCTGACGCCAACGGTGAACGATATCGCCGCCGATCTGATGGTGCGAATCAACAACGCAGGGGCGGCGAACGCCATGAACCTGTGCTGTACCGCGCTGCTTGCTTCACGCCAGCGTTCGTTGACCCGTGAGCAGCTCACGGAACAGCTCGACTGCTACCTGAACCTGCTGCGCAACGTCCCCTACTCGCCGGACGCCACCGCACCGGCCGTCTCCGCAGATGCGCTGATCGACCACGCGCTGCAGATGAATAAGTTCGAGCTGGAGAAAGACACCATCGGTGACATCATCATTCTGCCGCGCGAGCAGGCCGTGCTGATGACCTACTACCGCAACAACATCATGCATATGCTGGTGCTGCCGTCGCTGATGGCCGCTATTATCACCCAGCATCGCCAAATTTCGCGCGCCGAGCTGCTGCGTCAGATAGAAGTGGTTTATCCGATGCTGAAGGCGGAACTGTTCCTGCGCTGGGAAAAAACCGAGCTGGGCCGTGAGATTGATGCGCTGATCGCGGAGATGGAGCGTCAGGGTCTGGTGATGGTGGCCGACGATGAAGTGCAGATCAACCCTAACCGCTCGCGCACCCTGCAGCTGCTGGCGGCGGGCGTTCGCGAAACTATTCAGCGTTATGCCATTACCTTCTGGCAGCTGAGCGCCAACCCGGCGATCAACCGCGGGACGCTGGAGCGCGAAAGCCGCACGGTGGCGCAGCGCCTTTCCGTGCTGCACGGCATCAACGCCCCTGAGTTCTTTGATAAAGCCGTCTTCACCTCGCTGGTCCTCACCCTGCGCGATGAGGGCTACATCAGCGATACCGGAGATGCAGACGCGACCGAAACCATCAAGGTTTACCAGATGCTGGCAGACCTGGTGACCTCGGACATACGTCTGACCATCGAGAGCTCGGCCTCGCAGGACGCAGCCTCTTAATTTTGCAGAGACAAAAAAGGCGAGTCGGCATTTTGCATCGACTCGCCTTTTTTATTGCCTGAACGATCAGAAATGAAGATAGCTCAACGCCAGGCCAAGAAACAGCACCAGGCCGACATAGTTATTGTTCATAAAGGCTTTAAAACAGCCTTCCCGCTCGCGTTTAGCAATCAGTTTTTGCTGGTGCAGGAACAGCCCACCCGCCAGCAAGACAGACCAGTAGAACGCGCCGCCAAGCCCGTTTAGCCAGCCAACAATGCCCATCAGCACCATGGTGGCGATTTGCAGCAGGCCAATAATCAGCTTATCGTTGCGGCCAAAGAGGATCGCCGTCGATTTAATACCAATTTTCAGATCGTCATCACGGTCAACCATCGCATACTGCGTGTCGTACGCTACCGTCCAGCAAATATTGGCGAGGAACATCAGCCAGCAGCTTAGCGGTACCGATTCGCTTGCCGCCGCAAACGCCATAGGAATGGACCAGCCAAATGCCGCCCCCAGCACCACCTGGGGCAAATGGGTGTAGCGCTTCATAAACGGATAGACCCACGCCAGCGCCAGCCCCGCTATCGACAGCAGGATAGTCATGGTGTTGAGCGTGAGCACCAGCAGAAAAGCCAGTCCCACCAGCACAACAAACAGGATCTTCGCTTCTTTCTCAGAAACCGCCCCGCTGGGAAGCGGGCGGTGCGCGGTGCGCTTAACATGGCCGTCAAACTTACGGTCAGCGTAATCATTCACTACGCAGCCCGCCGCGCGCATCAGCCAGACGCCGGCAATAAAGACAATCAGGTTCATCAGCGAGGGCAAACCCGGTGTCGCTACCCACAGCGCCCACAGCGTTGGCCACAGCAGCAGCAGCGCACCAATGGGCTTATCGGTACGCATTAACCGGTGGTAGGCCAGAAGTTTTCCCTGGTTAAGACTCCACTCCATTATTCTTCCTCTTTGTACAGCGGAGACGCCGGCAGAAATAGCTCGGTCAGCAACAGCGGTTTGCCGGAGAGTCTCAGCCGGGAACGGCGTCCCCACAGTTCGGCGCTACGGCCAATCTGAATATAGTCGCGCGTCAGGGTGGATGAGCTAAACAAATAGCGGCCAAGCGGGGTACTGCCGAGCTTCTGCAGCGCCAGCTCGGGCCCGTCGAGCGTAATTTCAGGCACAACGGTGCGCCCAAGCAGCCAGGGCTCGTCATCACCACAAAGAATGATTTCCCGCAGCCAGTAGCGCTCAGAGGCAGGCAATAACCCGGCTTCAGGCATATCGCTGCTCGCCGGGAAAAAACCTTCGCGCACAATGCGGACGGTGACTTTGCTGCAGTGCTGCTCGAAACGTTTAGTCATCGAATCTTCCAGCAAGAGCCAGTCAAGATAAGCGGAGCTAAGCCCTTGCGGGACCTCTGTATAGAAATTCAGGGCGCGCAACGGCGAAAGCGCGTCGGACATGGGAATACTCTCCGATACATAACCTGAGGGCATTGTAGCGCAGAACATCGTGATGAGGGCAGTCAATGGCAACACCCACGGCAAATATTGCAACAATTGGGCAACAGGAAGAGCAATCCACCCTTTCCCCTAAACAATGCCTGTCACAGCCTGGCGGCAAGGGAGTGCAGCCAACACCCCTGTGGCTTGAATTATAACAAGGAAAAAAAGGTGCGCCTGAGCGCACCAATACTTCAAGCATCAGCAACGTGGGGAGAAAATTACCCCTTGCCTTTTACACTGCTGATAAAAGTTTTACGGGCGGAGGTGGATCCCAGGCGCTCGGCTTCATTCAGCAGTTTAAGGGCCTTATCGATGTCACCTTTATCCACTGCCTGTTTAATCGCGTGGTTAAAGTAGCTTTCCGTATCATTGAGCATCGGCTCGCTCTTCGCTGCCGGTGCCGGCGCAGGCGCAGGCGCAGCAGCTGGTGCTGGAGCAGCAGCCGGCGCGGAATAGGCCGTTGGCGGCGCTACGTTGCCCACCACAACAGGTTTGGCATCCGATCCACCGAAGATCTTGCCGATCATGATGTTGCCGCTGTTCTGTTCGGTTTTGACCTGCACCGCCAGCGTACCCTGCCCGCTGTGTCGAGCTACAGGGTCGGCTACGTCAGGGATCGCGTTATTTGCCCCTTCGGCGTAAAGCTTCGCCGGGTTAATCATGCGGGTGGTTTCCGCCAGATCGCGTTTGGTGGTGTAAACCAGCATATAGATCTGTTTCTGGCCCATCATTGGGGTCAGCTTCATGACGTTTTCCAGACGGTTGCCGGAGGTCATCCCTGGCTTCTGGTACTGGAAGTAACTGCTCGGGAAGAAAGCAGAAGGCTGCATCTGCCCGTCGAGAATCAGGACGTTTGGCGCATACACGCTTAAATCTTTCACCAGGCTGGAGAGCGTGATCTCCAGTGAGCCCTGATCGGCTGGCAGCACGAACGCCGCCACGCTACCGGAAAGTTCGCCCACGTTAAGGCTGGCCGAAGAGGCCGTCAGCACAACGTCCTGACTGACGGGCGGCATCAGCGGTATCCACGGCAAACTTTGCAATTTGTCCGCAGGAATAGACGGTGCGGTAGAGACGTTTTGTGGGTTAATCGCCGTGTTGGCGGCAAAAGAGGCCGGCACGGAAGATAAGCCCAGTACGGGAAGCAGGCAAAGCGCAAGAAGGTGTTTTTTCATTATTTTATCCTCGTAGCGAACCCGCCTCCTTCAGGCAAAAAAGAGACGGGTCAGGCATTTAAACTGGCGGGCGCTCAGCACCCGCGCAGCGGGTTAACTTACCACCAGGCTTCCATCTGAATACCGAAGGTCACTTCACTGTCGTCACCACGGCTGAAGGTGCGAGCGCTGGTATCGCTGAAAGCAGTACCGGACGGCGCGTCTGCAACGTAGTTGGCGTCACCCAGGTTACCGGAAGAGTAGCCCCACTTCTCATCCCACTTGGCGTAGGTCGCGAAGACGCGGATAGCCGGGCGAGACCAGATGCTGTTCCCCGCCTGCCACTGCTGCGCAAGGGTAATTTTGTACTGGTTGTTGCTCTTGTCAGTCAGCTGAGACTTCACGTTGTCGTAGCCCACTTCCAGCAAGGTGCTCATGATTGGCGTCCATTTGTACATAGGACGAACGCCCACGGTCCACCACTTGGTGCCGTTGCTATCATCGCGGTTGATATCCTGGTACATACCTACGTACATCAGGCCCCAGGTGTCGTTGAAATCGATAGCACCGTGGTCGATCACACGCAGCATTTTGCCGTCGTTATTTCTGGAAGTATCAGGGCGACCGGTACCGTTGGTTTGCGCCATCGCGTTAGTACCGTACTGCACCACAAATTTGTTCAGGCTGGTGCCAAGGAAAGTCTGAGTGTGCTCAACGGTGCCCAGCCAACCATTGGAGGTGGCATCCTGATCGACAGAATCGAAGTGTTTGGTGTTGTTGGCGCGGCCGTAGTCAAAGCCCAGCTCCAGCGAGCCGCCTGGGTTAACCTGCATCTGGCCCAGGCGCACGTCAAAGATATCGTTCGCCAGGTCTTTATTTTTGGTTTCACCGTCAACAAAGGCCTGAGAGCCCCCGGATTCGCCGTTACGGGTGGCAGCAAGAGAGAGTTTACCAAAGCCCAGATCGATGTCTTCGATACCGCCGCCAGGACCTGAAATATCCCAGTAGTAGAAGTCGATCATATGGACGTCGTGACGTTTGTAGTAACGTTTACCTGCCCAAATGTTGGCCCCTGGCAGCGCGTCGAACAGGTTTTTACCTACCACGTTCATCTGGCGCACGCGCGGACCGCCGTCGGTGTCTTCCACGTCGTTCAGCTGGCTGGTGGCATAGCCGATCATGGTGTCAACGTAGAAGCTTTTTTCACCTTCCTGCCAAACTTGCTGACCTAACTCCACTTCAGCATAGGTTTCACATTCGTTACCCAGACGGTATTTAGAGCCGGCGCCTGTTGCTTTAAAACACTGCTGCTCGCCGCCGCTGCCTGTCCAGCCAATACCAGAACGTGCATAACCCTTGAAGTCAACGGCGCCGGCCTGTGCAGACACGATGCCTGCAATAACGGCAACCGCCAGTGGGAGTTTGCGCAGAGTAATCATCATTCTATCTCCTGAAATCATTGCTTTTATTTATTATGGGAATGCTTAAACGCCGGGCTCTTGATGCAACCGACGACATGCGGTGCCATCTTCTCGGAACAGATGGCAGCGCTCTGGCGGCAGGCCAATAGCGAATGTGGCACCCTCTTTTACCAACACCACGTCATTCTGGCGGTAGACCAGGTTCTGACGAATGGCGGGGATTTGGATGTGAATCTGAGTCTCGTGTCCCAACTGCTCAACGACCTGCACTTCCCCTTCGAGGGTGACATCAGCAATGTCGCTCGGCAGCAGGTGTTCCGGGCGGATGCCAAGTGACATATTGGCCCCCACCTGAACGCTGCGGCTTTCCACCGGCAGCCAGACGTGCTGACGGTTAGGCAATTCCACCTGCACCTGGTCAATGGCCGTCGCGGTCACTTTTACCGGCAGGAAATTCATTTTTGGCGACCCGATAAAGCCCGCCACAAAGCGGTCTGCCGGGTAGTGATACAGCTCTAACGGCTTCCCTACTTGCGCGACGCGTCCGGCGTCCAGCACGACGATTTTGTCGGCCAGGGTCATCGCCTCAATCTGGTCATGGGTCACGTAAATCATCGTGCGGCCCAGTCGCTTATGCAGACGGGATATTTCGATACGCATCTGTACGCGCAGCGCCGCATCGAGGTTTGAAAGCGGTTCATCCAGCAGGAATACGCGGGGCTCTGCCACCAGGGTACGACCAATCGCCACACGCTGGCGTTGGCCGCCGGACAGCGCCTTCGGGCGCCTTTCCAGCAGGTGCGCGAGCTGCAGGGTTTCGGAAACCTGGTTGACGCGCCGGTTGATATCGTCTTTTTTTGCCCCGGCGAGCTTCAGGCCAAAGGACATGTTTTCCGCGACGGAGAGATGGGGGTAGAGGGCATAGGACTGAAACACCATGCCCACGCCGCGTTCAGCGGGTGGAATGTCGTTCATGCGCTTTTCGCCGATCAGCAGTTCGCCGCTGGTGATGGTTTCCAGGCCCGCGATCATGCGCAGCAGCGTTGACTTACCGCAGCCTGAAGGTCCGACAAACACCACGAACTCTCCTTCATTGATGTCGAGATTGATGTCTTTCGACACCACCACGTCACCCCAGGCTTTTGTTACGTTCCGCAGCTGTACGCTTGCCATTACCTCTCCCTCATTACTGCCACCTGCCATCAGACAGGTGATTCAAGATGTATCCGACTATGAGGGATCGCTACATTTGGTAAATCCTCCACCCTAACGCTTTTTTATGGGGGGAGGAGGCGGGAGGATGAGGAGGGTGCATCTGCAACCGGTTGCAGGTGGCATCAGGGATTTTCGTGATCGCGGCTTCAATTTTCGCCGCGTTTTTATGTGCGCCAGAACACATAACGGCCAGTTATGCAAAGCAGATCACAGATAACCCCTCTGGGGCGTAGAGCAAAGGAGGATGAGAAGCGCTTGCCATCTCCGCAGACTTAACAACGTGAATCTGCACTACCCTATAAAGCGCACACCACCACTCAAAGGATGGGAATATGAAAATTAAAACCGGCGCCCGTATCCTCGCTTTGTCAGCTCTGACAACGATGATGCTTTCCGCCTCTGCACTGGCAAAAATCGAAGAAGGCAAACTGGTCATCTGGATTAACGGCGATAAGGGCTATAACGGCCTGGCCGAAGTCGGTAAGAAGTTTGAGAAAGATACCGGTATTAAAGTCACCATTGAACATCCTGATAAACTTGAAGAAAAATACCCTCAGGTGGCGGCGACCGGCGACGGCCCGGACATTATCTTCTGGGCTCATGACCGCTTTGGCGGCTACGCGCAGTCCGGCCTGCTGGCCGAAATCACCCCAGATAAAGCTTTCCAGGACAAACTCTATCCCTTCACATGGGACGCGGTTCGCTATAACGGCAAGTTGATCGCTTACCCGATTGCGGTCGAGGCGCTGTCGCTGATTTATAACAAAGACCTGGTGCCAAACCCGCCGAAAACCTGGGAGGAGATCCCAGCCCTGGATAAAGCGCTGAAGGCGAAAGGTAAGAGCGCGCTGATGTTCAACCTGCAGGAGCCGTACTTCACCTGGCCGCTGATTGCCGCGGACGGCGGCTATGCCTTCAAGTTTGAAAACGGCAAATATGATGTGAAAGATGTGGGCGTAGACAGCGCGGGGGCTAAAGCAGGCCTTGGCTTCCTGGTCGAGATGATCAAGAACAAGCAGATGAACGCCGACACCGACTACTCCATCGCTGAAGCCTCGTTCAACAAGGGCGAAACGGCGATGACGATTAACGGTCCCTGGGCCTGGTCCAATATCGACAAGAGCAAAATTAACTACGGCGTGACGCTGCTGCCCACCTTTAAAGGCAAGCCGTCTAAACCGTTCGTTGGCGTATTAAGCGCCGGGATCAACGCAGCCAGCCCGAATAAAGAGCTGGCGAAAGAGTTCCTTGAAAATTACCTGTTGACCGACCAGGGCCTGGCGGAAGTCAACAAGGACAAACCACTCGGTGCCGTGGCGCTGAAATCCTTCCAGGAACAGCTGGCGAAGGATCCGCGTATTGCTGCCACCATGGATAACGCCCAAAAAGGCGAGATCATGCCGAATATTCCTCAGATGTCTGCCTTCTGGTATGCCGTACGCACCGCGGTTGTTAACGCCGTTAGCGGCCGCCAGACCGTTGATGCCGCGCTGAAGGATGCTCAGGGACGTATCACTAAGTAAAGCTTGCCCCTCACCCCGGCCCTCTCCCAAAGGGGGAGAGGGAGGAATTCGGATTGAGTCCGGCCCTCCGCTGGAGTGAGAAAACTGGCCCTTTCTGTCCCCTCTCCCCCTGGGGAGAGGGTTAGGGTGAGGGGAAATAACACGCTGTAGAGGAAGACCCCATGGATGCAGTTAAAAAGGGCCGCTGGTGGCAAAACGAGGGAGTGAAGTGGTCAGTCATCGGCGCATTGGCCCTGCTGGTTGGCTATCTGGTGGTTTTAATGTACGCCCGGGGGGAGTACCTGTTCGCCATGATGACGCTGATTTTAAGCTCGCTTGGCCTCTATATTTTTGCCAACCGCAGGGCCTATGCCTGGCGCTATGTTTATCCTGGCATGGCCGGTATGGGGCTGTTCGTCCTGTTCCCGCTGGTTTGTACTATCGCCATCGCCTTTACCAACTACAGCAGCACCAATCAGCTGACGTTTGAACGTGCGCAGCAGGTGCTGATGGACCGCCAGTACCAGGCGGGCAAAACGTTTAATTTTGGCCTCTACCCGAACGGCAACGAATGGACGCTGGCGCTCACCGACGGGGAGAGCGGTAAAAACTATGTTTCGGACAAGTTCGCCCTGGGTAGTGAACAAAAAATCCAGCTGAAAGAAACAGATGCGCTGCCGGAAGGCGAGCGCGGTAATTTGCGCGTAATCACCCAGAATCGCCAGACGCTTAGCCAGATAACCGCCGTCCTGCCGGATGAGAGCAGGGTCGTAATGAGCTCCCTGCGCCAGTTCTCAGGCACCCGCCCGCTCTATACGCTGGCGGAAAACGGTGACCTGACCAATAACCAGACCAGCGTGAAATACGCCCCAAACGACCATATCGGCTATTACGAGTCGGTGAACGCCGACGGCAGCTGGGCAGGCGAACGGCTAAGCCCGGGCTACACCGTGACCATCGGCTGGAAAAACTTCCTCCGTGTCTTCCATGATGACGGGATCCAAAAGCCGTTTCTGGCCATCTTCGTCTGGACGGTAATTTTCTCCGTGCTCACGGTGATCCTCACCGTTGCGGTGGGAATGGTGCTGGCCTGCGTGGTGCAGTGGGAGTCATTGAAAGGCAAGGCGGCCTATCGCCTGCTGCTGATCCTGCCCTACGCCGTGCCTTCGTTTATTTCGATACTGATTTTCAAAGGCTTATTCAACCAGAGCTTCGGTGAAATCAACATGATGCTGAGCGCGCTGTTCGGTATTAAACCCGCCTGGTTTAGCGACCCGACAACCGCCCGCGCGATGATTATTATCGTCAATACCTGGCTGGGCTATCCGTACATGATGATCCTGTGCATGGGGCTGCTAAAGGCCATTCCTGACGACCTTTATGAAGCCTCGGCAATGGACGGCGCAGGCCCGTTCCAGAACTTCTTTAAAATCACGCTGCCGCTGCTGATTAAGCCGCTCACGCCGCTGATGATTGCCAGCTTTGCCTTTAACTTTAATAACTTCGTGCTGATTCAGCTGTTAACCAACGGCGGCCCGGATCGTCTGGGAACGACCACGCCGGCCGGCTATACCGACCTGCTGGTAAGCTACACCTACCGCATCGCCTTTGAAGGCGGCGGCGGCCAGGACTTTGGCCTCGCAGCAGCTATCGCAACGCTGATCTTCCTGCTGGTGGGCGCGCTGGCGATTGTGAACCTGAAAGCCACCCGCATGAAGTTTGATTGAGGAACCTGACCATGGCTATGGTGCAACCCAAATCTCAAAAGCTGCGTCTGTTTATCACGCACTTCCTGCTGCTGTTATTTATTGCGGCAATTATGTTCCCGCTGCTGATGGTGATTGCGATTTCACTGCGGCCCGGCAACTTTGCCACCGGCAGCCTGATCCCCGATCAGGTCTCCTGGGAGCACTGGAAGCTGGCGCTGGGCTTTAGCGTGGAGCATGCGGATGGACGAGTAACGCCGCCGCCGTTCCCGGTGCTGCTATGGCTGTGGAATTCGATAAAAATTGCCGGTATCACGGCGGTCGGTATCGTAGCCCTTTCCACCACCTGCGCCTACGCCTTTGCCGTATGCGCTTCCCGGGGAAAGCGACATTGCTGAAAGGGATGCTTATTTTCCAGATGTTCCCTGCGGTGCTCTCGCTGGTGGCACTTTACGCGCTGTTTGACCGCCTGGGTCAATACATTCCGTTTATCGGACTGAATACCCATGGCGGCGTCATTTTCGCTTATTTAGGCGGGATTGCGCTGCATGTCTGGACGATTAAGGGCTACTTCGAAACTATCGATGGTTCTCTGGAGGAGGCCGCCGCGCTGGACGGCGCAACGCCGTGGCAGGCATTCCGCCTGGTGCTGCTGCCGCTATCGGTGCCGATTCTGGCCGTGGTCTTTATTCTGTCGTTTATCGCCGCCATCACCGAGGTTCCGGTGGCCTCGTTGCTGCTGCGCGACGTAGACAGCTACACGCTGGCCGTGGGCATGCAGCAATACCTCAACCCGCAAAACTACCTGTGGGGCGATTTTGCCGCCGCGGCGGTGCTCTCCGCAATACCGATTACCGTTGTGTTCCTGCTGGCCCAGCGTTGGTTGGTTAGCGGCCTGACCGCTGGCGGGGTAAAAGGTTAACGTTATCCCTGAAAGTCATGTGCTTCATCTTGATGCCATACCACTGCAACCCTCACTTTGACCTTCGTCTTATTTCAGGCGGCCTTCGGGCCGCCCTTTTTTATTCCCGCTTCAGGCGCTGGCTGTTGCACAGCCAAAGAGTGATCACCATCAGCAGAATCGCCCCCGAATAAATCAGCACGTCGATCGGCGAACTGTGATCGATGATAATCAGACGGACAATCGCGGTGATGCCGATGTAAATAAAGTAGCGCAGCGGGAAGTGATAACCCGACTGGAAGTATTTCACAATCAGCGCAATAAACTCGAAGTAGAGGAAGTAGACAACCAGCCCCTCGATAAACAGATACGAGCTGGACTCCTCTCCCGGCGTAAACAGCACGGTAGCCAGATGAATCGTTTCTTTGCCGAGAAAGATAATCAGGATCAGTCCCAGAGCCAGCAGGCCAAGGTTAAGCACCGTCTGCATAGCGGTAGAGATCCAGGCAAAACGCGGTGACACAGGCATAACAGCCCCTCATTATTATTGTGTATTGAGAGGCTGTTATACGTTGAATGTGTGATCTGGATCTAGTTTATTTACTTACCTTCACTATCGGAAATTCTCGCTGCGATCGCCGGTCATCCCGTAAAGGTCGAACTTACGGCCCAGCATCTGCCCGCCGTCACGCGTCAGCGGCGTCCAGGTGACCTGAGCACGGCTGCGGGTCGGGTAAGCCGAGAAGATATCCAGCGGCACGTTGATATAGAAGCCTTTGGTAAAGTCCCCTTCCCCATACTCTTTCTTCGACACGTTGGTGATGGTGGCGTAGGTGCCCACCACTATTCCGCTGTCGAAGTGTTTCGATATCTCCAGGGTGCCGCCCTTGTCCTGCGCAAGATACTGCCCAAGGCTAAGCTTCACCAGCACATCCTGGGCAAACGGCGGCGTCCAGTAGCCGGTGATATGTCCCGTTTTGGCGCTGTAGTCGGTAAACTTCATCATGTCCTGCGAACTACGCCAGTCACGCTGCTTGACGTAGTTGCCGTTGACGCCAATCGCCCAGTTGCTGTCGACAGGGCGGTAAAGCAGCTCGGCCCCCGCGCCGCCGTACATGGTTTCCAGGTAGCCCGCATACACCTGGCCGTAGATCCCATGCCCGAAGTACTGGAAGTAGTTCGCCTGCAGGTTATTGATGTAGATATCATTTTCTACGTAATCACGCACGTGGGTACGCACACGGGGCAGCGTGGAGTCCGCCGGCGGGTTGGTGTAGTTAAATTTGTCGTAGTTGTTGGCGACGTTCGCAAACAGGCTGCCGCTGGTTAACAGGTGATCCGTCAGCCAGTAGTCCGCGTTCCCCATCACCCCAACCTGATACATGTAGAAGCTTTCCGGGCCGCCGATGGACTGATTGAGGATAGGATCTATCGAATAGTTGAAGCGCGATTTCTCGATGTAATACCCCTGCTCGGTACTCTCCGGCACCACCGGCTCAACGCGTTTTTGCGTCAGCACGGTTTCGTGCCCCAGCGGCTCGCCCGCAAGGTGATTACGCAGGCTGGCCACGTCCGTTTCCGTGGTTACCTGCGGCATGTTGAGGCGGCTTTCGGTAATGCGGATGGTGCGAATATTATCCGGCAGATCGTTCATGATGATGCGGTTGGCGCGCTCAATACCTTCGCGGGAATTGCGGTATTTCACCTGCTCTCCCGTGACGTAGAGCGTATCGCCTTTGACCTGGATATTCGGGTTGATCAGCCCGGCGTTGTACTTCAGATCGGTCAGCTGGTTTGCCACCACGTTGTGCTGCAGAATTTCGTCCTGCGGATGGGGCTGGTACTCAGGGCGGCGGGCATCGTTGTATCCCGGCTTAAGATCGTTGAAATTGGTGCGAAGGGTCACGCCGAACATAAAGGTGTTTCCGCGCTCATAGCTCATGTTCACATCGGCCCAGTCGGTCACCCGGTAGATAGCACCGACGTTAACGCTGCTGCGCTGATCTATTTTTCCCGCAAATTCATGGCTGTAGTTGTTGCCTTCATACTCGAGCTTCAGTCTTAACGGCTGCCATGGCGTCTGGTACTCCACGCCGCCAAACAACGACGTTGGGCCATGGAACATGCTGCTAAAGTTGAAGGAGCCCGCCATGTTGTAGCTGTCATCGCGGCGGCAGTACTTGTCGCTGTACTCACACAGAGGGTTCTTGATGTTGCCGCTGGTGCCTAAATAGCCCCAGCCCATGCCGAGGCTAAAATCGAATGGCCCCCAGGCTTTGCTCGCTACCACATATTCGCCGTCAAACAGTCCGGTTCCGCCCAGATCGCGGATGCCCGCAGAAACCTGAGGAAGCCAGTACCCCTCTTCCCAGAGACGGAATTTCACGTCGAACGCTTTGTCTTTATAGGTCTGGTTTCCAGAGAAAGCCTGCACGCTACTGTAATGGCGGGTACGCACGTCGGTATAGCGCAGCGTGGCCTCCATCCAGGGAAAAAGCTGCATAGAGGCGGAGTAGAAGCGGTACTGGTCATTGTCACGATAGTTGAGGTTAAACTCCCCTTCCGGCGCCATGCGCGCCGTCGGCGTCTGCAGCAGGCCTGCACCACCAAAGTCTGCCTGAGAAGGGCCAACGGGTGCCGGATAGGTTTCAGCGCGGCAGGCGGAGGCCACCGCCAGCGCCATCAGGCTATACAGGTAACGTTTTTTCATTAATCCGGTATCCGATGGGTCAGGCTATTAAGGATTTGCTGGTTCAGCTCATCAAACGTGGAGCTGAAAAGGCGATCTGAGAAACCGACAAAAATGAGGCTGCCCGGCGAGGGTTCGATATGGCGTTTGTTCCAGTACGCTACCGGCGCTTTTTCGGTTCTGCCATCCGGGTAAATCACCCAGGCATAGCTTCTGTCTGCGCCGCTCAGCAGGCTGATATCGTCCAGATATTCATCGACGCTGCGCCCCGGCATGAACGGCTTAATGCCCGGTGAACTGACTAACCCCACCAGCGTAATCGTTGTGGGCTGCGGCCCCGTCCACAGGCTGTATTCCCCCTGAAGCGGCACGTTTGCCTGCGGGCGAAGACGAACCCAGTCGGGATCCAGATTGACAAACTGACGCCCGGTCACGTGGATTGCGCTGAGCTGCTGGCGTAGCCCGTTGATTGCCGCACCGTCATCGCCGCCTTCATCAGCGGCCACTTCGCTGAGCCGAGCCAGAAGCTGCTGCTGTTTTTGTTCTTGCGCCGCACTTGCCTGCCGTTCACTGATGACCGCCGCTGGCCACCAGCTGCGGCTGAGTTCAGGGCGAGTGACTAAATCGGTCAGCCGCTCGGCATCTTTGATCACCAGAGGCTGCGCTTGCGGTTTTACATACACAGTCACGGTGCTTTCTGCATGGCTAAAGGCGCTGACGAAAAGCAGAGCTATTAAGGGAAAGGGGATTTTTTTCATTGTTTTGCCGCCTTCACAAGAAGCGTGGTGACAGGCCAGTAGCCCGGACCGAGGTACTGTTTTGATTTGCGGATTTGCCCTTCGTCGTCAACCCAGTAGCGGTTCGTCCAGCTTTTCCCGAGCGCGGTTACCTGTTCTTCAAGTACGCGCACTTTGGTCACGCTGCTGCCGACTTTGACGGTATCGGTACCGTCAAATTCAAAGTTGGATGTGGCGGTGGCGTAGCGAACCTGCTGGCGTTCGGTCCAGGCTATCTGCCGGGTCCAGCTCTCGCCATCCGTCATCTGTTTCACTTTCGCCAGCGGGTCGCGGTCAAGGTTGGTGACTTCCGTCAGGTTGTCGCCCAGCCCGGAAGTTTTCACAATGCGGCCGCTCTGCGTGATAATGACCGCCCTGTCCTGCGTCACCCATTTCTGCTGGCCGTTTTCGTTATAGGCGAGCACCACGAACAGCTGCGGACCGTTGTTGATGCTCATGTACTGGCTCGCGTAGCGCATCTCGGCAATTTCATCATCGGTAAGCTGCACGCCGCCGCCTCCGGAAATACTGTTCCAGAGCGAGGTACCAAGCCCTCTGGTGGTCGCTGAGCACGCCTGGAGTAACAGACAGACAAAGAGTATTGCGAGTCGCTGCACGGTGATTCCCCGGTTTAAAATAACCACACCGAAGTGTGGTTATGGTTTAAAACACCCGGATGTTAACGGGTGGTGGTGCTGGTCGTGGTGGTTGTGGTGGTCCCGGTGTTTGAACCGTCGCCGCCACCGGTTGCGGCTAACGCCACACCGACCGCTGACCCAACAGTGCTGGCGCTGGTTGCAGCAGAGCTGCCTGCAGACACAGAGGTCGCCTGCGCGCCGGCCGCGTCACCCACTGCTACGGGATCAGCATTCGCCGCGCCGGCGGCTGCCAGCGTGAATATGGCTAAAGCGCCATAAAGGGTTTTTCTCATTACAATTTCCCTTCAATGAATGAATGGAGATTTACCCGAAAAGGTTTCAGGCGCGTTCGAGTATACACAACACAAGGTGATGAATTGGCCTGCAGGAAATAAGGAATGAACTTTAAGAAAAGGCGTAGAAATTAAAATTTATGATTTATTTAAATTTAAACAATATTAATAAAAACAGTAAATTAAAACCATAAGATCTCTATATCATATTCAAGATAATCTTAAATACTCGGAGCATAGAAGAGGCAGGAACGTTATTTTTCGGATTTACCTCAGGGTAGCAAAAACGAAAACTATGACAGCAAGGGGATAACTCTTATAAAAAATATGCCAGCACGAGGCTGGCATATTTTCATCATGCGGATTAATTAATCACGCCATGCTTTATAGCGGTTAATCAGGCCGTTGGTGGAACTGTCGTGGCTGGCGATTTCTTTATCGTCGCCCAGCTCCGGCAGGATGCGGTTAGCCAGCTGTTTGCCGAGCTCCACGCCCCACTGGTCGAAGGTGAAGATGTTCAGGATTGCGCCCTGGGTAAAGATTTTGTGCTCGTAGAGCGCAATCAGCGCCCCCAGGCTGAACGGAGTGATTTCGCGCAGCAGGATGGAGTTGGTCGGACGGTTGCCTTCAAAGACCTTGAACGGAACAACGTGGTCCAGCGTTGCCGGATCTTTACCCTGGTCACGGTACTCCTGCTCAACCACTTCGCGGGATTTACCGAACGCCAGCGCTTCGGTCTGAGCGAAGAAGTTAGACAGCAGTTTTGGATGATGATCCGACAGCGCGTTATGGCTGATAGCCGGTGCGATGAAGTCGCAAGGGACCATTTTGGTGCCCTGGTGGATCAGCTGGTAGAACGCGTGCTGGCCGTTGGTGCCCGGCTCGCCCCAGATAATTGGGCCAGTCTGGTAGTCTACGGCGTTACCGTTGCGGTCAACGTACTTACCGTTGGACTCCATGTTGCCCTGCTGGAAGTAGGCCGCAAAACGGTGCATGTACTGGTCGTAAGGCAGAATCGCTTCGGTTTCAGCGCCGAAGAAA
Source organism: Cedecea lapagei (assembly GCF_900635955.1). Taxonomy (GTDB): domain Bacteria; phylum Pseudomonadota; class Gammaproteobacteria; order Enterobacterales; family Enterobacteriaceae; genus Cedecea; species Cedecea lapagei. Next base: position 4,330,814 of record NZ_LR134201.1, read on the forward strand.
TTGTTGTACCAGATGCCGATCAGCGCCAGAAGAACCGGCAGGTTTTGCTCGGCAGGCGTGGTGGAGAAGTGCTTATCCATCGCGTGTGCGCCGGAGAGCAGCTCAACGAAGTTGTCGAAGCCAACGGACAGGATGATGGACAGGCCAATTGCGGACCACAGAGAGTAGCGACCGCCAACCCAGTCCCAGAACTCGAACATGTTCGCGGTGTCGATACCAAATTCGCCGACGGCTTTACCGTTGGTGGACAGCGCTGCGAAGTGTTTCGCCACGTGCTTGTTGTCGCCAGCGGTTTTCAGGAACCAGTCGCGCGCGCTGTGGGCGTTGGTCATGGTTTCCTGAGTAGTGAAGGTTTTGGAAGCTACCAGGAACAGCGTGGTTTCCGGGTTCACTTTCTTCAGCACTTCGGCGATGTGGGTACCGTCAACGTTGGACACAAAGTGCATGTTGAGGTGGTTTTTGTACGGGCGCAGCGCTTCGGTGACCATGAACGGGCCGAGGTCAGAGCCGCCGATACCGATGTTTACCACGTCGGTGATAGCCTTGCCGGTATAACCTTTCCAGCTGCCGCTGATAATGCTCTCAGAGAAGGCTTTCATCTTCTCAAGCACCGCGTTCACTTCCGGCATCACGTCTTTGCCATCGACCACGATTGGCGTGTTGCTGCGGTTACGCAGGGCAACGTGGAGCACGGCACGGTCTTCGGTGCGGTTAATTTTTTCGCCGGCGAACATGGATTTGATCGCGCTCTGCAGGTCGGTCTCTTTCGCCAAAGCCTGCAGCTTTTCAAGGGTTTCGGTGGTAATGCGGTTTTTGGAGAAATCCACCAGCATCAGGTCATCGAAGGTCGCGGAGAACTTGCTGAAGCGGTCGTTATCTTTCGCGAACAGGTCGGAAAGCGTAACGTCTTTCATCTCATCGTAATGTTTCTGGAGTGCCTGCCAGGCAGAGGTCTGCTTCGGGTTGATGTTTTTCATAGCAATACTCTTCTGATTTGAGAATTGTGACTTTGGTCGATTGTAGCGCCTGCAGGCAAAAATTGTGATTGATTTTATGCCATTAACCGAGGGTTTCCCGTAACCCCCTAAAAAGCGGCAAAAATCCCCTTTTATAAGTTAAATTCCTGATTCCCTGTTTAACATGAAAAATCCGCATAACCCCGCAGTTGACATGCCTTCGCCGAAGCTTTATTTATTAGGCGCTACCTGCGCATGCGCAGGCCAGAAGAGGCGCGTTGCCCAGAAAATCGTATCCGAGAAACCAGTAACGAAGAAGATACGTGAGGGGGTGCAACGCCGAGATGATGGAGCGGCTGGTCACGCTTATTGTCGGCTGCAGGGGCTGAATCCTCTGGGTTGTCACCAGAAACGTTCGCAGTCGATCGTTTCATATCCGGCGCTAAAGGCTGGATAGACAAGGTGGAGCACTTCTGGGTGATACCGTAGTTCTCCTGCTCTGCGCCCACCCTTTTACCGCTCTTCCCTTGTGCCAAGGCTGAATACTTTTTTGCCAGTTGAATGGCCCCTGACACGAGGTAGTTATGTCTCAAACCGTAGTCGCCAAATTTGGCGGTACCAGCGTCGCCGATTTTGACGCCATGAACCGCAGCGCCAATGTCGTTCTGGCCGATAGCCATGTCCGCGTCGTGGTCCTTTCCGCGTCCGCCGGCGTGACCAACCTGTTAGTTGCCCTGGCTGAAGGGCTGGAAGCAACCGAACGCTTCGTCAGGCTCGATGCCATTCGCAAAATCCAGTACAACATTGTTGAACGCCTGGCGAACCCAGAGGTGATCCGCGAAGAGATCGATCGCCTGCTTGAAAACATCACTACCCTTGCGGAAGCCGCTTCCCTTGCGACCTCCACCGCGCTGACCGACGAACTGGTCAGCCACGGTGAACTGATGTCCACTTTGCTGTTTGTCGAAATCCTGCGTGAACGTAACGTTGAAGCACAGTGGTTCGACATTCGTAAAGTCATGCGTACCAACGATCGCTTTGGCCGTGCCGAACCAGATATCGCTGCGCTGGCGGAGCTGGCAGGCCAGCAGATGCTGCCGCGTCTTACAGAGTCTCTGGTGATCACTCAGGGCTTTATCGGCAGCGAAGAGAAAGGCAGAACCACCACGCTTGGCCGCGGCGGCAGCGACTATACCGCCGCGCTGCTTGGCGAAGCGCTGAATGCTGCTCGCGTAGATATCTGGACCGACGTACCGGGGATTTACACTACCGACCCACGGGTTGTTCCGGCGGCAAAACGAATCGACCGTATCGCCTTTGAAGAGGCGGCCGAAATGGCCACCTTTGGCGCAAAGGTGCTGCATCCCGCGACATTGTTGCCTGCCGTGCGCTGTGATATCCCGGTGTTCGTGGGTTCCAGCAAAGATCCGGCAGCCGGCGGTACGCTGGTGTGCAAAAAAACCGAGAATCCACCGCTGTTCCGCGCCCTGGCATTACGCCGTAAACAGACGCTGTTAACCCTGCACAGCCTGACCATGCTGCACTCCCAGGGCTTCCTGGCGGAAGTGTTCAGTATTCTGGCGCGGCATAATATTTCGGTAGACCTGATAACCACTTCAGAAGTAAGCATCGCCCTGACCCTGGATACCACCGGCTCCACCTCAACCGGTGACAGCCTGCTGACCAGCGCGCTACTCACGGAGCTTTCATCGCTGTGCCGCGTAGAAGTGGAAGAGAATCTGGCGCTGGTTGCCATCATTGGCAACAAGCTGTCTCAGGCCTGCGGCGTAGGCAAAGAAGTGTTCGGCGTGCTCGACCCGTTCAACATCCGCATGATTTGCTACGGCGCATCCAGCTACAACCTGTGCTTCCTGGTGCCGGGCAACGATGCCGAACAGGTGGTGCAGAAGCTGCATCGCAATCTGTTTGAATAACTAACTCATCCATGCAATGAATAGAGAAAGCCGGGCTCGCTCCCGGCTTTTTTATAACCATAAAACAACACAAACTTTGCAAGGACATCGCTATGTTCGCCACTCTAACCCGGCTGTTCCCGCTCTGGGCACTGCTGCTCTCCGTCGCTGCGTATTATACCCCCTCAACCTTTACGCCGATTGGCCCATGGGTCAGTACGCTGCTGATGCTCATTATGTTCGGCATGGGTGTCCATTTACGGGCGGAAGATTTTAAACGCGTGCTGTCTCGCCCGGCACCGGTGGCGGCGGGCATTTTTCTGCACTATCTGGTGATGCCGCTGGCCGCCTGGCTGCTGGCGCTGCTGTTCCATATGCCGCCCGATCTTTCAGCCGGGATGGTACTGGTCGGCAGCGTAGCCAGCGGCACGGCGTCCAACGTGATGATTTACCTGGCGAAAGGCGACGTTGCGCTCTCTGTTACGATCTCTTCGGTCTCCACGCTGGTCGGCGTTTTCGCCACGCCGCTGCTGACCCGTCTCTATGTGGATGCCGACATAAAAGTCGATGTGATGGGCATGCTGGTCAGTATTCTGCAGATTGTTATTATTCCAATTGGCCTGGGCCTGATTGTGCACCACCTGTTCCCACGCCTGGTGAAGCGGGTGGAACCGTGGCTGCCCGCGTTTTCCATGCTCTGCATTCTCGCCATCATTAGCGCGGTTGTGGCAGGTTCGGCGTCACACATCGCCTCCGTTGGCCTGGTGGTAATTATCGCCGTGATCCTGCATAACACCATTGGCCTGCTCGGCGGCTACTGGGGCGGGCGTCTCTTTGGCTTTGACGAGTCCACCTGCCGGACGCTGGCCATTGAAGTAGGCATGCAGAACTCGGGTCTCGCGGCCACGCTGGGTAAAATTTACTTTTCACCCCTGGCGGCGCTGCCTGGCGCATTGTTCTCCGTCTGGCATAACCTTTCCGGGTCACTGCTCGCAGGTTACTGGTCAGGTAAAGCGATAAAATCGCAGCAAGATGAGAAAAAATAGTGCGATAAAAGCCTGCAAATGCAGGCTTTTTTGTCTCGTCGACGCAGGAGGTTTGCTTTACACTGAAGAACCTTTCCCGGGAGATTGCAACGATGGCTACAGCCAGACTGACACAGCAAGACATGACGGAAAGCGAACAGCGTGAGCTTAAAACTCTGCTGGATCGCGCCCGCATCGCCCACGGTCGTACGTTGACCAACTCAGAAACCAATCAGGTAAAAAAAGAGTACATCGATAAGCTGATGGCGGAGCGTGCGCTGGCGGCTAAGAAAGCTCGCCAGCTGAAGAAACAAAACGCATTAAAACCGGATACGACTACCACCTATTCATGGTCGGCCAATAACCACACGCGCGGGAAACGCTAGCTTAGCGGCCCTTCTTTTTGCGGCCTGGAGAAGCAAAGCGTTTACGAGAGGCAAGCTCAGCGGGCGTTTTTGCTGAGCTTTTCGGCCCACTGACCAGCGGCTTTTTCACCGCTGGCGCGGTCGCCTTTGGTTTCGCCTTTTTAGCCGGTGCGGCCTCTGAGGACGAGTCCTCAATCAGCTTAAACAGCTCAATCAGTTCATCATCCGTCAGGTCACGCCACTCCCCCAGCGGGATCCCGGTCAGATTCACGTTCATGATGCGCGTACGCTCAAGCTTCGTGACTTCATAACCAAAGTGATCACACATACGGCGGATCTGGCGATTCAGGCCCTGAACGAGGGTAATACGAAACGCAAACGGCGCCTCTTTTTTGACTTTGCATTTTTTGGTAACGGTGCCGAGAATCGGCACGCCCGCGCCCATGCCGCGAATAAATTCGTCGGTGACCGGTTTATTCACCGTAACCACATACTCTTTCTCATGGTCGTTACCGGCGCGCAGGATCTTGTTCACCAGATCGCCATGGTTGGTGAGGAAAATCAGCCCCTGGGAGTCTTTGTCCAGGCGGCCAATAGGGAACACGCGCTTGCTGTGGTTCACGTAGTCGACGATGTTGTCTCTTTCGCCGTCTTCCGTGGTGCTCACAATGCCCACCGGTTTGTTCAGCACAATCAGCACCAGGTCTTCTTCGTTGCGCGGCTCAATAAGCTGACCATTCACCTTCACGCTGTCGCCGGCAAAAACCTGATCGCCAATTTTGGCGCGCTTGCCGTTAATAAAAACGTTGCCCTGTTCGATGTAGCGATCGGCGTCACGGCGTGAGCAGATCCCGCTCTCGCTGATGTATTTGTTAAGACGAATAGATGAATTAGTCAGCATGGCTCCTCCGAAAACCCAGGACTATACCTTACCCGCAGGGCGTTGCGAACCGTAAAATGGGCTTGTTAGTAACCCTGAATCATAAAATCAACGGCACCACACAGCTCATCTCTGTAATGCGTCAAATCAGCGACCGAAGCACCGAGTTCTTTAAGCGGAATACCCGCCATCATGTGAGTCATAGCCACGCAGGGCTGCCCCTCAATAGTCACGATGGGGCAGATTTTTTCCGGAGGTATGGCCCCCAGTAATTCCCGCTTAATAACGGGAATGACCAGGGCATGCTTTAGGGCATCAGCAATGGGATGCTGCATATTGATGAGGTAAGGATACGTTTTCTTCCCTGCGCCAGTATTCTCGTAGGCATGAAACTGTTCCATCAGAAGGTCCTCTGAAAATCACTGAACGAGCCGTGCTCCTCAACAAATTCATTCAGCGCGGCGATCTTTTCCTGATTGTCCCTGAGCCATTCAGCACGAGCGTTTTCACGGAATTTCGCGATTAATGCCTCGGTCAGGACCGCCGAGATGTTTAACTTCAGCTTACGGGCCTCATCCAGAATCTCCGGCGCGAGCGTCACATTAACCGATTTTTTAGCGGCTGCACTTTCAACACGCATATTAACCCCCATAACAATGCGCATACATTGTTCAATTATAGAGCGATGGCGGGTTGACGATCAATACTCATCCCGCTCGTCATCGTCGTCCGGCTGGTCCAGCACGCTGTAGGCGACGGAACAGAACAGGGAGTTCAGACGCTTCATATCCCCCAGCAGCCCAAGGTGCAGCGAACTGGTTTCGATGCTCTGCACGTTTTGCTGGTGCAGGCGGTCGACGTGCGCGTGGGAGAAGCGGCGGTTCATGATGCGGAAGCGGTGTTTGTTGCGGCGCAGGCGGCGGGCGCTGCCGAGATCGCTTGAGAAGAACACCGACAGGCTGAGCTGCAGGTTGCTGATCAGTTGCTGCAGCAGGTTATCCAGCTCGGTCAGGCCGTCAGGCGAGAAAGCCCGGCGCGCGGCGAGAGATTTATCCGCCACTTCGCTACCCATACGCTCAATGATATCCGCCGCCTGTTCCAGGTTAAGCGACATTTCAATGATTTCTGCCCAGCGGCGAGACTCCATCTCCGCCAGATCTTCCTTCGGCATCTGCGCAAGGTAGAGCTTGATGGCGGTATACAGCACGTCAACGTCGTCGGCCAGCTTGCGCAGCTCTTTTTCCTGCCGCGGCTCGCCGTGCATCACCTTGCTCCAGGTCTCCAGCATCTGTTCCAGCACGTCCCCCATTCTGAGGGTTTCGCGCGCGGCGTTAGAGAGGCCCAGCGCAGGGGTATCCAGCGCCGTCGGGTCCAGGTGCTTCGGCTTCATGCGGGCATCGACTTCGGGCACTTCGCTGATAACCCGGCGGCAGAAGCGCGCCATCGGTTCGGCAAAGGGCACCATCACCAGGCAGCGGATCAGGTTGTAGAACACGTGGAAGTAGATAACCAGTTCAGATTCCGGCAGCGGCAGGTGGTGCATCAGCCGGGCAAGAATATGCACAAACGGCAGCACCAGCAGGCTCCCCACCAGCTTAAACAGCAGGCTGCCCAGCGCCACGCGACGAGCAGCAGCATTTGCGGCACTGTTGTTGATCATCGCCAGCAGGCCAGAGCCGAGGTTGGCGCCGATCACCAGGCACAGCGCCACATCAAACGAGATCACCCCGGTGGAGGTCAGCGTCGCCGTCAGCAGGACGGCCGCCAGGCTGGAATAGCTGATAATGGCAAACATTGCGCCAATCAGCGCGTCAAGCATGATATCGCCGGTCAGAGAGGCGAAGATCACCTGGACGCCGTTCGCCTGGGTAATCGGCGTGACGGCTCCAACAATCAGCTCAAGCGCCAGCAGAATAAGGCCAAGACCAATTCCCACGCGACCAAGCTGCCCGGCGCGTGTTTGCTTGCGGCTGAGGAAGAAAATAACGCCGATAAAAATCAGCAGCGGCGAAAGCCACGAAAGATCGAAGGTCAGGATACGCGCCATCAGCGCCGTACCCACATCAGCCCCCAGCACAATCACCAGTGCAGGAGTCAGCGCCACCAGATCCTGAGCAACGAAGGAAGTGACCAGCATGGTGGTCGCGTTACTGCTCTGTACCAGGGCGGTAACGCCGATCCCGGCGCAGAAGGCGAGCGGTTTCTTTTCTACGCTGCGGCTAAGGACGCTGCGCAGGTTGGCGCCGTAAACGCGCATGATGCCGGTACGCACAATATGCGTACCCCAGACCAGCAGCGAAACGGCGGACAGCAGGTGTAACAAGGTCAGCACGGAGTCGTATTCTCCTTATCGTTTTTAGGGTTCCTGAGGCAAAAATAGCCACCACCTTTCAGTATAAGGGTTTAACTTCAATAAAGAGACAAGGCGCATACAGCGCGCCTTGTAAGTTGTAAGAAAAGGTTATTTTTAACGGCTAGTCAGCATCATAGCCCAGGTTCGGCGCCAGCCAGCGCTCAACTTCACTGACCGGCATCCCTTTACGCCTCGCATAGTCTTCAACCTGGTCGCGCTGAATCTGCGCCACGGCGAAGTACTTGCTGTCCGGATGGCTGAAGTACCAGCCAGAAACCGACGCGCCGGGCCACATAGCGTAAGACTCGGTGAGCTTCATGCCAATCACGTTTTCTACGTCAAGCAGTTCCCAGATAGCCGCTTTTTCCGTGTGCTCCGGGCAGGCCGGGTAACCTGGAGCCGGGCGAATCCCCTGATAATTCTCGCGGATCAGCTCCTCGTTGCTGAGGTTTTCCGTAGCGGCATAGCCCCAATAGACTTTACGCACTCGCTCGTGGAGATACTCCGCAAAGGCCTCGGCCAGACGATCGGCGACGGCCTTCACCATGATTTTGTTGTAATCATCGTGCTGTGCGTCATAGGCGCCGGCCAGGTCATCCTCTTCAATCCCGCCGGTGACCGCAAAGGCGCCGATGTAGTCCGCTTTACCGCTGTGCTTCGGCGCGACAAAGTCGGCAATGCAGTAATTCGGGAAGCCACTTTTTTCAGTTTGCTGGCGCAGATGACGGCTTACGGCTTTAACCCGCGTCCTTGTCTCATCGGTATAAATCTCCACATCATCGTCAACACGGTTCGCCGGGAACAGGCCGACCACGCCGCGCGGTGTCATCGTCTTACTACGGTGGAGCATATCGAGCATATCGTTGGCATCTTTAAACAGGCGTTTCGCCTCATCGCCTACCACCTCATCTTCCAGGATGCGCGGGTATTTCCCGGCCAGCGACCAGGTCATAAAGAACGGCGTCCAGTCGATGTAGTTTCGCAGCGTTTCGATGCTGGCGGTCACTTCCTGCACGCCGAGGCGATGGGCCACCGGCGGCGTATAACTTTCCCAGTCAAACGCCAGGTCGTTATCCCGCGCGGCCTGCAGCGTGACCGGAGGCGTGCGAGGTTTTTTACGCGCGTGCTGCGTACGAACCACTTCGTACTCTTTGCGGGTACGGGCAACAAACTCTTCATGCTGGGTTTCTGAAAGCAGCGCAGAGACTACGCCCACGGTACGCGAGGCGTTCTGCACATAAACGGTCGGGCCGCTGTAGTTTTGCTCGATTTTCACCGCGGTATGGGCTTTTGACGTCGTAGCCCCGCCGATCAGCAGCGGCAGCGTAAAGCCCTGGCGCTCCATCTCTTTGGCAACGTTCACCATTTCGTCCAGCGAAGGGGTAATCAGCCCGGAGAGGCCGATAATATCCGCGCCCACATCACGGGCGGTTTTTAAAATCTTCTCACCGGGCACCATTACGCCGAGATCGATAATTTCGTAGTTGTTACATTGCAGCACCACGCCGACGATGTTCTTGCCGATATCGTGTACATCGCCTTTCACCGTCGCGAGGACGATCTTGCCGTTAGTCGCCCCTTTTTCCTTACTGGCTTCGATATACGGCTCCAGATAAGCCACCGCCTGCTTCATAACGCGGGCCGATTTCACCACCTGCGGCAGGAACATTTTCCCCTCTCCGAACAGGTCACCGACCACGTTCATCCCTGCCATCAGCGGGCCTTCGATCACTTCGATTGGGCGGGTCGACTGCTGGCGGGCTTCTTCGGTATCGGTTTCGATAAACTCGGTGATCCCTTTCACCAGCGAGTATTCAAGGCGCTTAACGACATCCCAGCTGCGCCACTCGGCCTGTTGAGCATTGGCGCCGTCATCGCTTTTGCTGCCGCGATATTTCTCGGCCAGCTCCAGCAGCCGCTCGGTACTGTCGTCGCGGCGGTTAAGAATGACGTCTTCTACGGCGTCACGCAGCTCTGCTGGGAGATCGTCGTAAATAGCCAGCTGCCCGGCATTCACAATCCCCATGTCCATACCGTTGCGGATCGCGTAGTAAAGGAATACCGCGTGGATGGCTTCGCGCACAGGGTCGTTGCCGCGGAAAGAGAAGGAGACGTTGGATACGCCGCCGGAGATCATCGCATGCGGCAGCTCGCGCTTAATATCTTCGCAGGCGCCGATAAAGTCCTGGGCATAGTTATTGTGCTCTTCTATCCCGGTCGCCACCGCAAAGATGTTCGGGTCGAAGATGATGTCTTCCGGCGGGAAGCCCACCTCTTCGGTAAGAATTTTGTAGGCACGGCGGCAGATCTCGATTTTGCGCTCGCGGGTATCCGCCTGGCCCACTTCGTCGAACGCCATCACCACCATGGCCGCGCCGTAGCGCCGCACCAGCTTCGCGTGGTGGATAAACGGCTCAATCCCTTCCTTCATCGAAATTGAGTTAACGATGCCTTTGCCCTGAATACACTTCAGCCCTTTCTCGATGACTTCCCATTTCGAAGAGTCGATCATGATTGGCACGCGGGCAATATCCGGCTCGCCGGCAATCAGATTGAGGAAGCGCACCATCGCCGCTTCGGCGTCAAGCATCCCCTCATCCATGTTGATGTCGATGACCTGCGCCCCGCTGGCGACCTGCTGCAGCGCAACGTCCAGCGCCTCGCTGTATTTCTCTTCTTTAATCAGCCGTTTGAATTTAGCAGAGCCGGTAACGTTGGTGCGTTCACCCACGTTAACAAACAGGCTGTCCGCGCCGATGTTCAGCGGCTCAAGCCCGGCCAGGCGGCAGGCAATCGGCAGCTCAGGAAGCTTACGCGGCGCAACGCCCTCCACCGCTTTGCTCATCGCAGCAATGTGCGCAGGCGTAGTCCCGCAGCAGCCGCCGACAATATTCAGGAACCCGGCCTGCGCCCATTCGCCAATCTGCCGGGCCATGACTTCCGCGTCCAGATCGTATTCACCAAAGGCGTTCGGCAGCCCGGCGTTAGGGTGAGCGGTTACGTAGCATTCGGCAATGCGCGACAGCTCAGCGACATACTGGCGCAGCTCGTCCGGCCCCAGCGCACAGTTTAGGCCGAAGGAGAGCGCGTCGGCATGGCGTAAGGAGTTATAGAAAGCTTCCGTCGTCTGACCGGAAAGCGTGCGGCCTGATGCATCGGTGATGGTGCCGGAAATCATGATCGGCAGGTCAACGCCAAGCGCATCGAACTCTTCCTTCACGGCAAAGATAGCGGCCTTAGCGTTCAGGGTATCGAACACCGTTTCGATCATGATCAGGTCAGCGCCGCCTTCCACCAGCGCCCTGGTGGATTCGCGATAGGCCGCTACAAGCTGATCGAAGGTGATATTGCGGAAGGCAGGATCGTTCACGTCCGGAGAAATGGAGGCCGTGCGGTTAGTCGGCCCTAAAACACCGGCGACATAGCGTGGTTTTCCCGGCGTACGCGCCGTCCATTCATCGGCACAGGCTCGTGCCAGCTTAGCGGCTTCGTAGTTAATTTCCGCCGACAGCGACTCCATCTGGTAGTCCGCCATCGCAATCGTGGTGGAGTTGAAGGTGTTGGTTTCAACGATGTCCGCGCCAGCTTCAAAGTAGGCGTAGTGAATCGCGGCGATAATTTCAGGCTTAGTGAGCACCAGCAGGTCATTGTTGCCTTTGAGGTCGCACGGCCAGGCGGCAAAACGCTCGCCACGGAAGTCGCTCTCATCGAGGCGATAGCTCTGGATCATGGTTCCCATACCGCCGTCCAGCACCAGGATGCGTTCACTCAGTTGTTGCTTCAGCTTCTCTACGTTGTTACTCACTTTCACTTCCACCTTTTCCCGGCCTGACGGACTTGCAGACCCATACTTGCACAAACTACAGGGTCGGAAAAGCCGCACGTCAGAAACATGAGAGATGTTCAGCATCACTCATCCGATCAGTCTGCGAGCGGTTGCAAATTCGCCAAATAAAACGAAAATGATTTCCACGATACGAAAAAGGAGTCCGGTATGGTTGCTACAGTTCCCGCTAAACGAGGTAAGAAACCCCGCGCCGCAGCCGCCGCTGCCCCGCAGGCCACCGGGCAGGTCCAGTCTCTCACCCGCGGCCTGAAGCTGCTGGAGTGGATTGCCGAATCTCACGGTAGCGTGGCGCTTACCGAGCTTGCCCAGCAGGCCGGTCTGCCGAACTCCACGACCCACCGCCTGCTGACCACGATGCAGCAGCTGGGCTTCGTTCACCAGGTGGGCGATCTGGGCCACTGGACGATTGGCGCTCACGCTTTTGTCGTCGGCAGCAGCTTCCTGCAAAGCCGCAACCTGCTGGCAATTGTGCACCCGATCCTGCGTAAGCTGATGGAAGCCTCCGGCGAAACGGTCAATCTTGCGGTGCTCGATAAGAGCGATCATCAGGCGATTATTATCGACCAGGTTCAGTGTACACAGCTGATGCGTATGTCTGCGCCCATCGGCGGCAAGCTACCGATGCACGCCTCCGGCGCAGGCAAGGCGTTTCTGGCTCACCTGAACGACGACGAGCTGGCCGGCCTGTTGCACCGCAAGGGCCTACACAGCTACACGCCAGCGACGCTGACTTCGCCGCTGCATTTAAAAGAAGATCTAGCGCAGACGCGCAAGCGTGGTTACTCGTTTGATGATGAAGAACATGCGCTGGGGTTACGCTGCGTTGCCTCCTGCATTTACGACGAGCACCACGAAGCGTTTGCTGCCATCTCCATTTCCGGCCCAATTTCACGTATCACAGATGACAGGGTGACGGAGATTGGTGCGCTGGTGATCAAGGCAGCGAAGGAAATTACGCTGGCGTACGGCGGCGGGCGCTAACCAGCTCGCTTTACTTCGTCAAACCGCTGGCTGAAGCGCTGGCGGCGGCGATAGGCGAAGACGTCTTCAACATAACCCTCCCGGATACGGGTTTGCAAAGCTCGCCAAAAGTCGGCCCTGAAAAGGTCGGCATGCATTTCATCAAATAGCGGACGAATGCGCTTGTCCGCGCAAAGATAGTGGCGGAACTCCTCCGGGAAGACATCTCCCGGCGAGATGCTGTACCACGGCTCGGAAGAGAGTTCATCCTCGGGGTAACGAGGCGGCGGAATATCCCGGAAATTCACCTCGGTCATGTAGCAAATTTCATCGTAATCGTAGAACACCACTCGCCCGTGGCGCGTCACGCCAAAGTTTTTAAACAGCATGTCGCCGGGAAAGATATTGGCCGCCGCCAGCTGGCGAATCGCGTTGCCATACTCTTCCACCGCATCCCTCAGCTGCTGCCCTTCAACCTGCTCTAGCCACAGGTTGAGCGGAACCATTCGCCGTTCGATGTAAAGATGGCTGATGGCAATGCGGTCGCCAAGATCGGTGAGTTTTTCCGGGACTTCTTCGCGCAGCAGCGCCATCAGCTCGGGGCTGATTTGCTGCTTATCCAGCACGAAGTTTTCAAACTCCTGGGTGTCCGCCATGCGGCCCACGCGATCGTGCTCCTTTACCAGTTGATAACAGGCACGAACCCTTTCGGCGGTGACCTCTTTCTGCGGCGCAAACTGGTCTTTAATCACTTTGAATACGCGATCGAAGCCGGGCAGCGTAAACACCAGCATCACCATGCCACGAATACCCGGCGCCTCAACAAACTGCTCGTTTGTGCTGTTTATGTAGGTCAGATACTCACGATAGCTTTCGGTCTTACCGTGCTTCTGGCAGCCAATCGCCATATAGAGTTCGGCGGTGGTTTTCCCCGGCAAAATCTCGCGGAGCCACTCGACGAGCGCGGCGGGAAAAGGGGCATAAACCATAAAATAGGAACGGGCGAAGCCAAAAACGATACTGGCCTCAGGCGAACTGGTCAGGCAGGTATCCACCATTAAAAGGCCATCATCGGTTCGGTGGATCGGCAGCAAAAATGGAATCGTGACGCCGGACAGCACCAGTTTGCCAACCAGCCATGCTGCTTTATTGCGATAAAACAGCTCGTTGGCAACTTCCAGCGTGGCCGTTCGCAGCGCCTCTGCACCAAACGTTTCGTGCAGGTGGGCAAGGATGAAACCGACATCCCGCGCGATATCCTGCCAGGGCAGGCGCAGCGGGAGATCGGAAAGCAGGCCTGTGAGCATCGCGGTCCAGCCGTGCTCCGGATAAAAGGTTTTTGCCAGCGGACGAGGCAGCGGCCGAAGCTGTTTGCCAGCCTGCGAGCTGAAGATAAAAAGCCGCTCGGGAGTAAGCGAGCGGTGGTCGAAGAGTCGACAATAGACAGAATTAAAAAAGCTTTCGGCAATTTCAAAACGTGGGTACTCCGGCAGCAGCCGGGTGTACTGCTCTTTTACGCGCAGCAAAAAAGCCGCGTCGGTATTCTGCCCGCCGGTAATACAGCGAAGCTGCTCTACAACGAGGCCCACATGATGATCGTAAAGATTGATACGGCTTTTCATCGCCTGCTGAACGGCGTGCCAGTCCGCCTGCTCAAAGCGCTGCTGTGCGCCAGCAGTGACTTCAAGGAATCGACCATATTGCGCGTCGAATCCCTGCAGGATGGTATGGGCAATTAACAGCTCCAGCCTGTGTGACATTTATTTCTCCCCTCACCCCGGCCCTCTCCCAAAGGAGAGGGGGAAAATAAAGTTTGTTCAGAACTGTTCTTCTTCGGTAGAACCGGTAAGCGCGGTGACGGAGGAAGCGCCGCCCTGGATAATGGTGGTTACGCGGTCGAAGTAGCCGGTGCCCACTTCCTGCTGGTGAGAGACGAAGGTATAACCTTCGGAAGCCGCAGCAAATTCTGGCTGCTGTACTTTCTCCACATAGTGACGCATGCCCTCGCCCTGCGCATAAGAGTGCGCCAGGTCGAACATGTTGAACCACATGCTGTGGATCCCCGCCAGGGTGATGAACTGGTATTTGTAGCCCATGTCCGACAGTTCCTGCTGGAAGGAGGCGATGGTTTTGTCATCGAGGTTTTTCTTCCAGTTGAATGACGGCGAGCAGTTGTAGGCCAGCAGCTTGCCTGGGAAACGAGCGTGGATGGCTTCGGCAAAGCGTCGAGCCTGGTCCAGATCGGGTTTAGAGGTTTCACACCAGACCAGATCGGCATAAGGAGCGTAGGCCAGGCCACGACTGATAGCCTGCTCGATGCCAGCGCGGGTGCGATAGAAACCTTCCTGCGTGCGCTCGCCGGTGATGAACTCGCGGTCATATTCATCGCAGTCTGAGGTAATCAGGTCTGCCGCATCGGCATCGGTACGGGCAATCAGCAGCGTAGGCACGCCCATCACGTCAGCCGCGAGGCGAGCGGCGATTAATTTCTGAATCGCTTCCTGGGTCGGCACCAGGACTTTACCGCCCATATGGCCGCACTTTTTCACCGAAGCAAGCTGGTCTTCAAAGTGTACCGCCGCTGCACCGGCCTGAATCATCGACTTCATCAGCTCGAAGGCGTTCAGCACGCCGCCAAAACCAGCCTCGGCATCGGCAACGATCGGCAGGAAGTAGTCAACGTGACGTGGATCGCCCGGCTCAATATTAGACGCCCACTGGATCTGATCCGCGCGCTGGAAGCTGTTGTTAATCCGATCAACGACCGCAGGAACGGAGTTCGCCGGGTAGAGCGACTGATCCGGATACATGCTGGACGCCAGGTTAGCATCCGCCGCAACCTGCCAGCCGGAGAGGTAGATAGCCTCGATACCCGCTTTAGCCTGCTGCAAAGCCTGGCCACCGGTTAACGCCCCAAGACTGTTTACGTAGCCTTTTTTCGACTCTCCGTGCAGCAGACGCCAGAGCTTAGCCGCCCCGTGCTGCGCCAGAGTGCATTCCGGGTTCAGAGAACCGCGCAGTTTCACCACGTCTTCTGCGCTATAGGTGCGCTCAATACCTTCCCAACGCGGTTGTGTCCATTCCTGTTGTACTTGTTGAATCTGTTGGCTACGAGAGGTTTTCATTGCAGATGCTCCATTTTTATAGGGTTAGGTTCAGGCAAGCAGGCGGTAGCCCGGCAGCGTCAGGAAGTCGATTAACTCTTCTGAGGTGGTAATTTGTTCCATCAGCCGCGCGGCTTCATCGAAGCGCCCCTGGCTAAAACGCTGGTCACCCAGCTCGTCCTGAATCACCAACATCTCTTCGGCAAGCATCTGGCGGAACAGCGCTTTAGTCACGGTCTGGCCGTTGCTCAGCGTCTTCTGGTGGTGGATCCACTGCCAGATGGAAGTACGGGAAATTTCAGCGGTTGCGGCATCCTCCATCAGTCCATAGATGGGCACGCAGCCGTTACCGGAGATCCATGCTTCGATGTACTGCACCGCAACGCGAATGTTGGCGCGCATGCCTTCTTCGGTGCGCTCTCCTGGACAAGGTTCAAGCAGCTGCGCCGCGGTAATGGGAGCATCCTCGCTGCGGCTGATATTGAGCTGGTTATGACGTTCACCCAGCGCTTTGCCAAACACCTCTACCACCGTGTCTGCCAGCCCAGGGTGGGCAATCCAGGTGCCATCGTGGCCGTTGTTGGCCTCCATCTCTTTGTCCGCTTTGACTTTGTTCAGCACCCATTCGTTACGCGCGCTGTCTTTACTTGGGATAAAGGCCGCCATCCCGCCCATCGCAAAAGCGCCACGGCGATGGCAGGTTTTGATCAGCAGGCGCGAGTAAGCATTCAGGAACGGTTTGTCCATCGTCACGGACTGCCTGTCCGGCAGGACGCGATCCGGATGGTTTTTTAGGGTCTTGATGTAGCTAAAGATATAATCCCAGCGGCCGCAGTTCAGACCAACAATGTGATCTTTCAGGGCATGCAGGATCTCGTCCATCTGGAAGACAGCCGGTAACGTTTCGATCAGTAAGGTGGCTTTAATGGTGCCACGCGGCAGATCGAAGCGATCTTCCGTAAAGCTGAAGACCTCGCTCCACCAGGCCGCTTCCTGCCACGACTGCGTTTTCGGCAGGTAGAAATAGGGGCCGCTGCCTTTGGCCAGCAGAGCATTAACGTTATGGAAGAAATAGAGCCCGAAGTCGAACAGACTGCCTGGGATAGCTTCTCCGCGCCAGGTAACGTGTTTTTCAGGCAAATGCAGACCACGTACGCGGCAAATCAGTACCGCCGGGTCTGGCTTTAGCTGATAGATTTTCCCCGCTTCGTTGGTCCAGCTGATGGTGCCATTAATCGCATCACGCAGATTTATCTGGCCGTCGATGACTTTGCTCCAGCTCGGTGCAAGCGAATCCTCAAAGTCGGCCATAAATACTTTCACGTTAGCATTCAGGGCATTGATAACCATCTTGCGTTCTACCGGCCCGGTGATTTCAACCCGGCGGTCAAGCAAATCCTGTGGGATGCCGCGAATCTGCCAGTCACTTCTCCGAATGGAATCAGTTTCCGAATTAAAATCAGGTAGCTTTCCTGCATCAATGGCCTGCTGCTCTGCAATACGAGACGCCAGCAGCTTATTACGCTGCGGAGTAAAGCGGGTCACCAGATCGTTGAGGAAATCAACGGCTTCAGGCGTAAGGATCTGCCTCTCCTGTTCGCCAAACGGCTGGTTAAAGGCCAGCTCTTCGCTAACTGTCTGTTGTGTCATTCGGTTACTCCTTCGTCTTATCCTGTCGGGACGGCCAAAAGTGAATCGCGCACGGCTGTGCAGTTTTCATGCAACAGAATTAAGACTACTTCATGATTTTTTAAAATCAAAAACAATTTCCATTTTTGATTTTAAATTAATTTATCGCGTTGATATTTATGAGATTAAAGTTTAAACAAGGAGGGAAGTGGTTTTCAGAATAGAAAAAAGGCGCCGAAGGCGCCTGTGACGGGAGGCTGAAACGCTTAATCCAGCGTAGGATTCATGTGGCGGAGATCGAATGGCGTGATCTGGTAGACGTAATAGTTCAGCCAGTTGGTGAACAGCAAGTTGCCATGGCTGCGCCAGGTCGCACGAGGTTGTTTCGCAGGATCGTTACCCGGGAAGTAGTTATAGGGAACCTCAGGCTCCAGCCCCGCCTCGACATCCCTGAAATACTCGCCGGATAGCGTTAACGCATCGTATTCCGGGTGGCCTGTCACAAACGCAATGCGTTTATCCCTGCTGCCGAAGAGGTAAGCATCGCCCTGCTCGGTTTCAGCAAATATCTCCAGATCCGTATAGTCGCGGATAAGCTGAGCGGGGAAGTCAGCATAGCGAGAGTGAGGCGCAAGGAATGAGTCGTCAAACCCGCGAGTCAGCAAAGCATGAGGCTGAGTGACCTGGTGCTCATAGACACCAGACAGCTTTTCATTCCGGGTCTGCTTCGGAATACCGTATAAAATATTCAGCGCAGCCTGAACGGCCCAGCAGACAAACAGCGTGGAGGTGACATGATCTTTAGCCCACTCCAGGACCTGTTTGATCTGCGGCCAATAAGCTACGTCATTAAATTCGACCAGGCCAAGCGGCGCACCGGTCACAATCAGGCCGTCAAAGTTATCGTGCTGAATATCTTCAAAATTGCAGTAAAAGTTATTGAGGTGCTCGCCGGGCGTATGGCGAGATTCACGACTATCGATACGCAGCAGCTGGATGTCCACCTGCAGCGGAGAGTTGGAGAGCAGCCGCAGGAACTGGTTTTCCGTCTCAATTTTCTTCGGCATCAGATTCAGAATCAGTACCTTTAGCGGACGTATTTCCTGATTGCTGGCGCGCGATGAAGTCATCACAAAGACGTTTTCCTCACGCAGGAAATTGACGGCTGGTAGCTCGTCCTGCACCCGAATCGGCATAACCTTATATCCTCAAAGCATACGTTTAAACGTTTAGACATCCAGACACCTGACGATACCGAGTTTAGCGATCAATGTCGAGTCAGAAGCGAAAAGGTGAAAATGTTTCATTCAGGCGCGGCGGCTGAGAGCAGGGGATTACGCTGGATTTAAGGGGAAAATGGAGTGAATAAATCTGCCGCTTAAAGGGAAAATTGAAGGTTACATAAACCCTGCCTTTCAGTCGGGGCTGGGGCTGATTTGATGCGGGGCAGTTTATGGCGGGCGTCCTGCCCGCCACCCTTCGGGCCGTTGCTGCGCAACGTTCAAATCCGTTCCCGACGGATTTGTCCTACTCTCTGAGAGCAGGGCCTGCAGATAGCACATAAACAAAAAACCCCAGCCGTCAGGCTGAGGTTTTCTGTTTTATTTGATGCCTGGCAGTGCCTACAATACTCGTATCATCCTGATACTCGCCCCTTCGGAGCCGCCGCAGGCGGCGTTCAAACGTGTTCCCGACACGTTTGTCGCATGCCCATGCGCGTGTAATGAATTCCCGGACAGCTGATAAGCAAAAAGCCCCGCACAAATGTGCGGGGCTTTTCACTAATTTGATGCCTGGCAGTTCCCTACTCTCGCATGGGGAGACCCCACACTACCATCGGCGCTACGGCGTTTCACTTCTGAGTTCGGCATGGGGTCAGGTGGGACCACCGCGCTACGGCCGCCAGGCAAATTCTGTTCATTGACCGTCATATCTTCATATAACCATCAACTTAATCCTGAACTAAGCTGAAAATCTTCTTGCGTCTCTGCAAAACACCTTCGGTGTTGTAAGGTTAAGCCTCACGGATCATTAGTACTGGTTAGCTCAACGTATCGCTACGCTTACACACCCAGCCTATCAACGTCGTCGTCTTCAACGTTCCTTCAGGACTCTCAAGGAGTCAGGGAGAACTCATCTCGGGGCAAGTTTCGCGCTTAGATGCTTTCAGCGCTTATCTCTTCCGCATTTAGCTACCGGGCAATGCCATTGGCATGACAACCCGAACACCAGTGATGCGTCCACTCCGGTCCTCTCGTACTAGGAGCAGCCCCCCTCAATTCTCCAGCGCCCACGGCAGATAGGGACCGAACTGTCTCACGACGTTCTAAACCCAGCTCGCGTACCACTTTAAATGGCGAACAGCCATACCCTTGGGACCTACTTCAGCCCCAGGATGTGATGAGCCGACATCGAGGTGCCAAACACCGCCGTCGATATGAACTCTTGGGCGGTATCAGCCTGTTATCCCCGGAGTACCTTTTATCCGTTGAGCGATGGCCCTTCCATTCAGAACCACCGGATCACTAAGACCTGCTTTCGCACCTGCTCGAGCCGTCACTCTCGCAGTCAAGCTAGCTTATGCCTTTGCACTAACCTCACGATGTCCGACCGTGATTAGCTAACCTTCGTGCTCCTCCGTTACGCTTTAGGAGGAGACCGCCCCAGTCAAACTACCCACCAGACACTGTCCGCAACCCGGATTACGGGTCTACGTTAGAACATCAAACATTAAAGGGTGGTATTTCAAGGTTGGCTCCACGCAGACTGGCGTCCACGCTTCAAAGCCTCCCACCTATCCTACACATCAAGGCTCAATGTTCAGTGTCAAGCTATAGTAAAGGTTCACGGGGTCTTTCCGTCTTGCCGCGGGTACACTGCATCTTCACAGCGATTTCAATTTCACTGAGTCTCGGGTGGAGACAGCCTGGCCATCATTACGCCATTCGTGCAGGTCGGAACTTACCCGACAAGGAATTTCGCTACCTTAGGACCGTTATAGTTACGGCCGCCGTTTACCGGGGCTTCGATCAAGAGCTTCTCCTTGCGGATAACCCCATCAATTAACCTTCCGGCACCGGGCAGGCGTCACACCGTATACGTCCACTTTCGTGTTTGCACAGTGCTGTGTTTTTAATAAACAGTTGCAGCCAGCTGGTATCTTCGACTGCCTTCAGCTCCACCCGCGAGGGGTTTCACCTACCGACAGCGTGCCTTCTCCCGAAGTTACGGCACCATTTTGCCTAGTTCCTTCACCCGAGTTCTCTCAAGCGCCTTGGTATTCTCTACCTGACCACCTGTGTCGGTTTGGGGTACGATTTAATGTTACCTGATGCTTAGAGGCTTTTCCTGGAAGCAGGGCATTTGTTACTTCAGCACCGTAGTGCCTCGTCATCACACCTCAGCGTTAAAAGAAGTCCGGATTTACCTAAACTTCCCGCCTACATGCTTAAACCGGGACAACCGTCGCCCGGCTAACATAGCCTTCTCCGTCCCCCCTTCGCAGTAACACCAAGTACAGGAATATTAACCTGTTTCCCATCGACTACGCCTTTCGGCCTCGCCTTAGGGGTCGACTCACCCTGCCCCGATTAACGTTGGACAGGAACCCTTGGTCTTCCGGCGAGCGGGCTTTTCACCCGCTTTATCGTTACTTATGTCAGCATTCGCACTTCTGATACCTCCAGCAGACCTCACAGTCCACCTTCGACGGCTTACAGAACGCTCCCCTACCCAACAACACATAAGTGTCGCTGCCGCAGCTTCGGTGCATGGTTTAGCCCCGTTACATCTTCCGCGCAGGCCGACTCGACCAGTGAGCTATTACGCTTTCTTTAAATGATGGCTGCTTCTAAGCCAACATCCTGGCTGTCTGTGCCTTCCCACATCGTTTCCCACTTAACCATGACTTTGGGACCTTAGCTGGCGGTCTGGGTTGTTTCCCTCTTCACGACGGACGTTAGCACCCGCCGTGTGTCTCCCGTGATAACATTCTTCGGTATTCGTAGTTTGCATCGGGTTGGTAAGCCGGGATGGCCCCCTAGCCGAAACAGTGCTCTACCCCCGAAGATGAGTTCACGAGGCGCTACCTAAATAGCTTTCGGGGAGAACCAGCTATCTCCCGGTTTGATTGGCCTTTCACCCCCAGCCACAAGTCATCCGCTAATTTTTCAACATTAGTCGGTTCGGTCCTCCAGTTAGTGTTACCCAACCTTCAACCTGCCCATGGCTAGATCACCGGGTTTCGGGTCTATACCCTGCAACTTAACGCCCAGTTAAGACTCGGTTTCCCTGCGGCTCCCCTATACGGTTAACCTTGCTACAGAATATAAGTCGCTGACCCATTATACAAAAGGTACGCAGTCACCCCATAAATGAGGCTCCCACTGCTTGTACGTACACGGTTTCAGGTTCTTTTTCACTCCCCTCGCCGGGGTTCTTTTCGCCTTTCCCTCACGGTACTGGTTCACTATCGGTCAGTCAGGAGTATTTAGCCTTGGAGGATGGTCCCCCCCATATTCAGACAGGATACCACGTGTCCCGCCCTACTCTTCGAACTCACAGAATGTGCATTTTAGTGTACGGGAGTATCACCCTGTACCCTGCGACTTTCCAGACGCTTCCACTAACACACAAACTGATTCAGGTTCTGGGCTGCTCCCCGTTCGCTCGCCGCTACTGGGGGAATCTCGGTTGATTTCTTTTCCTCGGGGTACTTAGATGTTTCAGTTCCCCCGGTTCGCTTCGTTAAGCTATGTATTCACTTAACGATAGTGTGACGAATCACACTGGGTTTCCCCATTCGGAAATCGCCGGCTATAACGGTTCATATCACCTTACCGACGCTTATCGCAGATTAGCACGTCCTTCATCGCCTCTGACTGCCAGGGCATCCACCGTGTACGCTTAGTCGCTTAACCTCACAACCCGAAGATGTTTCACTTCAGATTATGAAAATTTGAGAGACTCGAACATGTCTTAACCCCATTCCTTATTACGGAGGAATGAGACGACATGTCGTTTCAATTTTCAGCTTGTTCCGGATTGTTAAAGAGCAAATATCTCAAACATGACTCTTTCAAGTCAGCTTTGAGATATAACGGCACGCAACTTTCACTTACATACCAGCAAGTGGCGTCCCCTAGGGGATTCGAACCCCTGTTACCGCCGTGAAAGGGCGGTGTCCTGGGCCTCTAGACGAAGGGGACACTGAAGTCTCAATCGCAAGACGCCTTGCTTCTCTACATCTATCAGACAATCTGTGTGAGCACTACGCGGGTTGTATCTATTAGGTAAGGAGGTGATCCAACCGCAGGTTCCCCTACGGTTACCTTGTTACGACTTCACCCCAGTCATGAATCACAAAGTGGTAAGCGCCCTCCCGAAGGTTAAGCTACCTACTTCTTTTGCAACCCACTCCCATGGTGTGACGGGCGGTGTGTACAAGGCCCGGGAACGTATTCACCGTAGCATTCTGATCTACGATTACTAGCGATTCCGACTTCATGGAGTCGAGTTGCAGACTCCAATCCGGACTACGACGCACTTTATGAGGTCCGCTTGCTCTCGCGAGGTCGCTTCTCTTTGTATGCGCCATTGTAGCACGTGTGTAGCCCTACTCGTAAGGGCCATGATGACTTGACGTCATCCCCACCTTCCTCCAGTTTATCACTGGCAGTCTCCTTTGAGTTCCCGGCCGAACCGCTGGCAACAAAGGATAAGGGTTGCGCTCGTTGCGGGACTTAACCCAACATTTCACAACACGAGCTGACGACAGCCATGCAGCACCTGTCTCAGAGTTCCCGAAGGCACCAAAGCATCTCTGCTAAGTTCTCTGGATGTCAAGAGTAGGTAAGGTTCTTCGCGTTGCATCGAATTAAACCACATGCTCCACCGCTTGTGCGGGCCCCCGTCAATTCATTTGAGTTTTAACCTTGCGGCCGTACTCCCCAGGCGGTCGACTTAACGCGTTAGCTCCGGAAGCCACGCCTCAAGGGCACAACCTCCAAGTCGACATCGTTTACGGCGTGGACTACCAGGGTATCTAATCCTGTTTGCTCCCCACGCTTTCGCACCTGAGCGTCAGTCTTTGTCCAGGGGGCCGCCTTCGCCACCGGTATTCCTCCAGATCTCTACGCATTTCACCGCTACACCTGGAATTCTACCCCCCTCTACAAGACTCAAGCTTGCCAGTTTCGAATGCAGTTCCCAGGTTGAGCCCGGGGATTTCACATCCGACTTAACAAACCGCCTGCGTGCGCTTTACGCCCAGTAATTCCGATTAACGCTTGCACCCTCCGTATTACCGCGGCTGCTGGCACGGAGTTAGCCGGTGCTTCTTCTGCGAGTAACGTCAATCGACAAGGTTATTAACCTTATCGCCTTCCTCCTCGCTGAAAGTACTTTACAACCCGAAGGCCTTCTTCATACACGCGGCATGGCTGCATCAGGCTTGCGCCCATTGTGCAATATTCCCCACTGCTGCCTCCCGTAGGAGTCTGGACCGTGTCTCAGTTCCAGTGTGGCTGGTCATCCTCTCAGACCAGCTAGGGATCGTCGCCTAGGTGAGCCGTTACCCCACCTACTAGCTAATCCCATCTGGGTTCATCTGATGGCAAGAGGCCCGAAGGTCCCCCTCTTTGGTCTTGCGACGTTATGCGGTATTAGCTACCGTTTCCAGTAGTTATCCCCCTCCATCAGGCAGATCCCCAGACATTACTCACCCGTCCGCCGCTCGTCACCCAGGAGCAAGCTCCCCGTGCTACCGCTCGACTTGCATGTGTTAGGCCTGCCGCCAGCGTTCAATCTGAGCCATGATCAAACTCTTCAATTTAAAAGTGTTTGATGCTCAAAGAATTAAAACTGTTTATAAAATCAGTAGTCACTCTTCAAGACTTGATATTTGTTTGCATCCGAAGATGCTGAGATATCAATCCTGCGAGTGCCCACACAGATTGTCTGATAAATTGTTAAAGAGCAGTGAGTTACGCGCTTTCGCTTGCTAACTCGAGGTGGCGTATATTACGCTTTCCTCTTTCAGAGTCAACCCTTAATTTCAGGATTTTTCACTCTCATCGCCGCCGTTACTCTGTGATGTTGTTCACATGTTCCGTGTCGATGGAGGCGCATTATAGGGAGTTCTCCCGGCGCTGCAACACTAAAATGACAGAAAAATGACTGACTGCTGCATTCCACAGCAAAACCCCGCCTTATACCTTTTTACACACAGACTTATCCACAATGATGCGAAAAAGTGAAAATGTGCGAGCGTTGCGCAAACGTTTTCGTTAAAATGCTCGCGCTTAACAAAGGTGCCCCGGCGGGTGTGTTAGATGAGTTTTTCGATGGAAAATTCATCTAACGCTCTCTGTAATCGTGAAATCCAGGGATTTACCATGCAACAACGTCGTCCAGTCCGCCGCGCTCTGCTCAGTGTTTCTGATAAAGCCGGTATCGTCGAATTCGCTCAGGCCCTCTCCCAGCGTGGAGTGGAGCTGCTGTCCACCGGCGGAACCGCCCGCCTGCTGGCTGAAGCAAACCTGCCGGTAACCGAAGTCTCCGACTACACCGGTTTCCCGGAGATGATGGACGGACGTGTCAAAACGCTGCATCCGAAAGTTCACGGCGGCATTCTGGGTCGCCGTGGCCAGGACGACGGGATTATGGCGGAGCACGCCATCTCTCCTATTGATATGGTCGTCGTTAACCTTTATCCGTTTGCCCAGACCGTTGCCCGCGAAGGCTGCTCTTTAGAAGATGCGGTCGAGAATATCGATATCGGCGGCCCAACCATGGTTCGCTCCGCGGCCAAGAACCATAAAGATGTGGCGATCGTAGTAAAAAGCAGTGACTACCAGGCGATCGTTAAAGAGCTGGATGCTAATGAAGGATCCCTGACGCTGGAAACCCGCTTCGATCTGGCTATTAAAGCTTTTGAGCATACCGCCGCCTACGACAGCATGATCGCTAACTACTTCGGTAGCCTGGTGCCTGCTTATCACGGCGAGAGCAAAGATCCTGCCGGGCGATTCCCGCGCACGCTGAACCTGAACTTTATTAAGAAGCAGGATATGCGCTATGGCGAAAACAGCCACCAGCAGGCCGCCTTCTATATAGAAGAAGAAATTAAAGAAGCGTCCGTGGCTACCGCTACCCAGGTTCAGGGCAAAGCGCTCTCCTATAACAACATCGCGGATACCGACGCTGCGCTGGAGTGTGTGAAAGAGTTCGACGAACCTGCCTGCGTTATCGTTAAGCATGCCAACCCTTGCGGCGTCGCCGTCAGCGGTTCCGTGCTCGAAGCCTATAACCTGGCTTATAAAACCGATCCAACGTCTGCCTTCGGCGGCATCATCGCTTTCAACCGTGAACTGGATGCTGAAACCGCACAGGCCATTATTTCCCGCCAGTTTGTCGAAGTGATCATCGCCCCTTCCGCCAGCGAAGAAGCGCTGAAGATAACCGCAGCCAAGCAGAACGTACGCGTTCTGGTTTGCGGCCAATGGCAGAAACGCACGGCTGGCCTCGACTTTAAACGTGTGAACGGCGGCCTGCTGGTTCAGGATCGCGATCTGGGTATGGTGACCGCAGGCGATCTGCGCGTTGTCACTAAACGCCAGCCAACGGAGCAAGAACTGCATGACGTGCTGTTCTGCTGGAAGGTAGCGAAGTTCGTTAAATCCAACGCCATCGTTTATGCCCGTGACAATATGACCATTGGTATAGGCGCTGGCCAGATGAGCCGCGTTTACTCCGCCAAAATTGCCGGCATCAAGGCCAGCGATGAAGGTCTGGAAGTGAAAGGTTCCGCCATGGCGTCTGATGCCTTCTTCCCGTTCCGCGATGGGATTGATGCCGCAGCTGAAGCTGGCGTGAGCTGCGTTATCCAACCGGGCGGCTCTATTCGTGATGACGAGGTCATTGCCGCCGCCGACGAGCACGGGATCGCGATGATCTTCACCGATATGCGCCACTTCCGCCATTAATTACCGGAGCGTTTACAGATGAAAGTTTTAGTTATTGGTAACGGCGGGCGCGAACACGCGTTGGCCTGGAAAGCGGCTCAGTCTCCTTTAGTGCGCACCGTATTTGTTGCGCCGGGCAACGCGGGCACCGCGCTGGAACCAGCTCTGCAGAATGTAGCTATCAGCGCCACGGATATTCCAGCCCTGCTGAGTTTTGCGCAGAATGAAAAAATTGATTTAACCATCGTCGGGCCTGAAGCGCCGCTGGTCATTGGCGTAGTGGATGCATTCCGTGCCGCTGGCCTGAAGATCTTCGGGCCAACCGAAGGTGCCGCGCAGCTGGAAGGCTCGAAGGCATTTACCAAGGATTTCCTGGCTCGTCACAACATTCCGACGGCGGAATACCAGAACTTTACCGAAGTTGAGCCTGCGCTGGCCTACCTGCGTAAGAAAGGCGCGCCAATCGTTATCAAAGCTGACGGCCTGGCCGCAGGGAAAGGCGTTATCGTGGCAATGACGCTGGAAGAAGCAGAGGCCGCGGTAAACGACATGCTGGCCGGGAATGCGTTTGGCGATGCGGGACACCGCATTGTTATCGAAGAGTTCCTCGACGGCGAAGAAGCCAGCTTTATTGTGATGGTAGACGGTGAGCACGTCCTGCCTATGGCCACCAGCCAGGATCATAAGCGCGTTGGCGACGGCGATACTGGCCCTAACACAGGTGGGATGGGAGCCTACTCCCCGGCCCCGGTGGTGACTGACGAAGTGCATCAGCGCACTATGGAACGCGTAATCTGGCCGACCGTGCACGGCATGGCAGCCGAAGGAAACACCTATACCGGTTTCCTGTACGCCGGTCTGATGATCGATAAGCAGGGTAACCCGAAGGTGATTGAGTTCAACTGCCGCTTCGGCGATCCGGAAACTCAGCCCATCATGCTGCGTATGCAGTCAGATCTGGTCGAGCTGTGCCTCGCCGCCTGTGACGGCAAACTGGATGAGAAAGACTCTAAGTGGGACGAGCGTCCGGCGCTGGGCATCGTGCTGGCGGCGGGCGGTTATCCGGCAGATTACCGCAACGGCGACGTTATCCACGGCCTGCCGCTGGAAGAAGTGACCGACGGCAAGGTCTTCCATGCCGGCACTAAGCTCAGCGAAGATGATCGTGTACTCACCAACGGCGGGCGAGTGTTGTGCGTAACTGCGCTGGGTGAGACGGTTGCCAAAGCTCAACAGCGCGCGCTGGAACTGAAAAAAGATATTCACTGGGATGGCAGCTTTAGCCGCTCGGATATCGGTTATCGCGCCATTGCGCGTGAAAACGCGAAGTAATATATCGACACTACACACTAAACCGCCCACGTGGCGGTTTTTTTCTGCCTAGAATTCGCCAGGCTTAGGCTGCCAGCTGCAGAAGTCCTGGTTCGCCACCAGCAAGAGCTGTGAACCTTCCGGTGCTTCCAGCCATGCAATGCTGACTTCAAGGGAGGAGTTCCTCTGACGCTGTTCAATATGCTTCAGTGAGGCGCTATCAAGCTTAGGCGATAAGGTTTCACCTTCGCAGGTGGTAACCGTGCCGTTCAGGTGCCAGCGCCCCTGACGCAGCACAACGTGACCTATGCGCAGAGCCTCGCTGGTCTCCCGAATGCGGTTGGCGTTGAACTGGTATAAAGCAACCTGATCGTTAGAGAGCTGCTGCTTCTGATTGTTAACTTCACGCTGCATAAAGCTCAGCTCGCCGTGGTCGTCAAAACGAACTTTGACATGCTCCGGCTGCTTGCTCTGGATATTGAGTTCAATGAAGGTCAGTTTGTCGCCCTGCCAGCGGTATTCACCGGTGGTAGTGGCGCCGTGTCGCCATGGACTAAAGGCGGTAAGTATGTGGGTGGATTCATCGGCATTGTCTTTACGCCAGATGCGCACCACGCCCTGGTCGGCGACATAGCCGGTGGCGGTAAAAGGAGGGAGTTTATTACTGCTGCATGCCGTGAGCACTATTGCACCCGCCAGCGCCAGCAAGGGACGCCAGACGGACAAAAGGGGCGTAAACGCCCCTCTGTTAAAACTGTTCACTGACACGCGTTAACTTACTTAACCGCGTCTTTCAGTGCTTTACCAGAAACAAATGCCGGCACGTTAGCAGCAGCAATTTTGATTTCTTTACCGGTCTGCGGGTTGCGGCCAGTGCGCTCAGCACGGTGGTTCACTTTGAAGGTACCGAAACCAACCAGTTGTACAGCATCACCTTCTTTCAGAGACTCAGTAATTGCAGCCAGAGTGGATTCCAGAGCAGCTTTAGCCTGTGCTTTAGACAGGTCAGCCTTGTCAGCAATTACATCAATCAGTTGAGTCTTGTTCATAAGTTATCCTTACAATGTGTTTATCGCTTGCTAAGCATCGAGTGCGACGGAAATGCCTAAAAAGCACTCTCCTGCATACACGCACCGATAGCCACTTTTATTCGCCCCACAAATGTAGACCAGACGGGGGGTTAATTGGAAGCCTCCAGGGAGGACAAATCAGACTGTATGTCACGTTTTGCTGTCTTATTGCTGCAAATTTATACCGATATTACTGACGCCGGCCTCACGGAGGTCAGCACGAAGCCCTTTAATGAGCTCAATATCGCGTTCTTCGCACTCCGCCAGTAGCCGGAAAATCTCCCACTGAATGTCCCACTCTTCTTCTACCGCCGGGTTTGCTCGCAACTCCTCATCGGTCATTTCACGACCAGCCTGAGTCATTTCCAGCATCGCCACCGAAGTGATTGAACATTTACTGACTTCGATTGCATGCTCCAGCGTTTCACCCGAGAGACGAGAGTGGATCAGCTCACTCAGCGCCACGCAGGCATCAATCGCCGGATAGACACCGTAGATATCATAGTCGTCAGCGACAGGAATTGCCTCTTCAAGTTTCTCGAGTTGGCTGTCAAAGTTCACTTTCGCATCTTTTACCGTCTGGGTTTCCCAGATCAGGTCGAGGATTTTGCGGTAAAGCTGGGCATCACCAAAGCCGGTTTGCTGACAAAACATGGCGTAGTTAGGGTACATACGCTCGCACAAAGAGGCCATGAAGGTGACGTGCTGCCAGCTTTCAAGCTTCTCCAGGCGTAAATGAATGGGGTTCTGTAACATGACGATGTCTCAAAGACGAAAAATTAGCGGCAGTTTACCTGAATCACCTGCCAATTGCTTGCAGGCGCTTAAAGGCCGGGCGCCCGGAGGCAACCGCATCGGCCCAGCGGGTCGGCTCCGGTAGACGGTAGCCTGACATACAGCGCTCAACCCACTTCAACGCGCTGTCGAGGCTCACGCGGTGCCCGGTGGAAACAAACAGCGGATTGCAGCGTTTTTTACTGCGCCAGACCCATGCCAGCTGTTCGCCCTTATCCATCAACGGCGCACAAGAGCCCGGCTCATCATCCAGCGGCTCAAACTTCCCGCAAAGCCGCTTTTTCGCCACGCCGATGGTTGGCACGTCCACCAGCAGGCCAAAATGGCTGGCAACGCCTAAACGACGGGGATGAGAGATGCCATGACCATCAACAAACACCAAATCTGGCCCCTGCGACAGCATGCCCCAGGCTTCAAGCAGGGCTGGATACTCACGGAAAGATAAAAAGCCGGGGATATAAGGCATCGTGGTGGCGATCCTTGCCACCTGATATTCAACCAGCTCAAGAGACGGATAGCTCAATAAAACGATAGCCGCACGGGTGACTTCCCCACCCTGCTCAAAACCGACATCGGCTCCGGCGATCAAACGCGGTGGATCCTGCTGAAGGCGATCCTCACGGATCACCTTTGAGGCCAGATCTAATTGCTGCTCTCGTAATATCGCGAGATCCATCTCTCTTCTCCCTTAAGAACGGTGGTATGGCGCAGACAAGCGGTGAACCGCTTCGATAAAGACACCTGCGTGCTCCGGCGGCACATCCTGATGGATACCGTGGCCAAGGTTGAAGACATGCCCTTCACCTTGCCCGAAGCCGGCCAGAATAGTGGCAACCTCCTCTTCAATACGCGCAGGCGGCGCATAAAGCATGGAAGGGTCCATATTGCCCTGCAGGGCAACTTTGTGGCCTACGCGACGGCGAGCGTCGGCAATATCCGTCGTCCAGTCGAGACCCAGCGCGTCGCAGCCGGTTTCCGCGATGGCCTCCAGCCACTGACCGCCACCTTTGGTGAACAGCGTCACCGGCACACGGCGACCTTCGTTTTCACGCTGCAGGCCGTCGACGATTTTGTGCATGTAATAAAGCGAAAATTCTTTGTAATCACGCCCGCTCAGTACGCCGCCCCAGGTATCGAAGATCATCACCGACTGAGCGCCCGCACGAATTTGCGCATTCAGGTAGAGCGTCACGCTCTGAGCCAGCTTATCCAGCAGCAGATGCAGCGCCTTCGGGTCGGCAAACATCATTTTCTTAATCACGGTAAACGCTTTGCTGCTGCCGCCTTCCACCATATAGGTGGCCAGCGTCCACGGGCTGCCGGAGAAGCCGATAAGCGGTACTTCGCCTTTCAGCTCACGGCGAATGGTGCGCACCGCGTTCATCACATAAGCAAGCTCGCCTTCCGGGTCCGGGATAGGCAGCTTTTCAACGTCGGCGCGGCTTTTAATTGGAGAGCTAAAGCGCGGGCCCTCACCGGCTTCGAAATAGAGCCCAAGCCCCATCGCGTCCGGAATGGTCAGAATGTCCGAAAAGAGGATCGCCGCATCAAGCGCATAGCGGCGCAGCGGCTGCAGGGTGACTTCGCAGGCCAGCTCGGCGTTTTTGCACAGCGACATAAAATCGCCAGCCTGGGCGCGCGTTGCCTTATATTCCGGCAAATAACGCCCGGCCTGGCGCATCATCCACACCGGGGTGACATCTACCGGCAAGCGCTGCAGGGCGCGCAGGTAACGATCGTTCTTCAGTTCAGTCATTTTTACCTTTCCTTTAGCTGTATCCCGGCAGTTTATCACTCATAGTCCGCGCGACACAGGGCGACGGTATCTTCGATCAGGCGACGCGCCACGGTGCCCGGCGGCGGCAAGAGCGGCAGCTGGTCATAGCGGTACCAGCCGGCATCCAGCAGCTCTTTCGGGTCAATGTTGATTTCACCGCTGTGGTAATCCGCCATAAATGCGGTCATCAGCGACTGCGGGAACGGCCAGGGCTGGGAGGTCACGTAGCGCAGGTTTTTCACCTGGATGCTGCTCTCTTCCATGACTTCGCGAGCTACGGCCTGCTCCAGCGTTTCGCCCACTTCAACAAACCCGGCCAGCACGGTATAGATACCGTTGCGGTGGCGCGTGTGCTGAGCCAGCAGGATATGATCGTCTTTGCGGATGGCGACGATAACGCAGGGGGCAATTTGCGGGTAATAGCGTTCGCGGCAGTGGCCGCAGAGCAACGCCCACTCGGTTTTGCTGAAGTGCATTTCATGGCCGCAATAGCCGCAATACTTATGCGACCGGTAAAACTCTGCCAGCTGAACGCCCCTGCCGGCCAGTTGAAACAGACCAACATCACGATCCAGCAGCTGGCGCAGCGAGCCCATGTCCGCGCGACGGTTCTCTCTTATCAGCCATACCGGTTCGCCTTCCCACTCTCCAATGCCCAGGGCGCGGCTGCCCATAAGCTGAAATTCGGCGGCGCTGCCGTGAGGTAACTCCCCCTGCGGCAACCATATTTTCTGTTCATGGCTGACGATCCACCAACCATGATCTAAGTTTTGAATAACACGTTCCATAACCTGGTGCACATCCCCGTGTTCACTGATATAAACAATTAGTTTTT
Source organism: Cedecea lapagei (assembly GCF_900635955.1). Taxonomy (GTDB): domain Bacteria; phylum Pseudomonadota; class Gammaproteobacteria; order Enterobacterales; family Enterobacteriaceae; genus Cedecea; species Cedecea lapagei. Next base: position 4,362,597 of record NZ_LR134201.1, read on the forward strand.
ACTTTTTTGGGTTAGTTTGCGTTCAATCTTTTAACTCACGGAGTCTCAATCATGCTGAACCAGTTAGCCAATCTGACTGAGCGCGTTGGTGGTAGTAATGAGTTAGTTGACCAGTGGCTTCAGGCTCGTAAACACCTGTTGGTTGCCTATTACAACATGGTCGGGATCAAGCCTAACAAGGAATCGCATACCGCGCTTGACGAAAAAGCGTTAGATAATTTCTGTCATGGCCTGGTGGATTACCTCTCTTCCGGTCATTTTAGTATTTACGAGCGCATTATCAGCAACCTGGAAGGAGGCAGCCCGCTGCTTAGCGCGGCACAGCTTTACCCTCAACTGGAAGCAAATACCCAACAGATAATGGATCTCTACGACTCACACCTCGAAAACGCCATCGACCGCGATAGCTGGGTCGAATTTCAGCAGGCGTTATCGGAGATAGGAGAGTGCCTTGAGTCCCGCTTCACCCTCGAGGATAAGCTAGTCCTTCTGGCTATCGATAACAACCTGGACGGCAGCGCCAGCGATCCTGCCGGGCTGACAAGTCCAGCTTGAGTTGTTAGCTATTAACGAGTAATTTACAACTTTCCCGCCGCGAGGTGGGATCATTCTTGTCGGAGTGCCGAGTGCGTGATGCACCGGCTGAGACCGTTAATTCGGGATCCGCGGAACCTGATCAGGTTAGAACCTGCGAAGGGAACAAGAGTAATTTTGTCTTTGGTGCACCCGCTTGCGGGCGGCCCATATCCATTACTCCTTCCGTTGTCCTGACAAGCCATATCCTGATCAAACCTGGAATGAGCTATGTCTGCATCTGAAAAAAAAGCTGGCCGCCGCGAACAGCGTGCCGCCGCTCAACATTTTATCAATACGCTTGAAGGTACTGCCTTCCCCAATTCTCTTCGCATCTACCTGACCGGCACTCGTGAAGATATTCGCGTACCTATGCGCGAAATTCAGCTAAGCCCGACGCTTACCGGCGGCAGTAAAGACAAGCCCCAGTATCAGCCGAACGACGCTGTTCCCGTCTACGATACTTCCGGCCCTTATGGTGACCCAGCAATCGCAATTAATGTGTTAAGCGGACTCTCTCCTCTGCGCAGCGCATGGATTGCCGAACGCCAGGACAGCGAAACGCTGGATCTACGTAGCTCTGCTTATACAAAAGCGCGCCTGGCGGACGAAGGCCTGGACGAATTGCGCTTTGAAACGCAGTTAGCCCCGCGCCGGGCGGCAGTGGGAAAATGTGTTACTCAGCTGCATTACGCCCGCAAAGGGATCGTTACGCCGGAGATGGAGTTCATCGCCATTCGCGAAAATATGGGGTGCGAGCGCATCCGGGATGAAGTCCTGCGCCACCAGCATGCTGGCGAAGGTTTTGGTGCAAGGCTGCCGGAGAACATTACGCCCGAGTTTGTTCGTGATGAAGTCGCCGCCGGGCGGGCAATTATCCCGGCCAATATTAATCACCCGGAATCTGAGCCGATGATTATCGGACGCAACTTCCTGGTGAAGGTGAACGCCAATATCGGCAACTCGGCGGTCACCTCCTCCATTGAAGAGGAGGTGGAGAAGCTGGTATGGGCCACTCGCTGGGGCGCGGATACGGTTATGGATCTCTCTACCGGCCGCTATATTCACGAAACGCGGGAATGGATCCTGCGAAACAGCCCGGTACCCATCGGGACGGTGCCCATCTACCAGGCGCTGGAGAAGGTAAACGGCATCGCCGAAGATCTGAACTGGGAGATGTTCCGCGACACGCTGCTGGAGCAGGCGGAGCAAGGCGTGGACTACTTCACCATTCATGCTGGCGTGCTGCTGCGCTACGTGCCAATGACCGCAAAACGCCTGACCGGCATCGTATCGCGCGGCGGGTCAATTATGGCGAAGTGGTGCCTGTCCCACCATCAGGAGAATTTCCTGTACCAGCACTTCCGTGAAATCTGCGAGATTTGCGCCGCCTACGACGTTTCACTTTCTCTGGGAGATGGTTTGCGTCCCGGCTCAATACAGGATGCCAACGATGAAGCGCAGTTTGCAGAACTGCATACTCTTGGCGAGCTGACCAAAATCGCCTGGGAATACGACGTTCAGGTGATGATTGAGGGCCCGGGACACGTGCCGATGCAGATGATTCGCCGCAACATGACCGAAGAGCTGGAGCACTGCCACGAAGCGCCTTTCTATACCCTTGGCCCGCTGACGACCGATATTGCTCCAGGCTATGACCACTTCACCTCCGGTATTGGTGCGGCCATGATTGGCTGGTTCGGCTGCGCGATGCTCTGCTACGTGACGCCGAAGGAACACCTCGGCCTGCCGAACAAAGAGGACGTTAAGCAGGGACTGATTACCTACAAGATTGCCGCCCACGCCGCGGACCTGGCCAAAGGCCATCCGGGAGCGCAAATCCGCGACAATGCGATGTCCAAAGCGCGCTTTGAATTCCGCTGGGAAGACCAGTTCAACCTGGCGCTCGACCCCTTCACCGCTCGCGCTTACCACGATGAAACCCTGCCGCAGGAATCCGGCAAGGTTGCCCACTTCTGCTCCATGTGCGGCCCCAAATTTTGCTCGATGAAAATCACCCAGGAAGTACGCGACTACGCAGCAAAACAGGCGATAGACGCAGGGATGGAGGATATGTCCCAGCACTTCCGTGCGCGAGGCGGTGAAATTTATCTCAGAAAGGAGAAAGCATAATGTTAACACTCACTTTTCCCGCCACGTCACGCAGGCTTGGCCTTTACCCGGTTGTCGACAGCGTTGAATGGATCGAGCGTCTGCTGGGCACGGGCGTCAAAACGATTCAACTCCGCATTAAAGACAAGCGCGATGAAGAGGTTGAAGCCGACGTTGTCGCAGCCATTGCGCTGGGTAAGCGCTACAACGCCCGCCTGTTCATCAACGACTACTGGCGACTGGCTATCAAACACGGCGCCTATGGCGTTCATCTCGGTCAGGAAGATATGGACGTGGCTAACCTCGCGGCGATAAGCGAGGCCGGGCTTCGTCTGGGGCTTTCAACCCACGACAATATGGAGATGGATCGCGCTTTAAGCGCTAACCCGTCCTACATCGCCCTGGGCCATGTCTTCCCCACCCAAACCAAGCAGATGCCCTCTTCCCCGCAGGGGCTGAACAAGCTGGCTGAACATATTCAGACGCTGGGTGACTATTCCACCGTGGCCATCGGCGGGATAAGCCTCGATCGTGTCCCTGCCGTTTTAGCGACAGGGGTAGGCAGCGTTGCCGTCGTCAGCGCGATTACTCAGGCCCCGGACTGGCGTGCTGCAACGGCGAAATTACTTGAACTGGCAGGCACTGGCGATGAATGACGCAGATTTTATGCGCTACAGCCGCCAGCTGCTGCTGGAAGATGTGGCCATTGAAGGGCAGGAAAAGCTGCTGTCCAGCACGGCGCTGATCGTCGGCCTTGGCGGATTAGGGTCGCCTGCTGCCCTGTATCTCGCCGCCGCAGGCGTCGGCAAGCTTATCGTCGCGGACGATGACAAGGTGCATATCAGCAACCTCCAGCGCCAGATCTTATTCACTTCTGAAGATATTGAGCGCCCTAAATCGCTCTCCGCCCAACAGCATCTGCAGCGCCTGAATCCGGGCGTAAAAATTGTTCCGCTGGCAGAAAGGTTGACGGGTACTTCGCTGGTGAAGGCCGTAAACGACGCCGATGTGGTACTGGATTGCAGCGACAATATGGCAACCCGCCAGGCGGTGAATGCCGCCTGCGTGGCCGCAAATACTCCGCTTATCAGTGCCAGCGCCGTCGGCTTTGGCGGGCAGATGATGGTCCTGATGCCGCCCTGGCAGCACGGCTGCTACCGCTGCGTCTGGCCTGACGAGAGTGAACCAGAACGTAACTGCCGAAGCTCCGGCATCATCGGCCCGGTCGTTGGCGTAATGGGCACGCTTCAGGCGCTGGAGGCCATCAAAGTCCTCGCCGGCATGGCACCGGCTACCGGCTCTCTACGTCTGTTTGACGCCCGACAGCACAGCTGGCGCACGCTGGCGATGCAAAAATCGGCTAACTGCCCGGTCTGCGGAGGTCGAAATGCGCATTCAGTTTAACGATGAGCCTCTGGAATGTACTGAAGGCACAACGCTTTCCGCTCTGCTGGCCCAGCTTGAGCAGGGAAAAGCGGGCGCTGCGCTTGCCGTTAACCAAACCATTATCCCGCGCGAACAGTGGAGTAGCTATCTGCTGTGCGAGGGGGACACCATTCTGCTTTTTCAGGCTATTGCCGGAGGCTGATATGTTACAGATTGCCGATAAAACCTTTTCCTCACGCCTGTTTACCGGCACCGGGAAATTTTCCTCCAGCCAGGTGATGATCGACGCGATTCGCGCTTCCGGCTCACAGCTGGTCACCATGGCGATGAAACGCGTGGATTTGCGCGGGCATAGCGATGACATCCTTCTCCCGCTTCAGCAGGCTGGCGTACATCTGCTGCCAAATACCTCCGGCGCTAAAACCGCCGAAGAAGCTATTTTTGCCGCCCGGCTTGCTCGTGAAGCGCTCGGCACAAACTGGGTGAAGCTGGAGATACACCCCGATGTCCGCTATCTGCTGCCCGACCCCATTGAAACGCTGAAAGCCGCTGAAACCCTGGTGAAACAGGGGTTTGTCGTGCTGCCCTACTGCGGTGCCGATCCGGTGTTGTGTAAACGTCTGGAAGAAGCGGGCTGTGCGGCGGTGATGCCGCTGGGGGCGCCTATCGGTTCAAACCAGGGCCTGCAAACCCGTGCTCTGCTGGAGATAATCATTGAGCAATCTCGTGTGCCGGTGGTGGTAGATGCGGGGATTGGTGCCCCAAGCCACGCAGCAGAAGCGTTAGAGATGGGCGCCTCGGCCGTGCTGGTGAATACCGCAATAGCCGTCGCCCACAATCCTGTGCAGATGGCCCAGGCTTTCCGTCTGGCCGTCGAGGCCGGAAGCCTGGCGGCTCAGGCCGGCTTAGGTTCACGCCACCAGCAGGCGCAAGCCTCAAGCCCGCTAACCAGCTTCCTGCAATTTAGCGAGGAGAATGCCTGATGACGGAAACCTTTACCGATCGTTGGCGGCAGCTGGACTGGGACGATCTCACCCTGAGAATTAACGGTAAAACCCCTGCAGATGTAGAACGAGCGATTAACTCCCCTCGCCTGACGCGAGAGGATTTGATGGCTTTGCTCTCCCCCGCCGCCAGCCGCTATCTGGAACCCCTCGCTCAGCGAGCGCAGCAGCTGACGCGCCAGCGCTTCGGCAACACCGTGAGTTTTTACGTGCCGCTCTACCTCTCCAACCTGTGCGCTAACGACTGCACCTACTGCGGCTTTTCCATGAGCAACAAGCTGAAACGCAAAACGCTTGATGAAGCAGAAATTGAGCGTGAATGTGCGGCTATCCGGGCGCTCGGCTTTGAACATCTTTTGCTGGTCACCGGAGAACATCAGACCAAAGTCGGCATGGACTATTTCCGCCAGCATCTTCCGGCCATCCGCAGCCGCTTTAGTTCCCTGCAGATGGAGGTTCAGCCGCTCGACGAGCATGAGTATGCGGAGCTAAAAACCCTCGGGCTCGATGGCGTGATGGTTTATCAGGAAACCTATCATCCGGCGACCTACGCGCAGCACCACCTGAAAGGCAACAAGCAGGATTTCTTCTGGCGACTGGAAACACCCGACAGGCTGGGGCGTGCGGGCATTGATAAAATTGGGCTGGGCGCGCTGATTGGCCTGTCGGACAGCTGGCGTACTGACTGTTTTATGGTGGCTGAACATCTGCTCTGGCTGCAGCAGCGCTACTGGCAAAGCCGCTACTCGATCTCCTTCCCACGGCTGCGCCCCTGCACCGGCGGCGTAGAGCCCGCATCAATCATGACCGAACAGCAGCTGGTCCAGGTCATTTGCGCGTTTCGCCTGCTTGCGCCGGACGTGGAGCTGTCGCTTTCGACCCGAGAATCGCCGTGGTTCCGCGACCACATGATCCCGCTGGCAATCAATAACGTCAGCGCATTTTCAAAGACTCAGCCCGGCGGCTATGCCGATAATCACCCTGAACTCGAGCAATTTGCTCCGCACGATGGACGAACGCCGCAGGAAGTTGCCGCCGTGCTTCGCGAGTCGGGTTTACAACCCGTCTGGAAGGACTGGGATAACTTTTTGGGAAGAAGCGTGCGCCCCTGATGCAACAAGCTGCAAAGGGAAAGATAAGCTTCGGCATTTCCCGAAAGAACGTCCATCGGGCGTTGTTGCTTTCCTGCCGATAAAATATTGTCCTCCGGTCAGCACGTATGCCTGATCGGAGCGGCAACAGACACCTCCTCACGCCGCTCCGCCTTCACGACTGCCGTCTTGATTACGCAGGTAAAAGCAAAAATGTAACCGGTTTCAGTTTTCTGCGGTTTCTTTTGTGATACCTGACACACAATCAGGTTAAAGCGGTTGTTGCCACCCCCCCTGACGGATGAATATCTCCCCTATCCTTCGGACATTGAGAGCGAACTATGAAAAATATCGTGTTGTGTTGTGCTGCAGGTATGTCGACCAGCATTCTGGTTCAACGTATGGTTGATGCTGCACAAAAGAAAGGTATCGAAGTCTCAATCAAGGCTGTGCCCGTTGCAGAGTTTAAAGAGAACATCGAACGCGCCGACATCGTTCTGCTCGGTCCGCAGGTTAAATACGAGCAGGCCAAACTTCAGGCCCTTGCCGATCCTCTGGGTAAAAAAGTCGTCGTCATCGACATGATGGATTACGGCCTGATGAAAGGCGACGTGGTGCTTGATAAAGCCCTGAAAATGATGGAGTGAGATGTGGAAGATTTAGAGTCGATTATTATGGAACTGCTGGTCAACGCCGGCAGCGCACGTAGCCAGGCCCTGACTGCTCTGCAGCTGGCACGTAAAGGTGATTTTGACGGCGCCGAGAAGGCGATGGAAGAGTCACACGAATTCGTTAAACACGCCCATAAAATCCAGACCCAGCTGATTGGCCTGGATGAAGGCTCCGGCAAGCTGCCGGTAAACCTGATTACCGTCCACTCTCAGGACCACCTGATGAATGCGATGGTGATTCAGGATCTGGCCGGCGACATGATTGAGCTTTATCGCCGCCTGCCGCTGGTGAAATAAGCTCGCTCAGCCTGCCCAGACAAAATGTCCGCATCGCGGGCATTTTGTTTTTCACCTACGTCTACTGCTAAAAGTTGCGATCTGCCTTTCTCCTTTTTTTGTGGCATAACACTGCATAAAGCCTTGAGCTACATCCTCAGAGATTACTATGCCCGCAATTCCACTGCCTTTTTACACGTTAACCGTTCTCCTTCTTCTGCTGCTGAAGATCCTGTTTTCCCGGCATGCAGAATACCGTAATGTGGCGATTTTCCTCTCGGGATGTGTCATCCTGGTCCTGCTTTCGGCGCTGCGGTGGACGTTTGATGCCATCATTCTGCGCCAGCTCCAGTCTCTGGCCGCTATAGCTCTTCCGCCACTGGCCTGGTACTGTTTCACCAGTTTTACCGGGCAGCGCGGTGGGCCAAAACATGCAGCCTACTGGCTTGCCCCTGTTTTAGCGCTGATCGTGAATCTCGCGGCGCCAGAGATGACAGATGCCGCACTGATGCTCTTGTTTATGGGATATGGCTCCACCCTGATCAAAATATCTCGGCAGGGCGTTGATACCTTCATTTTCAGCCGTATAAACGACGCTAACGCCGCGACATCAATGACTTTTTTCGCGGGTTGTTTTCTTTGTTTTTCCGGCGCAGTAGATTTAGCAATAGCGGTAGATTTCCGTTTTTTTGAAGGCGCGCAGGCCCCTATACTGGTGGCGTTATCCCAGACACTGTTACTGCCGTTTATCGGCATAGCTATCGTATTTAATGGCAAAATAGCGCCGCCAGCAGAGGTGCTTAGCGCTCAGCAAGACGCTGCACCGGGGCACAATGACGAGGAGCTGACGGCGGCATACCACCATATTGAGAAAACCCTCTTAGAAGGTAAGCTGTTTCTTGATCACGACATTACACTCAGCCTCATCGGAAAAGCATCCGGGATAGCGCCAAGGCAGCTGTCGAGGGCCGTAAATCAGATCTGCGGCTGCAATGTCTCTCAGTGGGTCAACGGGTTTCGCGTCAGGCACGCTCAGGCATTGCTTCGCAATACCAGCATCCCGGTGACCCAAATCATGCTGGACTCAGGCTTCTCAACAAAATCTCACTTCAATAAAGAGTTTGCCCGCTTTAGCGGGTCAACCCCGACGGACTACCGGCGTTTAGCGGATGAAAATCTAGTGCCTGATTAACAAATTCGCCGATCTCACGGCCAAGAGAAGCATGGATGGCCGCTCTGCTAACGGAGCCACCATCCTGACAGACAATGCCTTCCCCCGGATTTTCCTCCTCAATAAGTTCGGCAGCACCAGGCTTGCATAATTGCATAAAGCTAAAATGCGTAGCCCCCGATACGCTAACGTCCTGCCGCTGTTTTTGAGGAATATAACGCTCCAGATAGCCAGACTCGAGACTGGCAGGAAGCTCTTCGCTGTCAGACTGGGCAGACATGATCAGTACGGGGATCGCTATTTTCGCCAGGCTGGAGGGTGAAAAACCCCGAGCCAGGCCAAGATCGAGCGAGACAATGGCCTTGATACGCGGATCTCGGGCATTTTTCGCCAATGGTGCCGCAGACTCCGGCCGGTCTATCCCTAAGGCGTGCCGCAGTTTACAGCCAGACAAGACTGAATGCAGTTTACAATCCTGCAAGAACCGGTCAGCGTCAAAACGCCCACCAGCCAGTTCCACCACCGTCCAACCGCCTAATGAATGCCCGATGGCCGCGATACGCTGCGGATCGATTTTCCCGGCAATGTCTGGCGAGGCAATCAGTTCATCCAATACTCGCCGGAGATCCTGGGGGCGCTGCCAAAGCCGCTGCGCGTCAGCCTCATTTTTATTGCCAGATGTTGTCCCAGGGTGATTCACCGCGGCAACAATATAGCCCTGAGCGGCCATCAGACTTGCCAGCCAGTTCAGATTGCGCCAGTTGCCGCCATATCCATGGGAAAGCAGCAACAGCGGGTGCATTTCATTATCCGGGGTGGCATTCAACAGCGCGCGAGTCCCCATAAACACAACATTATCGCCAGCAAGTTCTGGATTACCAGTCTGCCCGGTCGGATACCAAACGGCAATTTCAAGAGGCCGGGAACCATGTTCATCCAGCAGGTGCTGGCGAAAAGCAGTTTCACCATAGGCAGTTTGGCTGAACATGCAGAACAAACTAAAAAGGAAAAAGAGCCGTGACATTGTGATTCTCCAGTGAAGTAAACAGAGCTGCATTCTGTTTGTATTCGCTAGGTGAATCGTCCTGAAACACGATCGAGGACCTGTTTTTTACCGGTTTCAGGCATAAAAAAACCCGCCGAAGCGGGTTTTTTATTTCAGGCGTATCGACCGATTACTCGTCGTTACCGCCCAGGCCTGCGTTCAGCAGCTCTGCCAGGCTGGCAGAAGCGTCTTCAGCAGTCACCTGAGGTGCCGCAGGGATTTCACCCGCTGCACGGCGACGCATACGATCCTGGTGGTACGCATAACCGGTACCGGCCGGGATCAGACGACCCACGATAACGTTCTCTTTCAGGCCGCGCAGTTCGTCGCGTTTGCCCGCAACGGCTGCTTCGGTCAGCACTCGAGTAGTCTCCTGGAACGATGCCGCGGAGATGAAGGACTCGGTTGCCAGAGAGGCTTTGGTGATACCCAGCAGATCGCGCATGTAGGTCACGTTGATCTTGCCGTTCGCATCCAGTTCGCGGTTAGCGATCTTAATGCGAGAGTATTCAGCCTGCTCGCCTTCCAGGAAGTCGGAGCTGCCTGCGTTAACGATGGTTGCTTTACGCAGCATCTGACGAACGATAACTTCGATGTGCTTATCGTTAATCTTAACGCCCTGCAGACGGTAAACGTCCTGTACTTCGTTAGTGATATAACGAGTTACAGCGTACACGCCACGCAGACGCAGGATGTCGTGCGGAGACTCTGGACCATCGGAAACAACGTCACCACGTTCAACACGCTCGCCTTCGAACACGTTAAGCTGACGCCACTTAGGAATCATCTCTTCGTACGGCTCGCTACCGTCTACCGGGGTGATAACCAGGCGACGTTTCCCTTTGGTTTCTTTACCGAAGGAGATGATACCGCTGATTTCAGCCAGGATCGCAGGCTCTTTCGGACGACGGGCTTCGAACAGGTCCGCAACGCGTGGCAGACCACCGGTAATATCCTTGGTACCGCCGGATTCCTGAGGAATACGCGCCAGGGTGTCACCGGAGCTGATCTGAATACCATCTTCCAGCTGAACAATCGCTTTACCCGGCAGGAAGTACTGAGCCGGCATATCGGTGCCAGGGATCAGAACGTCGTTGCCTTTAGCATCAACGATTTTCAGAGCAGGACGCAGGTCTTTACCACCAGCAGTACGCTCAGCGGAGTCCAGAACTACCAGAGAGGACAGACCGGTCAGCTCGTCGGTCTGACGAGTAATGGTCTGGCCGTCGATCATGTCGGTGAAGCGGATGAAACCACTCACTTCGGTGATAACCGGCATGGTGTGTGGATCCCAGTTTGCTACGGTTTCACCGCCGGCAACCTGCTCGCCATCACCTTTCGCCATAACAGCACCGTAAGGCACTTTATAGCTCTCTTTGGTACGACCGAATTCGTCGATCAGCTTCAGCTCGGTGTTACGGGAGGTCACAACCAGTTTACCGCTGGAGTTCACAACCGACTTAGCGTTGCTGAGCTTGATGCTACCCTTGTTCTTAACCTGAATGCTGGATTCAGCAGCAGAACGGGATGCCGCACCACCGATGTGGAACGTACGCATCGTCAGCTGTGTACCAGGTTCACCGATGGACTGTGCCGCGATAACCCCGATAGCTTCACCTTTGTTGATGATGTGGCCACGTGCCAGGTCGCGACCGTAGCAGTGAGCACATACGCCGAAGTCAGTTTCGCAACCTACTACGGAACGGACCTTAACGCTGTCAACAGAGTTAGCTTCCAGCAGGTCACACCACTGTTCGTGCAGCAGGGTGTTGCGTGGAACCAGGATATCCGCAGTGCCAGGCTTCAGAATATCTTCAGCAGTCACACGGCCCAGAACGCGATCGCGCAGCGGCTCTTTAACATCACCACCCTCGATAACCGGGGTCATGGTGATACCTTCGAGGGTGCCACAGTCGTCTTCGGTCACAACCAGATCCTGCGCAACGTCAACCAGACGACGAGTCAGGTAACCGGAGTTAGCTGTTTTCAGTGCGGTATCCGCCAGACCTTTACGAGCACCGTGAGTGGAGATGAAGTACTGGAGTACGTTCAGACCTTCACGGAAGTTCGCGGTGATTGGCGTTTCGATGATGGAGCCATCTGGCTTAGCCATCAGACCACGCATACCGGCTAGCTGACGAATCTGTGCTGCAGAACCACGCGCACCGGAGTCGGCCATCATGTAGATGCTGTTGAAGGAAACCTGCTGCTCTTCTACGCCGTCACGGTTAATCACGGTTTCGGTTTGCAGGTTATCCATCATCGCTTTGGATACACGATCGTTCGCCGCAGCCCAGATATCGATAACTTTGTTATAGCGTTCGCCCGCGGTAACCAGACCAGACTGGAACTGCTCCTGGATCTCAGCAACTTCGGCTTCCGCTTCAGAGATGATCTCGTGTTTCTTCTCTGGGATGACCATGTCATCGATACCAACGGATGCACCTGAACGCGCTGCATAAGCAAAGCCGGTGTACATCGTCTGGTCCGCAAAAATAACGGTCGGTTTCAGGCCCAGAATACGGTAGCAGGTGTTCAGCATCTTGGAGATTGCCTTTTTACCCAGCGCCTGGTTGACGATGGAGAAAGGCAGGCCTTTCGGTACGATCATCCACAGAATCGCACGACCAATGGTGGTGTCGATCAGGCTGGTTTTCGCAACGAAGGTACCCTGAGCATCTTTTTCGTATTCGGTGATACGCACTTTAACGCGCGCATGCAGAGAGGCCAGGCCAGCGCGATAAATACGCTCAGCTTCTTTCGGGCCAGTCAGCACCATGCCTTCGCCTTTGGCGTTAACACAGTCACGGGTCATGTAGTACAGACCCAGTACAACGTCCTGAGAAGGAACGATGATTGGCTCGCCGTTCGCTGGGGACAGGATGTTGTTGGTAGACATCATCAGCGCACGCGCTTCCAGCTGAGCTTCAAGCGTCAGTGGAACGTGTACTGCCATCTGGTCACCATCGAAGTCGGCGTTATAGGCCGCACAAACCAGCGGGTGCAGCTGGATAGCTTTACCTTCGATCAGAACAGGTTCAAATGCCTGGATACCCAAACGGTGCAGGGTTGGTGCACGGTTCAGCAGTACCGGGTGTTCGCGGATAACTTCGTCCAGGATATCCCAAACGACAGCTTCTTCACGCTCAACCATTTTCTTAGCAGCTTTGATGGTGGTCGCGAGGCCACGCAGTTCCAGCTTGCCGTAGATGAACGGTTTGAACAGCTCCAGCGCCATTTTCTTCGGCAGACCGCACTGATGCAGACGCAGGTATGGACCTACGGTGATTACAGAACGACCGGAGTAGTCAACACGTTTACCCAGCAGGTTCTGACGGAAACGACCCTGCTTACCTTTGATCATGTCGGCCAAAGATTTCAGAGGACGTTTGTTAGAGCCGGTGATGGCACGACCGCGACGGCCGTTATCCAGCAGGGCATCTACCGCTTCCTGCAGCATACGTTTTTCGTTACGTACGATGATATCTGGCGCAGCCAGATCCAGCAGACGTTTCAGACGGTTGTTACGGTTGATCACGCGACGGTACAGATCGTTCAGATCTGAGGTTGCGAAACGACCACCATCCAGCGGTACCAGCGGACGCAGATCTGGCGGCAGAACCGGCAGAACGGTCAGGATCATCCACTCTGGTTTGTTACCAGACTGAACGAACGCTTCCAGCAGCTTGATACGCTTGGTCAGCTTTTTACGTTTGGTTTCGGAGTTGGTTTCGTTCAGCTCTTCGCGCAGAGTTTCACACTCTTGCTCCAGATCCATGCTCTTCAGCAGGGCCTGAATAGCTTCCGCACCCATCTTCGCGTCGAATTCGTCACCGAACTCTTCCAGCGCATCCAGATACTGCTCTTCAGTCAGGATCTGACGACGCTCGAGGTTGGTCATCCCGCCTTCGATAACAACATAAGATTCGAAGTACAGCACGCGTTCGATATCACGCAGCGGCATATCCAGCAGCAGGCCGATACGAGATGGCAGAGACTTCAGGAACCAAATGTGGGCAGTTGGAGAAGCCAGTTCGATGTGACCCATACGCTCACGACGAACTTTAGTCTGGGTAACTTCTACGCCACACTTCTCACAAATGACACCACGGTGTTTCAGGCGCTTGTACTTACCGCACAGGCACTCGTAGTCTTTTACTGGCCCAAAGATACGGGCGCAGAACAGACCGTCACGCTCAGGCTTGAACGTACGGTAGTTGATGGTTTCCGGCTTTTTAACTTCACCGAAAGACCATGAACGGATCATGTCTGGCGAGGCCAGAGCAATTTTGATCGCATCAAACTCTTCGGTTTTAGTTTGCGCTTTCAGAAACTTTAATAAGTCTTTCACGGATTTGCTCCCGTCGGAGTTAGCACTCTGTGATGCCCGGCGTTAGCCGGGCACCCTGGACCTTTTGAGCAACGATTACTCGTCTTCCAGCTCGATGTTGATACCCAGCGAACGGATCTCTTTCAACAGTACGTTGAAGGATTCCGGCATGCCCGGTTCCATCTGATGGTTGCCATCCACGATGTTCTTATACATCTTGGTACGGCCATTCACGTCATCAGACTTAACGGTCAGCATTTCCTGCAGGGTATAGGCAGCGCCATATGCTTCCAGCGCCCACACTTCCATCTCACCGAAGCGCTGACCACCGAACTGAGCCTTACCACCCAGCGGCTGCTGAGTAACCAGGCTGTAAGAACCGGTAGAACGCGCGTGCATCTTGTCATCAACCAGGTGGTTCAGTTTCAGCATGTACATGTAACCTACGGTTACCTGACGCTCAAACTGCTCACCGGTACGGCCGTCGAACAGGGTAATCTGGCCAGAAGATGGCAGACCGCCCAGTTGCAGCAGCTCTTTGATTTCCGACTCTTTTGCACCGTCGAATACCGGAGTAGCAATCGGCATACCTTTTTTCAGGTTTTCAGCCAGGCGCAGAACTTCTTCGTCGGTGAAGGTGTTCAGATCAACCTTCTGACGAACGTCTGTACCCAGGTCATACGCTTTCTGGATGAATTCGCGCAGTTTGGCGACTTCCTGCTGCTGTTTCAGCATGGCATTGATCTTCTCGCCGATGCCTTTCGCAGCCATACCCAGGTGGGTTTCCAGGATCTGACCGATGTTCATACGAGATGGTACGCCCAGCGGGTTCAGTACGATGTCTACCGGCGTGCCGTTTTCATCGTATGGCATATCTTCGATCGGGTTGATCTTGGAGATAACACCTTTGTTCCCGTGACGACCTGCCATCTTGTCACCAGGCTGGATCTGACGTTTAACGGCCAGATACACTTTCACGATTTTCAGCACGCCAGGTGCCAGGTCATCGCCCTGAGTGATTTTGCGGCGCTTGGCTTCGAGTTTCTTCTCAAACTCGTGCTTCAGCTCGTCGTACTGCTCTGCCAGCTGCTCCAGCTGGTTTTGCTTATCTTCGTCGGTCAGGCCCAGTTCCAGCCAGCGGTCGCGTGGCAGTTTGTCGAGCTTGTCAGCTTCAACGCCACCGGAAACCAGTACGGCATAGATACGGCTGAACAGACCCGCTTCGAGGATCTGCAGTTCTTCAGACAGGTCTTTCTTGGCCTGCTTCAGCTGCATCTCTTCGATTTCCAGCGCACGTTTGTCTTTTTCCACGCCATCGCGGGTGAAGACCTGAACGTCGATGACGGTACCGGAAACGCCGTTTGGTACGCGCAGGGAAGAGTCTTTAACGTCAGACGCTTTCTCACCGAAGATTGCGCGCAGCAGCTTCTCTTCTGGCGTCAGCTGGGTTTCACCTTTCGGCGTTACCTTACCAACCAGAATGTCGCCACCGGTCACTTCAGCACCGATATAAACGATACCGGACTCATCCAGCTTGGAGAGCGCAGCTTCACCCACGTTAGGGATGTCAGCGGTGATCTCTTCTGGCCCCAGTTTGGTGTCACGAGACACGCAAGCCAGTTCCTGAATGTGGATGGTGGTGAAACGATCTTCCTGAACCACACGCTCGGAAACGAGGATGGAGTCTTCGAAGTTGTAACCGTTCCACGGCATGAACGCTACGCGCATGTTCTGGCCAAGCGCCAGTTCACCGAGGTCGGTGGACGGGCCATCTGCCAGCACGTCGCCGCGTTCGATTGGCTCACCCAGGGACACGCAAGGCATCTGGTTGATGCAGGTGTTCTGGTTAGAACGGGTGTACTTGGTCAGGTTGTAGATGTCGATGCCGGCTTCGCCCGGATACATCTCGTCTTCGTTAACTTTGATAACGATACGGGAAGCATCAACGTACTGAACGGTACCGCCACGTTTGGCTACGGCGGTAACGCCGGAGTCAACGGCTACAGCACGCTCCATACCGGTACCAACCAGCGGCTTATCAGCGCGCAGCGTTGGAACCGCCTGACGTTGCATGTTCGCACCCATCAATGCACGGTTGGCGTCATCGTGTTCCAGGAACGGGATCAGGGACGCACCGACGGAAACCACCTGCTGGGTGGAAACGTCCATGTAGTCAACCTGGTCGTTGCTGAACAAGCTGGATTCGCCTTTGCTACGGCAGGTAACCAGGTCGTCTACGAAACGGCCTTCTTCGTTCAGGTTGGTGTTCGCCTGAGCGATGACGTAGTTACCTTCTTCGATAGCAGACAGGTAATGAATTTCATCGGTCACAACGCCGTCAACAACGCGACGATACGGAGTCTCAAGGAAGCCGTATTCGTTAGTCTGTGCGTACACGGACAGGGAGTTGATCAGGCCGATGTTTGGACCTTCCGGGGTTTCGATTGGACATACACGACCGTAGTGGGTTGGGTGTACGTCACGTACTTCGAAGCCCGCACGCTCACGGGTCAGACCGCCTGGGCCCAACGCGGAGATACGACGTTTGTGCGTGATCTCGGACAGCGGGTTGTTCTGGTCCATAAACTGAGACAGCTGGCTGGAACCGAAGAACTCTTTCACTGCTGCAGAAATCGGCTTGGCGTTGATCATGTCCTGAGGCATCAGGGTATCCAGATCGCCCAGAGACAGACGCTCTTTCACCGCACGCTCAACACGTACCAGGCCAACGCGGAACTGGTTTTCCGCCATTTCGCCAACGGAACGGATACGACGGTTGCCGAGGTGGTCAATATCATCCACTTCGCCCTGGCCGTTACGGATACCGATCAGCTTACGCATAACTTCGATGATGTCATCTTTGCTCAGGATACCGGAGCCTTCGATTTCATCACGCAGCAGAGAACGGTTGAACTTCATACGACCAACCGCGGACAGATCGTAGCGGTCTTCGGAGAAGAACAGGTTCTCAAACAGGCTCTCAGCCGCTTCACGCGTTGGTGGCTCGCCAGGACGCATCATACGGTAGATTTCAACCAGCGCGCTCAGGCGGTCATTGGTTGGGTCGACGCGTACGGTCTCGGAGATATATGCACCGTGATCAAGATCGTTGGTGAACAGCGTTTCGATGCGCTTGTGGCCTGACTGGCTCAGTTTGGCCAGCAGATCCAAAGACAGTTCCATGTTCGCCGGGCAAATCAGTTCGCCGGTAGAAGCATCAACGTAGTCTTTAGCCGCAACTTTACCGGCAATGTACTCAACAGGAACTTCGATATGTTTGATATCGTCTTTTTCCAGCTGGCGAATGTGGCGCGCGGTGATACGGCGGCCTTTTTCAACGTACACTTTGCCGTCAGCTTCGATGTCGAAGGAGGCGGTTTCGCCACGAAGGCGTTCCGGCACCAGCTCCATCTGCAGCTTGTTGTCACGGATTTCGAAATTAACTTTCTCAAAGAACAGGTCAAGGATCTGCTCAGTGGTGTAGTTCAGTGCGCGCAGGATGATGGTCGCAGGCAGTTTGCGGCGACGGTCAATACGCACGAACAGGTTATCTTTCGGGTCGAATTCGAAGTCCAGCCAGGAACCACGGTAAGGGATGATACGTGCGTTATACAGTACCTTCCCTGAAGAGTGGGTTTTACCTTTGTCACTGTCGAAGAACACACCCGGGCTACGGTGCAGCTGAGAAACGATTACGCGCTCAGTACCGTTGATAACGAAGGTCCCGTTGTCGGTCATGAGCGGAATTTCGCCCATGTACACTTCTTGTTCTTTGATGTCTTTAACGGTGCCTTCCGGCGCTTCGCGCTCGTAGATCACCAGACGCAGTTTTACGCGCAGCGGTGCGGAATACGTCACGCCACGGATTTGACACTCTTTAACGTCAAATACAGGTTCGCCCAGGCGATAGCTCACATACTGCAGCTCGGAGTTGCCGCTGTAGCTTGCGATCGGGAATACGGAGCGGAAAGCAGCTTCCAGGCCGTATTGACCTTCGGGATCTTGCTCGATGAACTTCTGGAACGAGTCAAGCTGGATAGAAAGGAGATAAGGAATGTCCAGTACTTGTGGACGCTTTCCAAAATCCTTACGAATACGTTTTTTCTCGGTATAGGAGTAAACCATTAGGGTTCCTCAGCTCGCTGACAAGTCGACCCATCTGCCCGTCGAAAGGGGCAGTTTATGCAACACTATTTTGTGGATCGGAAAGTGGAACACTTCCCGCAATACCTGTTTCTATCACTCTTAAACCATTTCATTGCGCTTTACGCCGGAACTCCCGGTGTAGAAAGTCGCAGTATATTAAGGCGTCGATAGAGACATGCATTGAATGGAAACCAGCAGTCAAACAGTGTGAAACGCTACTGGTACCCTACAGCGCAAAAAGGCTGGTGACTAAAAAGTCACCAGCCATCAGCCTAATTGCTTAGGCTGCAACCGGAAGGGTTGGCTTATTTAACTTCAACTTCAGCGCCAGCTTCTTCCAGAGATTTTTTCAGAGCTTCAGCGTCGTCTTTGCTCACGCCTTCTTTCAGCGCAGCTGGTGCAGACTCAACCAGGTCTTTAGCTTCTTTCAGACCCAGGCCAGTTGCGCCACGAACTGCTTTGATTACGGCAACTTTGTTAGCGCCAGCAGCTTTCAGAATAACGTCGAACTCAGTTTTCTCTTCAGCAGCTTCAGCTGGGCCAGCAGCAACAGCTACAGCAGCAGCAGCAGAAACACCGAATTTTTCTTCCATTGCAGAGATCAGCTCAACAACGTCCATTACGGACATAGCGGATACTGCTTCAATGATTTGATCTTTAGTGATAGACATTTAAATTGTTCCTGAAAATCAGAATAAGTTTATACGTAAGCGAATACTTGATAAAGAAAACTGCGATTAAGCAGCTTCTTTCGCATCGCGTACAGCAGCCAGAGTGCGAACCAGTTTGCCAGCCGAAGCTTCTTTCATGGTTGCCATCAGGCGTGCAATTGCTTCTTCGTAGGTCGGCAGGGTTGCCAGGCGATCGATGTTCGATGCCGTGATCAACTCACCTTCAAAGGCTGCGGCTTTGACCTCAAATTTTGCATTCGCTTTCGCGAACTCTTTGAACAGACGAGCGGCAGCGCCCGGGTGTTCCATAGAGTATGCAATCAGGGTCGGACCAACAAACGTGTCTTTCAGGCACTCAAACTGAGTACCTTCAACGACGCGGCGCAGCAGGGTGTTACGAACAACACGCATGTATACGCCAGCTTCACGACCTGCTTTACGCAGTTCAGTCATTTTGTCTACAGTAACGCCACGGGAATCCGCAACTACTGCAGACAGCGCGCCTTTGGCTACTTCGCTGACTTCAGCAACAATCGCTTGTTTGTCTTGAAGATTTAAAGCCATTAGCTTTGCTCCTGGATGTTTGCCAGAGATTATCTCTGGAACTCACTTCACTCCCCTCAACAAGGAGAGCGTCTTAATACGGTGAGCAGAAACAAGCCGAAGAGTATCAAAAATAATCTTAGCGTTCTGTCACCGTCTACGCAGGGGATTAAGTCTCTTGCGAAACACCTGCGGTCTTCGACGGAGGCCTGGATAGGCCAGGCTCCAACGAACAAATCTTTTAGCCGCTAACTTTCGTTAGCAAACGTGGGGGTAAGATTGTAGACAAAATCACCGCCCACGTAAAGGCATTAGTTTGCAGCAGCGTTCAGGCCAGCCTGGTCAACCGCAACACCTGCACCCATGGTGGTGGAGATGCTAACTTTCTTGATGTACACGCCTTTCGCCTGAGATGGTTTAGCTTTTTTCAGCGCAACCAGCAGAGATTCCAGGTTTTCTTTCAGTTTGTCAGCGTCAAAGTCCACTTTACCGATGGTGGTGTGGATGATGCCGTTTTTGTCGTTACGGTAACGAACCTGACCTGCTTTAGCGTTCTTAACCGCTTCAGCAACGTTAGGGGTTACGGTACCCACTTTCGGGTTTGGCATCAGGCCGCGTGGACCCAGAACCTGGCCCAGCTGGCCAACAACGCGCATTGCATCTGGAGATGCGATAACAACGTCGAAGTTCATTTCGCCTTTCTTGATCTGGTCAGCCAGATCTTCCATACCTACCAGCTCTGCGCCAGCAGCTTTAGCTGCTTCAGCGTTAGGGCCCTGAGCAAATACGGCTACGCGAACGGAACGGCCAGTACCGTGTGGCAGTACAGTTGCGCCACGAACGTTCTGATCGGATTTACGAGCGTCGATGCCCAGGTTAACGGCAACGTCAACGCTTTCAACGAACTTAGCGGTAGCCAGTTCTTTCAGCAGAGCGATAGCTTCGTTGATGTCGTACTGTTTGGTCGCATCAACTTTGTCACGGATCACGGACATGCGCTTGGTCAGTTTAGCCATTTCTTAGTCCTCCACTACCAGGCCCATGGAACGTGCAGTACCTTCGATTGAGCGAGTCATCGCTTCAATGTCAGAACCAGTCATGTCGGCAGCTTTGGTCTGCGCGATTTCCTGCAGCTGAGCGCGGGAAACTTTACCCACTTTGTCTTTGTTCGGCTTACCGGAACCAGACTTGATACCAGCCGCTTTCTTCAGCAGAACTGCTGCTGGAGGGGTTTTGGTAACGAAAGTGAAAGAACGGTCAGCGTAAACGGTGATAACAACCGGAATTGGCAGACCTTTTTCCAGGGATTCAGTTTTTGCGTTGAACGCTTTACAGAATTCCATGATGTTCACACCCTGCTGACCCAAAGCTGGACCAACTGGTGGACTTGGGTTCGCCATACCAGCTGCAACCTGCAGCTTGACGTAGGCTTGTACTTTCTTAGCCATTCTAAAATCCTCTGATTGGGTGATAGCGCCTCAGGGAGGCTCCCCGTGAATAAACGTCTTACGTGTACAAGACACATAAAAACAAAAGGCGCGAAATTGTATGCCAATTTCGCGCCCTGTGCAATGAATAATCGCTGCTTAAACGATCAAACTATCAGGCTTTCTCAACCTGAGCAAAATCCAGTTCAACCGGCGTTGCACGACCGAAGATGGAAACGGAAACCTTCAGGCGGCTCTTCTCGTAATCCACTTCTTCCACTACACCGTTGAAGTCCGCAAACGGACCATCATTAACGCGGACCATTTCACCTGGTTCAAACAGCGTTTTCGGACGCGGCTTATCACCCACCTGCTGCAGGCGGTTCATGATCGCATCAACTTCTTTATCGCTGATTGGCGCCGGACGATCGGAAGTCCCGCCGATGAAACCCATTACACGCGGAACGCTACGCACCAGGTGCCAGCTTGCGTCGTTCATCACCATCTGGACCAGAACATAGCCAGGGAAGAATTTGCGTTCGCTTTTACGGCGTTGGCCACCACGGATTTCAACAACCTCTTCGGTTGGAACCATGACTTCGCCAAACAGCTCTTCCATGTTGTGGAGTTTGATATGCTCGCGCAGCGACGTGGCTACACGACCTTCAAAACCGGAAAACGCCTGAACGACGTACCAACGCTTTTTCGGGGCTTCAGACATCTCAGAACCTCAGGCCAGTAATAAAAGATACCAGGCGGACCAGAATACCATCCAGTCCCCACAAAATCAGTGACATCACAGCGGTAACCGCGGCCACGATTAAAGTGGTGTGCAGAGTTTCCTGGCGAGTAGGCCAAATCACCTTGCGTACTTCCGTTCTCGCTTCGCGAGCAAAGGCCACGGTTGCTTTGCCTTTTACCGTCAGCAGCGCAACGCCACCGGCTGCTGCAATCAGAATGACCACAGCCAGAGCACGGAGCGGCAGAGTGATATCACGATAAATGTAGTTGCCAACGATTGCCACGAGCAGCAAAACGACTACTGCCAGCCACTTCATCGCTTCGAGGCCACGCCCGCTCCCTTGAGCTTCGGTATTCGCACTCATAAACCAACCTGTCACAATAAATCAGACAAACATTTTTGCCCCGCGCAGGCGAGGCAACCAAACCGAATGGCTCTTTTCAGGCGCTATTCGGCATAAACGCCATCTTCAGAGCCTGTCTCAGCAATGATTATCGGTAAAAAATCACTGATGAGCCAGGTTCTGGTTCGAAAGCGTACAAAAAGGGCATCAAATGATGCCCTCTTCTTGCGCATTGCGTCAAATATTATCAGCAATTAGCTGAGAACTTTAGCAACCACGCCAGCACCAACGGTACGACCACCTTCACGGATTGCGAAACGCAGACCGTCGTCCATCGCGATTGGGTGGATCAGGGTAACAACCATTTTGATGTTGTCACCTGGCATTACCATCTCTACGCCTTCTGGCAGTTCGATGGTACCGGTCACGTCAGTGGTACGGAAGTAGAACTGTGGACGGTAGCCCTTGAAGAACGGAGTATGACGGCCGCCTTCGTCTTTGGACAGGATGTACACTTCAGATTCGAACTTGGTGTGCGGCTTGATAGAGCCTGGCTTAGCCAGAACCTGACCACGTTCGATTTCTTCACGTTTGATACCACGCAGCAGAACACCAACGTTCTCACCAGCACGGCCTTCGTCCAGCAGTTTGCGGAACATTTCAACGCCAGTACAGGTAGATTTCGCAGTATCTTTGATACCAACGATTTCTACTTCTTCGCCCACTTTAACGATACCGCGCTCTACACGACCGGTCACAACGGTACCACGGCCGGAGATGGAGAATACGTCTTCGATTGGCAGCAGGAACGGCAGGTCGATTGCACGTACTGGTTCTGGGATGTAGGAATCCAGGAAGCCAGCCAGCTCAACGATTTTAGCTTCCCACTCTGCTTCGCCTTCCAGCGCTTTCAGAGCAGAACCACGGATGATTGGGGTATCATCGCCTGGGAAGTCGTACTGAGACAGAAGTTCACGAACTTCCATTTCTACCAGCTCCAGCAGCTCTTCGTCATCAACCATGTCACATTTGTTCAGGAACACGATGATGTAAGGAACGCCAACCTGGCGACCCAGCAGGATGTGCTCACGGGTCTGAGGCATAGGGCCGTCAGTTGCAGCAACAACCAGAATAGCGCCGTCCATCTGAGCAGCACCGGTGATCATGTTTTTCACGTAGTCGGCGTGCCCTGGGCAGTCAACGTGCGCGTAGTGACGAGTCGGGGTGTCGTATTCAACGTGGGAAGTGTTGATGGTGATACCACGAGCTTTTTCTTCTGGTGCGTTATCGATCTGGTCGAATGCACGAGCAGAACCACCGTAGGTTTTAGCCAGAACGGTAGTGATTGCAGCGGTCAGCGTTGTTTTACCATGGTCAACGTGGCCGATAGTACCGACGTTAACGTGCGGTTTTGTACGTTCAAACTTTTCTTTAGACATCGATTGTCCCTCTAAGACACGGATAAATCGGTGATATCACCACATCAACCAGGCATATGCCTGAATTAGCTGAATGCATTAACAGAAGAGAAACAGGGAGGAGATAAAGAAGTGGTGCTGATAGGCAGATTCGAACTGCCGACCTCACCCTTACCAAGGGTGCGCTCTACCAACTGAGCTATATCAGCACATCTTGTTGGAGCGGGCAGTGGGAATCGAACCCACATCATCAGCTTGGAAGGCTGAGGTAATAGCCATTATACGATGCCCGCATCCTGGAACTCGGCTACCTGAATCTTTCTGTAGTGAATATGAGAGAAGGCCTCTCAATATTCGAGCCGACAAACTGCTTGTCTATCGTCTCTGGCTTCGCAATGCGTTGCCGAATATGGTGGTGGGGGAAGGATTATTCGTCACTTCGTTCCTCACCCTGCGGGCCGCGATAAACGCGTTGTCCACTGCGTGGACTCGAACCTTGTCGAAGGTTCTTACCCTTCCCGACCGGCGCTAAACTCAGCATCACCGCTCGGTGTGACCCAGTACTTCAGGTCTAATATGGTGGTGGGGGAAGGATTCGAACCTTCGAAGTCGATGACGGCAGATTTACAGTCTGCTCCCTTTGGCCGCTCGGGAACCCCACCTGGGGTACTTGATGGTGCCGGCTACCGGAATCGAACTGGTGACCTACTGATTACAAGTCAGTTGCTCTACCTACTGAGCTAAGCCGGCATCAAGTAGCGCGCATTCTAGGAAGACAGAGCCGCTCATGCAACAAAAAAATCGCATAAAATGCACTACCGCTCACATTTTGCGCTAGATCTCGAAAATATGATGGCTAAAGCACCAATTGAGAGCAAATTTCCGCCATTCCAGCCTTTGCTTTTTTCCTGTCCCGGCGTTTTGGTATGCCAGAATGGCCAACCTTAGTCTTTAAAAAGCATTCCCTGTAGAGATTGCTCATCGGTCTCTCCTTTATCCGGCTGCAACGTGATGCATTCGCCGTAATACATCACTGCTGTTGATTTTTTCTTATCGTTCTCTTCATTCCGGTGTTACCCTCCTGCCCACTGTTGAAAAGTTAAATACGCTGCATACTCTTGATGCACTACGTTTGATTTCATGCGTCAGGGAGTGCAGTGCGTAAATTTTGTCCTGAATTACAGGCAGAAGCATGCTTATGAGTAATAAAGAGCAAATGTTGGCAACGACCCCATATCTACAATTTGACCGGAGCCAGTGGGCGGCTTTGCGTGACTCAGTCCCCATGACGCTAACCGAAGGGGAAATAGCCCGGTTAAAAGGCATTAACGAAGACCTCTCCCTGGAAGAAGTGGCTGAAATTTATCTGCCGCTGTCTCGTCTGCTCAATTTCTATATCAGTTCAAACCTGCGACGCCAGGCGGTACTCGAGCAGTTCCTTGGCACTAACGGGCAGCGTATTCCCTATGTCATTAGCATTGCGGGAAGCGTGGCGGTAGGGAAAAGTACCACCGCTCGTGTACTGCAGGCGTTACTAAGCCGCTGGCCGGAACACCGTCGGGTGGAGTTAATTACGACTGATGGCTTCCTTCATCCCAATAAAGTGCTCAAAGAGCGCAACCTGATGAAGAAGAAAGGCTTCCCGCAATCCTATGATATGCATCGGCTGGTGAAGTTTGTGTCCGACATCAAGTCCGGCGCAACCAACGTGACGGCTCCGGTATACTCACACCTGGTGTATGACGTGATTCCTGACGGTGACAAGATAGTCGCTCAGCCGGATATTTTAATTCTGGAAGGATTGAACGTTTTGCAAAGCGGAATGGATTATCCGCACGATCCGCATCATGTATTTGTTTCTGATTTTGTAGATTTTTCTATTTATGTCGATGCACCAGAAGAGTTATTACAGAACTGGTATATCAACCGTTTCCTGAAATTCCGGGAAGGCGCATTTACCGATCCTAACTCTTATTTCCACAGCTATGCAAAACTTTCACAGGATGAAGCAGTGAATATTGCAATGCAGCTATGGAAAGAGATTAATCTATTGAATTTACAGCAAAACATATTACCAACACGCGATCGTGCCAGCTTAATAATGACCAAGAGCGCCAATCATGCTGTTGACTGTGTTAAGCTAAGAAAATAATAAATATGAGGGGGAACTCCCCCTCTATTTAATTTGCCCCACGTAGCGAAATCTCACCGCCGACCCAGGCCTTTATTACGCCATCCTGCTCCAGTAATAACCCACCTTGCTCATTAATACCGCGAGAAACACCATAAACCTCACGCTCGCCGATAATGAGTTTTACCGGACGATGAATAAAGTTATCCAGTTTTTCCCAGCGAGGAAGGAAAGGCACCAGGCTTTCCTGCTCAAAGAGCTGTAGAGCCGTACGGAGCTCATGGATGAGGGTTACTGCCAGCGTATTCCTGTCAATACGAATACCGGCTTCCTGCAGATTAATCCAGCCCTGGTTAATCACATCTGCAGTGACATTACGCATCGCAAGGTTAATTCCTGCACCAATCACTATCTGCGCCGCGTCCCCTGTTTTTCCTGTTAGCTCAACCAGGATACCGGCGAGTTTGCGATCGTTGAGATAGAGATCGTTTGGCCATTTGACTCTGACATCTTCCGCGCCAAGGCGCTGCAATACCTCCGCCATAACGATACCAATAACGAGGCTAAGGCCGATTGCTGCGGCAGGTCCTTGTTCCAGACGCCAGTACATTGAAAGGTAAAGGTTCGCGCCAAAGGGTGAAAACCACTGACGCCCTCTTCTGCCGCGCCCGGCCTGCTGGTATTCGGCTATACAGGCGTCACCGGACTGAAGGGTACTGAGGCGGTCGAGCAAATACTGGTTAGTAGAATCAATAACAGGCAGTACAGCAACCGTCCCGCTATCGATTTGCGACTTAATAAAGCCTTCATCCAGCAGCTGGATAGGCTCCGGCAAGCTGTAACCCTTGCCCGGAACAGTGAAAACATCAATGCCCCAGTCGCGCAGGGTCTGAACGTGCTTGTTGATCGCGGCTCGGCTCATACCTAACCGCTCACCCAGCTGCTCCCCGGAATGAAACTCACCGTCCGCAAGAATGCTGATTAACGTTAACGGAACTCGATTATCTTTCACGCAATAGTCTCCACGGCGCTGACTTCACCTTTACCACCCATAAAGCGAACTTCAGGCTCAAGCCAGACATCAAACTTTTCTCCGACTTGCTGGCGAATATAGTGAGCGAGGGCAACAACATCTGCGCTGCTGGCCTCTTCTTCGTTGATAATAACCAGAGCCTGTTGCCGATGAACGGCTGCACCTCCAATACGGTGGCCCTTAAGCTGACACTGATCGATAAGCCAGCCGGCCGCAAGCTTAACGTTGCCGTCAGCCTGGGGATAATGCGGCACATTCGCCATGCTGGAGAGCAATTTCTCTGCCTGGACAGCGCTGATAACTGGGTTTTTGAAGAAACTTCCGGCATTACCATTCACTTTAGGATCGGGCAGTTTGGAGATCCGCATAGCGCAGACGCTTTCAAAAATCTGCTGGGCCGTAACGGTTGCCGGATCTAATTTAGTCAGATCGCCATAGCTGAGAACCGGCACCCATGCTTTTGGCAAACGGTAACCCACCGCCACAATCGCAAATCGATCCTGGTAGTCATGTTTAAAGATGCTATCACGGTAGCCAAAGCGGCATTCTTCGTTTGTTAAACGCAACACACGCCCGCTGCCAGCCTCAACGCAATCGACGTAATCGCAGACCTTTTTAATTTCGACGCCATACGCGCCAATATTCTGGATTGGTGAAGAGCCCGCGCACCCCGGAATTAAAGCAAGGTTCTCCAGGCCTGGCATGCCTTGCTGAAGGGTATATTCCACGAGATGGTGCCAGTTTTCACCCGCTCCGACATGCAGCAGCCAGGCATCATCCGTTTCGGCCACCTGTATCCCTTTAATACGGTTTACAATAACCGTCCCCTCAAAATCCTGGAGGAAAAGCACATTGCTGCCCTCACCGAGGATAAGCACCGGCTGTTCGGCATGCAAAGCTGCTGCCCATGCTTCGGTAAGCTGTTCTACAGATTCAGCGATAACAATACGCGAGGCACTTGCCTGAATAGCAAAGGTATTGAAGGGTTTAAGAGAGGAGTTCATGTCTGCCATTTCCGGAATATTAACAGGAGTAGTTTAACCGATCCTGCAGGGATTGGCTTGCCTGTCTCGGTATAACGCGCATAGCAAAAAGCCCCGGCCTTTAGGTCGGGCTGGGGCTGATTTGATGCGGGGCAGTTTATGGCGGGCGTCCTGCCCGCCACCGTTCGGGCCGTTGCTGCGCAACGTTCAAATCCGTTCCCGACGGATTTGTCCTACTCTCTGAGAGCTGGGCCTGCAGATAGCACATAAACAAAAAACCCCAGCCGTCAGGCTGGGGTTTTTTGTTTTATTTGATGCCTGGCAGTTCCCTACTCTCGCATGGGGAGACCCCACACTACCATCGGCGCTACGGCGTTTCACTTCTGAGTTCGGCATGGGGTCAGGTGGGACCACCGCGCTACGGCCGCCAGGCAAATTCTGTTCATTGACCGTCATATCTTCATATAACCATCAACTTAATCCTGAACTAAGCTGAAAATCTTCTTGCGTCTCTGCAAAACACCTTCGGTGTTGTAAGGTTAAGCCTCACGGATCATTAGTACTGGTTAGCTCAACGTATCGCTACGCTTACACACCCAGCCTATCAACGTCGTCGTCTTCAACGTTCCTTCAGGACTCTCAAGGAGTCAGGGAGAACTCATCTCGGGGCAAGTTTCGCGCTTAGATGCTTTCAGCGCTTATCTCTTCCGCATTTAGCTACCGGGCAATGCCATTGGCATGACAACCCGAACACCAGTGATGCGTCCACTCCGGTCCTCTCGTACTAGGAGCAGCCCCCCCTCAATTCTCCAGCGCCCACGGCAGATAGGGACCGAACTGTCTCACGACGTTCTAAACCCAGCTCGCGTACCACTTTAAATGGCGAACAGCCATACCCTTGGGACCTACTTCAGCCCCAGGATGTGATGAGCCGACATCGAGGTGCCAAACACCGCCGTCGATATGAACTCTTGGGCGGTATCAGCCTGTTATCCCCGGAGTACCTTTTATCCGTTGAGCGATGGCCCTTCCATTCAGAACCACCGGATCACTAAGACCTGCTTTCGCACCTGCTCGAGCCGTCACTCTCGCAGTCAAGCTAGCTTATGCCTTTGCACTAACCTCACGATGTCCGACCGTGATTAGCTAACCTTCGTGCTCCTCCGTTACGCTTTAGGAGGAGACCGCCCCAGTCAAACTACCCACCAGACACTGTCCGCAACCCGGATCACGGGTCTACGTTAGAACATCAAACATTAAAGGGTGGTATTTCAAGGTTGGCTCCACGCAGACTGGCGTCCACGCTTCAAAGCCTCCCACCTATCCTACACATCAAGGCTCAATGTTCAGTGTCAAGCTATAGTAAAGGTTCACGGGGTCTTTCCGTCTTGCCGCGGGTACACTGCATCTTCACAGCGATTTCAATTTCACTGAGTCTCGGGTGGAGACAGCCTGGCCATCATTACGCCATTCGTGCAGGTCGGAACTTACCCGACAAGGAATTTCGCTACCTTAGGACCGTTATAGTTACGGCCGCCGTTTACCGGGGCTTCGATCAAGAGCTTCTCCTTACGGATAACCCCATCAATTAACCTTCCGGCACCGGGCAGGCGTCACACCGTATACGTCCACTTTCGTGTTTGCACAGTGCTGTGTTTTTAATAAACAGTTGCAGCCAGCTGGTATCTTCGACTGCCTTCAGCTCCAGGAGTAAATCCCTTCACCTAGCGACAGCGTGCCTTCTCCCGAAGTTACGGCACCATTTTGCCTAGTTCCTTCACCCGAGTTCTCTCAAGCGCCTTGGTATTCTCTACCTGACCACCTGTGTCGGTTTGGGGTACGATTTAATGTTACCTGATGCTTAGAGGCTTTTCCTGGAAGCAGGGCATTTGTTACTTCAGCACCGTAGTGCCTCGTCATCACACCTCAGCGTTAAAAGAGTTCCGGATTTACCTAAAACTCCCGCCTACATGCTTAAACCGGGACAACCGTCGCCCGGCTAACATAGCCTTCTCCGTCCCCCCTTCGCAGTAACACCAAGTACAGGAATATTAACCTGTTTCCCATCGACTACGCCTTTCGGCCTCGCCTTAGGGGTCGACTCACCCTGCCCCGATTAACGTTGGACAGGAACCCTTGGTCTTCCGGCGAGCGGGCTTTTCACCCGCTTTATCGTTACTTATGTCAGCATTCGCACTTCTGATACCTCCAGCAGACCTCACAGTCCACCTTCAACGGCTTACAGAACGCTCCCCTACCCAACAACACCTGAGTGTCGCTGCCGCAGCTTCGGTGCATGGTTTAGCCCCGTTACATCTTCCGCGCAGGCCGACTCGACCAGTGAGCTATTACGCTTTCTTTAAATGATGGCTGCTTCTAAGCCAACATCCTGGCTGTCTGTGCCTTCCCACATCGTTTCCCACTTAACCATGACTTTGGGACCTTAGCTGGCGGTCTGGGTTGTTTCCCTCTTCACGACGGACGTTAGCACCCGCCGTGTGTCTCCCGTGATAACATTCTTCGGTATTCGTAGTTTGCATCGGGTTGGTAAGCCGGGATGGCCCCCTAGCCGAAACAGTGCTCTACCCCCGAAGATGAGTTCACGAGGCGCTACCTAAATAGCTTTCGGGGAGAACCAGCTATCTCCCGGTTTGATTGGCCTTTCACCCCCAGCCACAAGTCATCCGCTAATTTTTCAACATTAGTCGGTTCGGTCCTCCAGTTAGTGTTACCCAACCTTCAACCTGCCCATGGCTAGATCACCGGGTTTCGGGTCTATACCCTGCAACTTAACGCCCAGTTAAGACTCGGTTTCCCTGCGGCTCCCCTATACGGTTAACCTTGCTACAGAATATAAGTCGCTGACCCATTATACAAAAGGTACGCAGTCACCCCATAAAGAGGCTCCCACTGCTTGTACGTACACGGTTTCAGGTTCTTTTTCACTCCCCTCGCCGGGGTTCTTTTCGCCTTTCCCTCACGGTACTGGTTCACTATCGGTCAGTCAGGAGTATTTAGCCTTGGAGGATGGTCCCCCCATATTCAGACAGGATACCACGTGTCCCGCCCTACTCTTCGAACTCACAGAATGTGCATTTTAGTGTACGGGAGTATCACCCTGTACCCTGCGACTTTCCAGACGCTTCCACTAACACACAAACTGATTCAGGTTCTGGGCTGCTCCCCGTTCGCTCGCCGCTACTGGGGGAATCTCGGTTGATTTCTTTTCCTCGGGGTACTTAGATGTTTCAGTTCCCCCGGTTCGCTTCATTACGCTATGTATTCACGTAATGATAGTGTGTCGAAACACACTGGGTTTCCCCATTCGGAAATCGCCGGCTATAACGGTTCATATCACCTTACCGACGCTTATCGCAGATTAGCACGTCCTTCATCGCCTCTGACTGCCAGGGCATCCACCGTGTACGCTTAGTCGCTTAACCTCACAACCCGAAGATGTTTCGCTTCAGATTATGAAAATTTGAGAGACTCGAACATGTCTTAACCCCATTCCTTATTACGGAGGAATGAGACGACATGTCGTTTCAATTTTCAGCTTGTTCCGGATTGTTAAAGAGCAAATACTTCGCAGCACACCGTCACCGGTATACTCTGAAGTATTGAGTCGTGCATGAAATGATGGTGGAGCTAAGCGGGATCGAACCGCTGACCTCCTGCGTGCAAGGCAGGCGCTCTCCCAGCTGAGCTATAGCCCCATCGATTTCGTAAAACCTTCGAATCACCATGAATTCGTCGCTAGTCAAGGCGCAGCCCCACGAAGCATACTTTCGTATGTGAGTGGTGCTGTAACGCAGGATAGCGGAGAATTTGGTAGGCCTGAGTGGACTTGAACCACCGACCTCACCCTTATCAGGGGTGCGCTCTAACCACCTGAGCTACAAGCCTATAAGGTTTTACTGCTCGTTTTCTATCAGACAATCTGTGTGAGCACTACGCGGGTTGTATCTTTTAGGTAAGGAGGTGATCCAACCGCAGGTTCCCCTACGGTTACCTTGTTACGACTTCACCCCAGTCATGAATCACAAAGTGGTAAGCGCCCTCCCGAAGGTTAAGCTACCTACTTCTTTTGCAACCCACTCCCATGGTGTGACGGGCGGTGTGTACAAGGCCCGGGAACGTATTCACCGTAGCATTCTGATCTACGATTACTAGCGATTCCGACTTCATGGAGTCGAGTTGCAGACTCCAATCCGGACTACGACGCACTTTATGAGGTCCGCTTGCTCTCGCGAGGTCGCTTCTCTTTGTATGCGCCATTGTAGCACGTGTGTAGCCCTACTCGTAAGGGCCATGATGACTTGACGTCATCCCCACCTTCCTCCAGTTTATCACTGGCAGTCTCCTTTGAGTTCCCGGCCGAACCGCTGGCAACAAAGGATAAGGGTTGCGCTCGTTGCGGGACTTAACCCAACATTTCACAACACGAGCTGACGACAGCCATGCAGCACCTGTCTCAGAGTTCCCGAAGGCACCAATCCATCTCTGGAAAGTTCTCTGGATGTCAAGAGTAGGTAAGGTTCTTCGCGTTGCATCGAATTAAACCACATGCTCCACCGCTTGTGCGGGCCCCCGTCAATTCATTTGAGTTTTAACCTTGCGGCCGTACTCCCCAGGCGGTCGACTTAACGCGTTAGCTCCGGAAGCCACGCCTCAAGGGCACAACCTCCAAGTCGACATCGTTTACGGCGTGGACTACCAGGGTATCTAATCCTGTTTGCTCCCCACGCTTTCGCACCTGAGCGTCAGTCTTTGTCCAGGGGGCCGCCTTCGCCACCGGTATTCCTCCAGATCTCTACGCATTTCACCGCTACACCTGGAATTCTACCCCCCTCTACAAGACTCAAGCTTGCCAGTTTCGAATGCAGTTCCCAGGTTGAGCCCGGGGATTTCACATCCGACTTAACAAACCGCCTGCGTGCGCTTTACGCCCAGTAATTCCGATTAACGCTTGCACCCTCCGTATTACCGCGGCTGCTGGCACGGAGTTAGCCGGTGCTTCTTCTGCGAGTAACGTCAATCGACAAGGTTATTAACCTTATCGCCTTCCTCCTCGCTGAAAGTACTTTACAACCCGAAGGCCTTCTTCATACACGCGGCATGGCTGCATCAGGCTTGCGCCCATTGTGCAATATTCCCCACTGCTGCCTCCCGTAGGAGTCTGGACCGTGTCTCAGTTCCAGTGTGGCTGGTCATCCTCTCAGACCAGCTAGGGATCGTCGCCTAGGTGAGCCGTTACCCCACCTACTAGCTAATCCCATCTGGGTTCATCTGATGGCAAGAGGCCCGAAGGTCCCCCTCTTTGGTCTTGCGACGTTATGCGGTATTAGCTACCGTTTCCAGTAGTTATCCCCCTCCATCAGGCAGATCCCCAGACATTACTCACCCGTCCGCCGCTCGTCACCCGGAGAGCAAGCTCTCCCGTGCTACCGCTCGACTTGCATGTGTTAGGCCTGCCGCCAGCGTTCAATCTGAGCCATGATCAAACTCTTCAATTTAAAAGTGTCTGATGCTCAAAGAATTAAAACTGTTTATAAAATCAGTAGTCACTCTTCAAGACTTGATATTTTGTTGCATCCGGAGATGCTGAGATATCAATCCTGCGAGTGCCCACACAGATTGTCTGATAAATTGTTAAAGAGCAGTGCTACTTTCTCAGTAGCGCGGGCTGTGCATATTACGCTTTCCCGCTGCGTAGTCAAGCATTTATTTTTCGCTTCACTCCGCCTGACACGCCGCTTTGCAAGCCGTTGTTCCGTGTCAGTGGAGGCGCATTATAGGGAGTTCTTCGGCGGTGACAAGCGTTTATTTAAAAAAACTTTCTGACCGCATTCTTTTTCGTCAACTAGCTTATTTACAACACTATTTGGTGCTTAACTGTTCGATTTCATGGGCAAAACGGGCTACCTGCTGCCAATCGGTATAAACCACTTCTTTACTTGTATCGGTTTCACCATCGGTCATTTTCATAATCAGGCGGATCATGAGGCGGTCCAGCCAGCCATAGCGCGGGTAGCGCAGCGCTCCGGCAAAGACTGCACAATGATCGGGTTGCCAGACCGAATTGAGCAAAAACTTACGTGTGTAGGAGTTTGTTTGCGGGGAACGTTTCTCTGGTTTGCGCGCAACAAGGTTAACCGAGAAGAATGCACTTGCTCGCGCCTTCAGCTGCTGCTGGTATTTTTTCACAAACGCATTAACGGAGGCGTGGAAATGCCCGTAGCGAATAGAAGCGCCAATAACCACCCGGTCATAGTTAGCCCAGGCAATATCCTCACAGCGATGAAGATTCACCACATCACTCTCAACGCCCAGCTCTTTCAGTTCAGAAGAGATATAAGACGCAATCTCACGAGTTTGACCATCTCGGGTCGAAAACAGAATTAGGGTTTTCACACAGGCTCCGGTTACTCGCGCCAGAAAGTAGGCGTGAACAGTACTAACAGGGTAAACACTTCAAGACGACCAAACAGCATATTCGCGATCAGGATCCATTTGGCAACGGGATTCATGCTGGCAAAGTTATCCGCCACCACGCCAAGACCGGGACCAAGGTTATTCAGCGTTGCAGCAACAGAGGCGAATGCCGAAAAGTCATCGACGCCGGTCGCGATGATGGCCAGCATGCTGACGATAAACACCAGCGCATAAGCAGAGAAGAACCCCCATACGGCTTCGAGGATGCGTTCCGGCAGGGCTCGGTTCCCAAGCTTAATGCTATAAACAGCGTTCGGGTGCACCAGGCGTTTCAGCTCACGGTTGCCCTGTTTGAACAGCAGCAGGATACGAATAACTTTCAGGCCGCCCCCGGTAGAGCCCGCACAGCCACCGATAAAAGCAGAACAGAGCAGCAATACCGGCAAGAATAGCGGCCAGCGGGCAATGCTGTCCGTGGTAAAGCCCGCAGTTGTCGCCATTGAGACAACCTGGAAGAAGGCCTGGTTCAGCGTCTGCCAGGCTGACTGGTAGGTATTGTGGAACCAAAGCACCAGCGTACAAACCAGAACCAGCGATAGCTGCACGCCGATGAACATCCGAAATTCCGGGTCACGCCAGTACACCTTCAGGCTGCGTCCGCTGAGCAAGGAGAAGTGCAGGCTGTAGTTACAGCCTGAGATCAGCAGGAAGATAGCGATGATGGTATTGATTGTCGGGCTATTGAAGTAGCCGACGCTGGCGTCATGAGTCGAGAAGCCGCCAATCGCAATAGTAGAGAAGCTATGCCCGATGGCGTCAAATGCCGGCATACCGGCAAACCAAAGCGCAAGCGCGCAGGCAATCGTCAGCAGGACGTAAATAAGCCACAGCGTCTTTGCCGTTTCGGCAATACGTGGGCGCATCTTGTTATCTTTTAGTGGCCCCGGCATTTCTGCCCGATAGAGCTGCAGGCCCCCAACGCCAAGAATAGGCAAGATAGCCACCGCGAGGACGATGATCCCCATCCCGCCGAACCACTGAAGCATCTGGCGATAGAAGAGAATAGCGTGAGGTAAAGAGTCCAGACCCACCAGCGTTGTCGCGCCGGTGGTCGTCAAGCCCGAGAAGGATTCAAAAAAGGCGTCTGTGACCGTCAGGTTTGGCCGCTCGGCGAAAACAAAAGGTAGCGCACCCACGCTGCCCAGCACGGTCCAGAACAGCACCACGATCAGGAAACCTTCTTTCGGTTTGAGATCCCTTTTCTCCCGACGGTTCGGCCACCACAGCAGAGAGCCTATTGCCAGGGCGACAAAAAAGGTTTGGGTAAAGGCGCGGCCGGCACCGTCACGATAGAGTAGAGCCACTAAGCCGGGGAGAATCATGGTTCCGGAAAAGAGAATAACCAGCAGACCAACGATTCGGGTAATGGCGCGAAAATGCATTTCAGCCGCTTCCTATAATATCTATAAATAACGAGGTGGGATTATTGTTCAATCGGCAATAAATGCAATGCACCGCGGCTAAAATCACCCAGCCTGGCGCTGAAGGTGGCCACCTGGGTTTGCGGCAAAGCGACACGCAGAGCGACGGCGGCCTCGAAGCTGCTCTCCAGGATAAGACCATCGCTTTGCCTGAGCAGCGCTTCCACCCCCGTCAGCTGCGAATAGTCACACTGCAAAGTGTATTCGGTTAAGGGCACTTTGAGCACCGTCGGTAGCTGGTTTAACGCCAGCTGCACGCCACCGCCATAGGCCTTAACCAGGCCACCTGTGCCTAACTTCACCCCGCCGTAGTAGCGCACAACAACCGCGGTGATTTCCCCAATCCCTTTCCCCATCAGCTGCGCCAGCATGGGCTTCCCTGCGGTGCCGGCAGGCTCACCGTCATCCGAAAAGCCAAGCTGCTGTGAATCATCCGGGGCTCCGGCAACCCACGCCCAGCAATGGTGCCGGGCGTCCGGGTGTTCAGCCCGTACCTTCTCAACAAACGCCTTAGCCGCTATCACCCCGTCGGTATGGGCGACACAGGTAATAAAGCGGCTTTTTTTAATCTCCTCGCTAACCGTAAGAGGCTCAGCGGGGATTGGCCAGCTCTCCATTACGCGAGCTTAAGGTTACGCGTCATGTTTTCGATGCTGTTTTCGTAGATAACGACGTTATCTTCAATGCGGATCCCGCCAAACGGCTTCAGGGCTTCAATCCGCTCCCAGTCGAAGTGTTTGCTGTACTGACCTTCACGCCACGGCGCCAGCAGTGACTCAATGAAGTACAGGCCTGGCTCAATGGTCACTACCATGCGTGGTTCCAGCACCCGGGTACAGCGCAGGTAAGGATGCTGAGAAGGCGCGGCCAGGTGCGTTCCGCTATCGTCCTGCATAAAGCCAGCCACGTCGTGAACCTGCAGGCCCAGCGGATGCCCGATACCATGCGGCATAAACGGCGTGGTGATCCCTGCTTCCAGCATCGCTTCTTCACTGATGTCGTTCACCAGCTTGTGGCGACGCAGCAGTTTTGCCAGGCGCTGATGGAACTGAATGTGATAGTCGGTATAGCGCACGCCGGACTTCAGAGTATCGATAAGCGCCAGCTGCTCTTCGTTGACGTCTTTAATCAGGTGAGCAAAATCGCTGTCGCTTTGGGTTGTCCAGGTGCGAGTCAGGTCGGCGGCATAGCCGTTATATTCAGCCCCGGCATCCAGCAGGAAGCTGCGGATTTCCGCAGGTACGCGGTGATCCAGTTTAGTGTAGTGCAGCACCGAGGCATGCTCATTGAGCGCCACAATATTGCCATAAGGCACGTCGGTATCGCGGTGGCCGGTCGCCGTCAGGTAGGCGATGTTAATATCGAACTCGCTCATACCGGAAAGGAAAGCTTCATGCGCGGCACGGTGGCCCACGACCGCAGTTTTCTGCGCTTCACGCATGCAGGACAGCTCGTAGTCCGTTTTATAAGCGCGGTAGTAATGCAGGTAATCGATAACCCCTTTCGGGTTGATATTGGCTGGGGTGATATCCAGCTGTAAAGCGCGCTCCGGCACCGGGCCAATGTAGCCGATGTTGCCGCGAGCAGCGGGCAGCTGGCTACCGATAACGTCTGCTTTTGGCAGGGCTATCACTTCAATATCATCGGTCCAGAAGGATTCCGGCAGCGGCTCAACGTTGTGCCAGTAATCTACCGGCAGATAGAACCACAGCTTCGGCTTGTTCACGCCGTCCACCAGCAACCAGCAGTTTGGTACCTGAGTCACCGGGACCCACGCCTTAAACTGCGGGTTAACTTTAAACGGATAGGCATGGTCATCAAGGAAGACGTTGAACAGCTCCCCGGAGTGAATAAGCAATGCATCAAGGTTAAAACGCGCCAGAACGTTGCGGGTACGCTCCTGTAGCGTTGCCACATGATCTTTGTACAGCGCGGCCAGTGATTCCATAATTTATCCTTCTGTTTTTGTACCTGTTCGCCACGCATCTTAGCATACCGGACAAACCGTCGAGTTATTTCCGCCTCCTGTGATCGAGTTTGCAAATATTTAAAGAGAAATTTGCATTTCATTAACATCAATCCCACACTCCGCTTCATCTGGTACGACCAGATCCCATTGCTGGATTCAGGAGACTGACATGCTCTACCAAGGTGAAACCCTACATCTCGACTGGCTGGAAGACGGCATCGCCGAACTGGTGTTTGATGCCCCCGGCTCCGTCAACAAGCTGGATACGGCGACCGTTGCCAGCCTCGGCGAAGCGCTGGCCGTGCTTGAAAAACAGCCCAATCTCAAAGGCCTGCTGCTGAGCTCGAGCAAGTCCGCCTTTATCGTTGGCGCCGACATTACCGAATTCCTGTCGCTGTTCCTGGTGCCCGCTGAACAGCTGACCCATTGGCTGCAGTTTGCCAACAGCGTATTTAACCGCCTGGAAGATCTGCCTGTCCCGACCATCGCCGCCGTGAATGGCTATGCGCTGGGTGGTGGATGCGAATGCGTACTGGCGACGGATTACCGGTTGGCGACAGCGGATGCCCGCATTGGCCTGCCGGAAACCAAATTAGGCATCATGCCCGGCTTCGGCGGTTCCGTTCGCCTGCCTCGCCTGTTGGGTGCCGATAGCGCGCTTGAAATTATTACCGCGGGCAAAGATGTCAGCGCAGCAGAAGCGCAAAAACTGGGGCTGGTTGATGGCGTAGTAAAAACCGAAAAGCTGCGCGACGGTGCGCTGGCGATTCTGCGCCAGGCAATCAAAGGCGAGCTGGACTGGCAGGCTAAACGCGCGCCGAAACTGCAGCCTCTGAAACTGAGCAAAATTGAAGCCGGCATGAGCTTTACCATCGCCAAAGGCATGGTGGCACAGATCGCCGGCAAGCATTATCCAGCCCCGATGACCGCGGTAAAAACGATTGAAGCCGCCGCAGGCCTTGGCCGCGATGAAGCCCTGAAGCTTGAGACCCAAAGCTTTGTGCCGCTGGCTCGCTCCAATGAAGCCCGCGCGCTGGTCGGCATCTTTTTGAACGATCAGTTCGTTAAAGGCAAAGCGAAAAAGCTCACCAAAGATATCGAAACGCCTGAACACGCAGCCGTGCTGGGCGCAGGCATTATGGGCGGCGGCATTGCTTACCAGTCAGCCTGGAAAGGCGTGCCGGTATTAATGAAGGACATCAACGAGAAGTCGCTGGCATTAGGTATTAATGAAGCCAGCAAGCTGCTGAACAAGCAGCTTGAGCGCGGCAAAATTGACGGCATGAAACTGGCTCAGGTTATCTCAACCATTCAGCCGACGCTGGAATATGCCGGGTTTGAGCGCGTAGACGTCGTTGTGGAAGCCGTTGTTGAGAACCCAAAAGTGAAAAAGGCGGTGCTGGCAGAAACCGAAGACAAGGTTCGCCCGGATGCCGTCCTGGCTTCCAACACCTCCACCATTCCTATCAGCGAGCTGGCAAACGTGCTTAAACGCCCGGAAAACTTCTGCGGCATGCACTTCTTTAACCCGGTTCACCGCATGCCGCTGGTTGAAGTCATTCGCGGAGAAAAAACCTCGGACGTCACTATTGCCAAAGTGGTGGCGTGGGCGAGCAAGATGGGCAAAACGCCTATCGTGGTGAACGACTGCCCGGGCTTCTTTGTAAACCGCGTGCTCTTCCCCTACTTCGCAGGCTTTAGCCAGCTGCTGCGCGACGGCGCTGATTTCCGCCAGATTGATAAAGTGATGGAAAAACAGTTCGGCTGGCCGATGGGCCCGGCTTATCTGCTGGATGTGGTCGGGATTGATACCGCTCATCACGCCCAGGCGGTAATGGCCGCCGGCTTCCCACAGCGTATGAGCAAAGATTACCGCGACGCTATCGACGTTCTTTTCGATGCCGGACGCTACGGCCAGAAAACCCAGCAGGGCTTCTACCGCTTTAAAGAAGACAAAAAAGGTAAACCGCGCAAAGAGCAGGACGAGGCTGTCGACGGCCTGCTGGCAGAAGTTAGCCAGCCTAAGCGCAGCTTCAGCGACGAAGAAATTATCGCCCGCATGATGATCCCGATGGTCAACGAAGTCGTTCGCTGCCTCGAAGAAGGCGTGATTGCCAGCCCGGCAGAAGCCGACATGGCGCTGGTTTACGGCCTCGGTTTCCCTCCGTTCCACGGCGGTGCATTCCGCTGGCTGGACACCCTGGGCAGCGCGAAATATTTCGATATGGCGCAGCAGTACCAAAACCTCGGCCCGCTGTATGCCGTGCCTGAAGGCCTGAAGGCCAAAGCATCACGCAATGAGCCGTACTATCCGCCGGTTGAGCCTGCCCGCCCGGCCAGTGACCTGAAAAGCGCCTGAGGAGTGATTATGGAAAAGGTTGTTATCGTTGATGCCATCCGTACGCCGATGGGCCGCTCCAAAGGCGGCGCGTTCCGCAACGTTCGCGCGGAGGATCTGTCTGCGCACCTGATGCGCAGCATTCTGTCCCGTAACCCGGCGCTCGAAGCGGCGGCGCTGGATGATATTTACTGGGGCTGCGTACAGCAGACGCTGGAGCAAGGCTTCAATATTGCACGCAACGCGTCCCTGTTGGCTGAAATCCCTCATTCGGTCCCCGCCACTACGGTGAACCGTCTCTGCGGCTCTTCAATGCAGGCGCTGCACGATGCCGCCCGCATGATCCAAACCGGCGACGCGCATGCCTGCCTGATTGGCGGCGTGGAGCACATGGGCCACGTGCCGATGACCC
Organism: Cedecea lapagei; assembly: GCF_900635955.1. Classification (GTDB taxonomy): domain Bacteria; phylum Pseudomonadota; class Gammaproteobacteria; order Enterobacterales; family Enterobacteriaceae; genus Cedecea; species Cedecea lapagei. The sequence goes on from NZ_LR134201.1 coordinate 4,402,328, forward strand.
ACGGCATTGACTTCCATCCGGGCCTGAGCCGCAACGTCGCAAAAGCTGCGGGCATGATGGGCCTGACGGCTGAAATGCTCTCCCGCCTGCACGGCATCAGCCGTGAAATGCAGGATCAGTTTGCCGCTCGCTCGCATCAGCGTGCCTGGGCTGCAACGGAAGCCGGTCATTTTAAAGCTGAAATAATGCCGACCAGCGGCCACGATGCCGACGGCGTTCTGAAGCGCTATGACTTCGACGAAGTGATTCGTCCCGAAACCACGGTTGAAGGCCTGGCGGCGCTGAAGCCTGCTTTTGATCCGGTCAACGGGACGGTCACCGCAGGCACCTCGTCAGCGCTGTCCGATGGCGCATCGGCGATGCTGCTGATGAGTGAATCACGCGCCAAAGAGCTGGGCCTGAAAATCCGCGCTCGCGTACGCTCCATGGCCGTCGTCGGCTGCGATCCGTCCATCATGGGTTACGGCCCGGTTCCGGCCTCAAGGCTGGCGCTGAAAAAAGCAGGCCTGACGGCTCAGGATATCGATTTGTTCGAAATGAACGAAGCGTTTGCCGCCCAGATCCTGCCGTGTATTAAAGATCTGGGGCTGATGGATAAGATCGACGAGAAGATCAACCTGAACGGTGGGGCGATCGCCCTGGGCCACCCGCTTGGTTGTTCCGGCTCGCGCATCAGCACCACGCTTATCAACCTGATGGAGCGTCGCGACGCGCAGTTTGGCCTGGCTACGATGTGTATCGGCCTGGGTCAGGGTATCGCAACCGTATTTGAACGCGTTTAATAAAAAACTGAGTTTAGTTGCCGTGTTTCCCGCCTGTCAGGGGCGGGTTTTTTATTGCTTAAGAATAAAAAAAACCACCGACGATACGGTGGCTTCTTCTGACGACGTCGAGCCTTAGATAAAGGAGAACGCGTCGCCGAACATATGATCCACCAGCGCACCGCGCTCATTGCAGAAAAGCTCACGGGCGATTTTCGCCATTTCGAAACGGCCTGCGATGTAAATATCGTGCCCGCTCAGTGAACTGTAATCCTGCATAACGGCGGTCAGTACTGTCCCACTGCGACCACGCCAGCCCTCTTCCGGCTGCTCAACCACGGCTTCAACACGCAGGTTTTGGTGCTGCAGAGTCAGTCCTTCAAGCTCGGCCAGATCGTAGAGGTGTTTCTCTTCGCGACCGCCCCAGTAAATGGCAATTTCGCGCTGCGGATTACGCGCCAGCGCCGTCAGCAGAATAGAACGTACGTAAGAGAAGCCTGTTCCCCCGGCAATCAGAATGAGCGGACGGTCTTCATCTTCGCGCAGCCACGCATCGCCGTGCGGCATATCAACCACTATTTCCTGCTCTTTCAGAATACGGTCCATGACCGCCATAGCATACAGATTGAGCTCCGAAGCACCGATGTGCAGCTCAATGAACTCGTGTTCGCTCGGCGTGGATGCCATAGAGAACGGGCGCTTATCCCGCTCGTCCATCACCACCATCAAATACTGCCCGGCCTGGAATGAGAAATCGCCTTCCGGCAGCAATCGAACGCGATACACCGTGTCGGTTATCGCTTCTACCGAGTTCACTTTACAGCTTAAGGTTGTCATGCGTTCCCTCTGTCGGGTCAATAATGCTAAACCGTAAAGGTCGCCGCTCAGGCGCCTTTGTCGTTATCAAAAATAGCCAGTTCATCCCAGATTGCATCAATACGCGCGCATACTTCAGCATCTTTCTTGATTGGGCGCCCCCATTCACGGTGGGTTTCACCCGGCCATTTATTGGTGGCGTCCAGTCCCATTTTAGAGCCCAACCCGGAAACCGGGGAGGCAAAATCCAGATAGTCTATCGGCGTGTTATCCACCAGTACCGTATCACGGGAGGGATCCATTCGAGTAGTGATCGCCCAGATAACATCATTCCAGTCACGCGCATTCACGTCGTCATCGCACACGATAACAAACTTGGTGTACATAAACTGGCGCAGGAACGACCAGACGCCCATCATCACCCGCTTGGCGTGCCCAGCATACTGTTTTTTGATCGTCACTACAGCCAGTCGATAGGAACATCCTTCCGGTGGCAGGTAGAAATCAATAATTTCCGGGAACTGCTTTTGCAGGATCGGCACCAGCACTTCATTGAGCGCAACGCCAAGAACGGCAGGCTCATCCGGCGGACGTCCCGTGTAGGTGGAATGATAAATCGCATCCTGCCGCTGGGTAACGTGAGTCACGGTAAACACCGGGAAGTTGTCGACTTCATTGTAGTAACCGGTGTGGTCGCCGTAAGGACCTTCCGGCGCCATTTCGCCTGACTCAATGTAACCTTCGAGCACAATTTCCGCGCTCGCGGGCACCTCAAGATCGTTGGAAATACACTTAACAACCTCGGTTTTTGTGCCGCGCAGCAACCCTGCAAAAGCGTATTCAGAAAGCGTGTCCGGTACGGGCGTCACGGCACCAAGAATCGTTGCCGGGTCGGCACCCAGCGCTACAGAAACGGGAAAACGTTCGCCGGGATGCGCCAGGCACCACTCATGGAAGTCAAGAGCACCGCCGCGGTGGGATAACCAGCGCATAATCAGCTTATTCTTGCCAATCAGCTGCTGGCGGTAAATACCCAAATTCTGGCGCTCTTTGTGTGGACCTCGGGTCACCGTTAGTCCCCAGGTAATCAGCGGAGCGACGTCTTCCGGCCAGCAGCGCATAATGGGAATACGGTTCAGGTCGACTTCATCGCCTTCCCACACCTGCTCCTGGCAAGGCGCATTACGCAGGCGTTTGGTGGGCATATTCAGAACTTGTTTAAACTGCGGGAGTTTGTCGAACAGGTCGCGGAACCCTTTTGGCGGCTCCGGCTCCTTGAGGAAAGCCAGCAGTTTTCCGACTTCACGCAGGGCGGCAACATCTTCCTGCCCCATGCCCATGGCCACGCGCTTTGGCGTTCCAAACAGGTTGCACAGCACCGGCATCCTGTAGCCCTTCGGGTTTTCAAACAGCAACGCCGGACCACCGGCTCGCAGGGTGCGATCGGCAATTTCAGTCATTTCCAGGTTCGGATCGACAGGCAATGTAATACGTTTGAGCTCGCCCTGCTGCTCAAGCAGCGCAAGAAATTCGCGTAGGTCGTGGTATTTCATGCAATTTATCGTGACGTCGGATTTTGCCTTCATTATACGGACTTCACCGCCGCCATGCTGTATTTTTGTTAAATGAGCGTGAAACTGGCCGCCTGCTTCCTCCTTCAGCCAGGTTATACTGTCGCTGTCTATCTCTGCACAAGACGTTTTGTTATTCTGACGCGCTTAAGCGGGCGAAAAGAGAAATTATGCAATCCTGGTATCTTCTGTACTGTAAACGTGGGCAATTGCTGCGCGCAAAAGAGCATCTTGAACGCCAGGCGGTAAATTGCCTTACGCCGATGATCACGCTCGAGAAAATGGTGCGTGGCAAGAGAACTGCGGTCAGTGAACCTTTATTCCCGAACTATATGTTTGTCGAATTCGATCCGGAGTCTATCCATACCACCACGGTCCATTCCACCCGGGGCGTCAGCCATTTTGTGCGCTTTGGGGCGCAACCTGCTACGGTGCCGGAAAAAGTGATTGATGAGCTGATGCACTATCAGACCGGGGATATCACCGATCCGGAGACGCCTTATGCCGGCGATACCGTGGTGATTACCGAAGGGGCTTTCGAAGGGTTACAGGCAATTTTTGCCGAGCCGGACGGTGAAGCCCGCTCGATGTTGCTGCTGAACTTATTGAATAAGCAGGTGCGGCAAAGCGTCAGGAATACCGACTTCCGTAAGGTTTAATGCACAAAGGCCAGCAAATGCTGGCCTTTTTGTCACTGCGCGGCAACTAGCGCTGCATCTGCTCGTCGTGCAACCACTGGGCAACACGTTTTGAGAAGTACGTCAGCACGCCATCGGCTCCGGCACGCTTGAAGCACAGCAAAGATTCCATAATTGCCGGTTTTTCGGCGAGCCAGCCGTTCTGAATCGCCGCCATGTGCATGGCGTATTCCCCAGAGACCTGATAGGCGAAGGTCGGCACGCCAAAGGTATCTTTCACGCGGCGCACAACGTCGAGGTAAGGCATCCCCGGTTTTACCATCACCATGTCGGCCCCTTCCTGCAGATCCTGCGCCACTTCCTGCAGCGCTTCATCGCTGTTGGCTGGATCCATCTGGTAGGTTTTCTTGTTGCCGCCTTTCAGGTTACCGGAGGAGCCAATCGCGTCACGGAAAGGCCCGTAGTAGCAGGAAGCATATTTCGCCGCGTAAGACATGATCTGGGTATTCACAAACCCATCGGCTTCCAGCCGATCCCGAATAGAGCCGATACGCCCATCCATCATGTCGCTAGGTGCCAGGATCTCTGCCCCAGCTTCGGCATGGGAAAGCGCCTGGCGAACCAGAATCTCGCGGGTGACGTCGTTAATCACATAACCATCAGCATCGATCACGCCGTCCTGCCCGTGGGTGGTATACGGATCCAGCGCGACGTCAGTCAGCAGCCCAAGCTCAGGCACGGCATCTTTCAGCGCACGCACGGCACGCTGCACCAGCCCGTTTGGGTTGTACGCTTCTTCCGCATGCAGCGATTTCCCATCGCCTTCGATAACCGGGAACAAGGAGAGCACCGGCACCCCCAGCTTCGCCACAGCCTCTGCTTCTTTCAGTAGCTGATCGATCGTCAGGCGATAAACACCCGGCATTGACGGCACTTCCTGCTGCTGGTTGTGGCCTTCCATGACAAATACAGGATAGATAAGGTCGTTAACCGTCAGCTGGTTCTCAGCCACAAGGCGACGACTGAAGTCATGGCGGCGTACGCGACGCATACGGCGACCGGGAAACGTACCGGGAAATGCATAGCTCATTAAAATTTCTCCTGATTAAAACCCAGTCGGAATAACCGACGAGCGTTGTCATCTGTTACCCGCGCAAGCCAGGCCGGGTCTTCGCCGCGCCATTCGGCTACCTTATTGAGGATATGGGGCAGGTAACAGGGTTCGTTGCGGCGGGACGCAGGTTTTGGTTGTAGATCCCGGGGCAACAAATAGGGAGCATCAGTTTCCAGCAGCAGCTGCTGAGCCGGGATGACCGGCAGCAACTCTCGCAGGGCCAGACCACGACGCTCATCGCAAACCCAGCCAGTAATGCCGATAAACAGGCCTCGTAGCAGGCAATCACGCGCTTCGGCTTCGGTACCGGTGAAGCAGTGCAGCACCACGCCGGGCAGCTGATCCAGCCAAGGGTCCAGCAGCGCCAGAAAACGCTCGTGGGCGTCACGGCAGTGCAAAAATACCGGCATCATCAGCTCGGCGGCCAACGCCAACTGCTCGGTAAAAGCGCGCTCCTGCTCGGCAGGCGTGGAAAAGTTACGGTTAAAATCCAGGCCGCACTCGCCTATGGCGACAACCTGAGGTGCGGTGGCTAACTTACGGATGGCGGCGGCCGTTGTCTCATTCCACTGGCTGGCATTGTGCGGATGCACCCCCGCCGTGGACCAGCAGTTATCATATTGCTGCGCCATAATCAGCGCCTGTTCACTTTCGTGGAGGTTGGTACCGGTCAACATCATGCCGCTCAGGCCAGCCTGCCACGCACGCGTGACCACTTCCGCATGGTCTTTCGCAAATTGCGAACTGGTTAGATTTACGCCAATATCAAACATCTCACCCTCCAAACGACAACCGCCCCTGAGGGCGGTTATTGAGTTACTGCTCTTTTTCAGAGCGCTCTTCTTCAGACTCCGTTTCGTCTTCTTCATCGCCGTTTCGCCCTTTACCGACGTAGAAGCGGGAGAAGAATACGCCAACCTCAAACAGGCAGTACATCGGCACCGCCAGAAGGGTTTGCGAGAAAACGTCCGGCGGCGTTAACAGCATGCCGACAACAAAAGCGCCCACCAAAATATAAGGACGTTTCTGTTTCAGGGATTCTGGCGTCGTCACCCCCATCCAGCACAGCAGAATAATGGCGACGGGCACTTCAAACGCTACGCCAAAGGCCATAAATAGCGACATCACGAAGTCGAGATATTTCGTGATGTCCGTCGACACCACAACCCCTATTGGCGCGGTTTTCGTCAGGAAACCAAAGGCAAGCGGGAAGACGACGAAGTAAGCAAAAGCGATGCCGATATAAAACAGCAGCGTGCTGGAGAAAAGCAGCGGCATCACCATTTTGCGTTCGTGCTTGTACAGGGCAGGGGCAATAAAGGCCCAAATCTGGTACAGGATAACCGGGGCTGCCAGGAACACCGATACGTAAATGGTTAATTTGATCGGGGTAAAGAACGGCGAGGCGACATCGGTCGCAATCATCGTTGACCCCAACGGCATATGTTTTATCAGCGGCGCAGAGACCACCTGATAAATGTCGTTGGCGAAATAGACCAGCGCCAGGAAAATCACCAGCACGGCGATGATGCTGTTCAGCAGGCGCTTACGCAGCTCAATCAGATGGCTGATGAGCGGTTGGGTATCTTCAACAGCCATGGTTACGATTTTTCACTCGGAGGTTGCGTAGGGGCTGCAGCAGCGGTGGCTTCCGGGAGAGGCTTCACCTGCGACTCAACGGCCGGTTCTACCGCCGCTGGTTCCGACGAAACCGTCTCCGTTGGTACCGCATCTGGCGCACTCGCCTGATGTGCCGCACTCGCTGGCGTCACGCCTTCGTGACTTTGCTGCTCATCCTTCACCAGCGGATTATGGATGGTGTGGGCTTCGTCACTGTTCTTTTCCGCATCGTGCTGGGTATAGGAACGCTTCATCGACTCGGCGGCCTGGCGCAGTTCGTCCATCGACGCCTTAAGTTCAGGCGTCAGATTGTCCATACTGGCTTTCTCGACCTTTTTCAGGCTGTCCTGCAGCTCCTGCAGCTTCAGTTCCTGAGCGAGTTCGTTCTGCACCGTGGTGGCGAGCGAACGCAGCGCACGCACCCAGCCAACAACTGTTTTGACCGCCACCGGTAAGCGCTGTGGACCCAGTACAATCAGGCCAATCACGAACACCAGCAGCAGTTCGCCGAAACCAATGTCGAACACGGCTTATACCTGCTCTTTATCGTTGCTTTTCGCTTCGTCTTTTTTCACGTCGCTCGGTTTTTCAGAGAGGGATTTCGCTGTGAAATCAGCATCCTTCTCACCCTTTTCGTTCTCTTTGCTGTCGTCGTCACTCATGGCTTTCTTGAAGCCCTTAATGGACGCGCCGAGATCTGAACCCAGAGAGCCCAGTTTCTTGGTGCCAAACAATAAAACAACGATAACAGCAATGATTAGCAATTGTGGCCAACTGATGCCCATACCTACTCCCTTATAAAGATGTTAAGGCAATGAGAACCGCTATTATACGGCAATCACCCGTTAATTCCGATTAAAGTTCAGGCAGAGCGCCGCCAGCCGATCAGCCAGACAACGATCCCCCCCGCCATCAGCCAGGCAGGCATAAAGTCCCACTCAGGCTTGTTGATCAGCAGCAGCGTGCCGCTCAGGATGAGCGTGGCGCCAATGCCGAACAGATAGCGCGACTGTCCCTGACGCACGTGATGGAGTTGCAGGTCGCGCTGAATTTTATCAACGCTGTGCTGTAATTGCTTGCCCTGGCGCAAACTGTTGTACACCAGTTCCGGCAATTCCGGCATTTTTTCCACCCAGAAGGGGGCTTTCTCTTTAAAAGCTCGAACCAGGGCAGGAATACCAACCTGATCTTTGATCCAGCTTTCCAGGAAAGGTTTCGCCGTTTTCCACAAATCGAGCTGCGGATAGAGCTGTCGGCCGACCCCTTCGACGTATAAAAGGGTCTTCTGCAGTAAAACCAGCTGTGGCTGAACTTCCATATTGAAACGGCGCGCGGTATTGAACAGGTTCAGCAGCACGTGGCCAAAGGAGATTTCTGCCAGCGGTTTCTCAAAGATAGGTTCACAAACGGTGCGGATCGCAAACTCGAACTCTTCAACGTTAGTGTCTGCCGGCACCCAACCTGAGTCTACGTGCAGCTCAGCCACTTTGCGGTAATCGCGGTTGAAGAAGGCGATAAAGTTTTCTGCCAGGTAGCGCTTGTCGTCTTTGTTCAATGAGCCAACGATACCGCAGTCGATACCAATGTATTTCGGATCTTCCGGGTGCTCATAGCTAACGAAGATATTGCCCGGATGCATGTCGGCATGGAAAAAGCTGTCGCGAAATACCTGCGTAAAGAAGACCTGCACGCCACGTTCGGCAAGCAGCTTCATGTTTGTGCCCTGCGCCTCGAGCGCAACGGTATCGGAGACCGGGATCCCGTAAATCCGCTCCATCACCATCATGTTCTCGCTGCAGTAGTCCGAATAGACTTCAGGCACATACAGCATCGGGCTATTGTCGAAGTTGCGGCGCAGCTGGATAGCGTTGGCGGCCTCACGCAGCAGATTAAGTTCATCTATCAGCGTTTTTTCGTACTCGCGCACCACTTCCATCGGGCGCAAACGACGGCCATCAGGCAGCAGGCGCGGCACCCAGCGGGCAAGGCGATAAATAAGCTTCATATCGGCCTTGATCACCGGCAGGATGTCAGGGCGGATCACCTTAATCACCACTTCTTTACCGCTCTCTTTCAGACGTGCAGTGTGCACCTGAGCGATAGAGGCAGAGGCCAGAGGCTTAATGTCAAAGTCGTCAAACCAGCTCTCGACGGGAATGCCGCCCATCGCCAGTTCAATCTGCTTTTTCGCCAGCTCGCCATCAAAAGGCGCCACTCTGTCCTGCAACATCGCCAGCTGGTCAGCGATGATCGGCGGGAAGAGATCGCGGCGGGTCGACAGCATCTGGCCGAATTTGATCCATACCGGCCCCAGCTCCTGCAAGGCCAGACGCAAACGCTCTCCAAGAGGTTTATCACGGTGGCGGTTTGGCATCCAGAACAGACAACGACGCCAAATGCGCAGCGGCAGCGTCAGGCGAATTTTTGGGATTAGCTCATCGAGACCATAGCTGAGGAAGATACGGACAATGAAATAAAGACGACGAAGTTCTCCTGGCGTCATTTGCCCTCCAGCTTGTCCAGCCGTTCGGAGAACGCATCCACCGAGCGAGCCAGCGCTGCGGTTTCCTCTTCGAACCAGGCGACTTCCAGTGAGCCTGGCGCCACGCGCCACTCTTCGGTAAGCGCTTCGCCCAGGTACTGCTGATTACGGGCAAAACCTTTCTTCAGCAGGTTACCGCCGCGGCGTGCCATTTTACTGAGGCTTTCAGAGGCAATGTCACCAATATAGGGCGCCAGCAATTCAGCAGGGTCAAACTCCGCAAGATCCATCAGCGATGCCAGATTTTGCACAACCTGAATGTCACCCTCAACCTCAAGCTCGCCGCTACGAATTAACGCGGTCAGCTGCTGACGGTCACGCAGCTTAGGCAAGGTACTAATGCGTGTCGTCACGCTGCAGTCCGCCTCACCTTCCCACTGGCTTAATACGTCCAGCTGCTGTTCACTAAACACCAGCACCAGCGGCGAAGAGAACTCCTTCAGGCTAACGCGCAACGTCTTACCCTGCAGGCGCTGACGCGCAGATTTCAGGCTACGGTCACGCCAGAGGAAGGTGTTCAGCACACCTTCAATTCCGGCGGTAATAAGCGGCATAAATGGCATCGCAGCTCCCTGGTTAGAATTTATAACCGCGGTGCAGGGCGACAATCCCACCGGTCATATTGTAAAAGGTGGTGTTTTCAAACCCTGCGTCTTCCATCATCCCTTTTAGCGTCTCCTGATCGGGATGCATACGAATGGACTCCGCCAGATAGCGATAGCTTTCGCCATCCTGCGCCACCATTTCGCCGATACGCGGCAAAATATGGAAGGAGTAAGCATCGTAGGCCTTGTTCAGCGGCTCGAAAATCGGTTTGGAAAACTCCAGCACCAGCAGGCGGCCGCCCGGCTTGAGAACGCGGAACATGGAGCGCAGCGCGGCGTCTTTATCGGTAACGTTACGCAGGCCAAAGGAGATGGTAATGCAGTCGAAGGTGTTGTCCGGGAATGGCAGCGCTTCAGCGTTCGCCTGCACGTAGCTCACATTCCCAACAATGCCGATGTTGCGCAGCTTCTCGCGCCCCATTTTCAGCATAGAATCATTGATGTCCGCCAGCACCACTTCGCCCGTTTCGCCCACCAGGCGAGAGAACTTCGCCGTCAGGTCGCCGGTGCCGCCAGCCAGGTCCAGCACGCGCTGGCCGCGACGCACGCCGCTGCAGTCAATGGTGTAGCGTTTCCACAACCGGTGGATGCCAAACGACATCAGATCGTTCATCACGTCGTATTTTGCCGCAACCGAGTGGAACACGTTCGCCACCATATCGACCTTCTGCTCTTTAGCTACGGTACGGAAGCCAAAGTGCGTTGTTTCCTGGGATCCGGACTCCTGGGATTCATCAACCATCTCAATGCCTGCTTAATCAAGAAAATGTTCGGGAAGTGTAACAGAATGGGCGCGAAAGCCCTATGATCACCGTGCGACAAAAGCTCAGTTCAGCGACCGTCCGCCGAAGGTTGTGGCGCTAATTCATTGAGCTCGTTTATCGGTTCTTCGTTTTCATGGCCCAGCCTCGCCGAGTCATCTTCATCGTCCTGACGAGCGCGCTCGACCCAGTCGGGATTTATCTCGCGTTTCACTTCGACACCCAGCCCGCGAAACGCCTCCGCCTGAACCAGAATGTTTCCGCGCCCTGACGACAGCTTTTTCATCGCCTGGCGATAGTTATCCTGCGCCTTATCGAGACTTTGGCCAATTGCGGACATGTCATCCACAAACAGGCGCATTTTGTCGTACAGCCGCCCCGCACGGTCGGCGATTTGCTGGGCATTACGGCTTTGATGTTCATAGCGCCATAAATTGGCAATGGTACGCAGCGCCACCAGCAGCGTCGTTGGGCTGACCAGCATAATATTGTTTTTCAACGCCTCGCTAATCAGCTCCGGCTGGCGGTCGATTGCCACCAGGAAGGCAGGCTCAACCGGGATGAACATCAGCACATAATCCAGCGAGCGCAGCCCCGGCAGTTGCTGGTAATCCTTACGGCCAAGAAGGCGAATATGGCTGCGGATGGCGGCAATATGATCATTCAGCGCGCTTTCACGCGTGAGATCATCTTCGCCGTTGAAGTAACGCTCATAAGCCACCAGCGTCATTTTTGCATCAATAACAACGTCTTTGCCCTGCGGCAGGCGAACAATGACGTCCGGCTGCATACGGCTGTTGTTTTCAAGCTGGATATTCACCTGGGTCTGATATTCATGGCCTTCGCGCAGGCCAGAAGCTTCGAGCACGCGAGTTAAGACCACTTCGCCCCAGTTACCCTGAGTTTTATTGTCGCCTTTCAGCGCTTTGGTGAGGTTTAGCGCCTCCTGCGCCATTTGGGCGTTAAGCTGCTGTAGGTTGCGGATTTCATGCGTTAGCGTATGGCGTTCTCGCGCCTCCTGGCCAAAACTCTCCTGAACCTGGCGGCGGAAGCCGTCGAGCTGCTCGCGAAGCGGCGAAAGAAGCACATTCAGGCTTTGACGATTCTGCTCTTCCACCTTACGCCCGCTCTGCTCAAAAATACGGTTTGCCAGATTCTCAAACTGCTCGTTCAGGCGCTGCTCGCTGTTGAGCATTTGACGGTGCTTATCTTCGGCGCTGAGCCGGGTTTGCTCCAGCAGCGTCGTCAGTTCACGGATATCCGCTTCCTGCCCGCTGTTGATTTCCATCTGGGCGCGGACTTCACGGTTAAGCTGCTCGCACTCTTCCCGCCAGTGCTGGCTTTGCTGAAGCTCCTGACGCGCGGCGGCAAGTTCTCCGTAAATTTCACGCTGTTCCTCATGCAAAGCTGCCAGCCGCTGAGCCCCACGCAGGCTGGCGATAAGCCAACCGGTCAGTAAACCCACCAGCGCAGTGCCCAGCCCAAACAACAGTGAAATATCCATGCTTCCCCCAAAACAATGCCCTCAGCGGCAAGATAAAATTCTGCTGTATAAATGTCCAGATGAAAAGGGATTTTCCGGAAGGCGCTGCGCAAAGCATAAAAAAAGCCGGCGAGCGCCGGCTTCGAATTGAAAACGGGGAAAACTACAGCAGGCGACGGGCCGCCTCGACCACGATTTTCACCGCGTGGCTTTCCGTTTTCTTCATGGTTTCCGCATTCGGGATCTCTTGCTGAGTACGGTTCACGATAACCCCGGCAACCATACCCGCACGCAGGCCCTGGCTGGAGCACATGGTCAACAGAGTAGCGGACTCCATTTCATAGTTCATCACGCCCATCTCCTGCCACTCTTTCATCGACCCCTTGAAGCGGCTGACAACGCGGCCTGACAGCGTGTCGTAACGCTCCTGCCCAGGGTAGAAAGTGTCTGAAGAAGCGGTCACGCCGATATGGGTCGTTGCGCCTACGGCTTTTGCCGCTTCAACCAGCGCAGTGGTACAAGCGAAGTCAGCCACAGCCGGGTATTCCATTGGCGCAAAGTGCAGGCTGGCACCGTCAAGGCGAACGGAAGCCGTCGTCACCAGCACGTCGCCGACGTTGATATTTGGCTGAATGGCGCCGGTAGTCCCAACGCGCAGGAAAGTGCGGATGCCAAGCTGCGCCAGCTCTTCAACGGCAATTGAAGTGGACGGGCCGCCGATACCGGTAGAACAGATAATAACCGGCTTGCCGTCCAGTTCGGCGCGCCAGGAGGTGAATTCACGGTGGGAAGCCAGCTTAACCGGCTTGTCCATCAGCGCGGCGATTTTTTCCACACGCTCAGGATCGCCGGGGACGATAGCGAGCGTAGCCCCTTGCAGATCGTTTTTAGTGAGGCCGAGATGGAAAACATCAGACTTGGACATAACAGACTCCTCTGTTCAGTAGGTTTCAGGAGAAGCAAAGCGGTACTTTACAGAACCCCTAAGCATAATTTCGTGATGGCGCTCACTTTGAATGAAACAATTTACATTGTCTGCATTAACAAAAGTGACATAAATCACACAATAGAATTGGTCGGACTGTTTTTTGAACTGCATCGGCGTTTTTTGCCCGCCGGATTTGCTACTAATCCTGGCTATAGTTATCACACTGCGCTAATGCTGGTTTGGAGAAAACCATGAAACAAAAGCAAACAACACATAACTCACCTGGCGAAGGCTTCGCACCGGCGGCCTCACCCATCGCTCCCACCGTCGTATTAACACCGGACGATGCCATTGTTTCCGGGGAAACCTCTATTCCAAGCCAGGGCGAAAATATGCCGGCTTACCATGCCAGGCCAAAACATGTAGATGGACCGCTCCCTGTGGTTATCGTCATTCAGGAAATTTTTGGGGTGCATGAACACATCCGCGATCTGTGCCGTCGGCTGGCGCTTGAGGGTTATCTGGCTATTGCACCTGAACTCTATTTTCGTCAGGGGGAGCCCGGAGACTTCGCCGATATTCCAACATTGCTGAGCGGCCTGGTTTCAAAAGTCCCGGACAGTCAGGTGCTGGGCGATCTTGACCACGTTGCCAGTTGGGCTTCGCGCAACGGCGGCGATGCGCACCGCCTGATGGTGACCGGTTTTTGCTGGGGTGGCCGCATTGCCTGGCTGTATGCCGCGCACAACCCGCAGCTTAAAGCCGCGGTGGCCTGGTACGGCAGGCTGGTAGGCGACAAAACATTGAACTCTCCTCATCATCCGGTGGATATCGCCGTCAATCTGAATGCGCCGGTGCTCGGCCTGTATGGCGGTCAGGATACGGGCATTTCTCAGGAGAGCGTCGAGACGATGCGCCAGGCGCTGCGGGCAGCAAATGCAAACGCGGAAATCATTGTCTACCCGGAAGCCGGACATGCTTTTAACGCAGATTATCGCCCGAGCTATCATGAAGAGTCGGCCAAAGACGGCTGGGAAAGGATGCTGGCGTGGTTTAAGCGGTATGGCGTGAGGAAGTGAAGCAGTTTGATACCTAACCTGCATACAACGGCGGGCAGTCTGTCGCTGCCCGTCGTAACACCGGAATCTAAAAGTCGTATTCGTTAATCACGTCAAGAATACTTTTTTCATGATGATAGCGAGTTCTTAAAGCATCCTGCTGCGCTTTCGCCTTGCCACAGATAACATTAACCTGCTTTTCAATATCCTTTTGCTGCCCTTTTGGTAAATCAGAATCCCATTCGCCTGATAAATGCTGGCAATCATCCGCATTTATCAGAAACTCAGTAACATCTTTTGGATATTTATCCGCAGCCTGAGCGCAGGAAACCAAAAAGAATAGCGAACAAAAAATCAGGCTTTTATTCATTTTATCGACCATCCGTTGACCAATGAGGTTTATCTTTAGCACCGCCGTGATATTTTATCACATCAAAGCTTTTCCCCACTTCATGTAATTGAGTATTCATGCCATCACGGGGCATTGTTTTGATAATAGTAGTCTCGCCTTTATTATCCTTTATTTCCAGATTGCCCATCCACGACAGCGTCATATCAATGGCATTGCCTTCCGTATGTCGACTTTTCAACGCCGGTGCCACATTGAGATTAGACATCCCATAGACGCGAACCATCGCTTTTGCCGCATTGATACTTTTGCTTCTGTCTGGTTTTCCATCCGCGCCTTTATGCACCCACTCAATATTGACACCCGATTTTTCAGGAATATTGGCTGGCTCAACCAATCCTCGCGCCAGCTTCCAGCACCAGTGCATTAAATATGCCCTTTCCGGCGGGCGTAATGTCGCCGAAATGGTTATCCTGACGCCAGCATCTTTAAGACTTTTCAAAAAGCCATCAACATTCCCCCGGAATATTGGACTTAAGGTTTGCGTGTCACTGCTTCCCTGAAATTGACTGACCCAGCTTTCACCGCTTAGCTGCTTCATAAGTATCCTTTTATTTCACAAAACACGACAAACTGCGCTGTAAGCTTTTCAAGAAAAAATTCAGCGTGACAAGGTGAATATGGGAGAAAGAAAGACTTTCAGAAAAAGGTAAAGGCAATATTCCCGGTATCTGCACAAATGAACAATGAGAAAGATGAAAGAGAGTAAGTTTGAATATGTAAAAAGAAACGGAGGCTTTTGCCTCCGTTGACTAGCCTCAAGCGCTACGCAGATTCTGCGCCGCTTGCACCATGTTTGCCAGCGCCGCACGGGTTTCTGGCCAGCCGCGGGTTTTCAGGCCGCAGTCCGGGTTAACCCACAGGCGTTCTGCCGGAACGGATTCCGCCGCTTTCTTCAGTAGCGCTTCAATCCACTCCACATCCGGAACGTTTGGGGAGTGAATGTCATACACGCCAGGCCCGATTTCGTTCGGATATTCGAACTCTTTAAACGACTCGAGCAGATCCATATCGGAACGAGAAGTCTCGATGGTTATCACGTCTGCATCCAGCGCCGCGATAGAGTCCATGATGTCGTTGAACTCGCAGTAACACATATGGGTGTGGATTTGGGTGTCGTCACGCACTACGGCGGCGTTCAGGCGGAAAGCTTCAACGCCCCACTCCAGATAAGCCTGCCAGTCGGACTGACGCAGCGGTAAGCCTTCACGCAGAGCGGGCTCATCGATCTGGATGATGCCGATGCCTACCGCTTCCAGATCGGCCACTTCGTCACGCAGAGCCAGCGCAATCTGCTTCGCGATAGTCTCACGGGAAACATCTTCACGCGGGAACGACCAGCAAAGAATAGTTACCGGGCCTGTCAGCATGCCTTTAACCGGTTTGTCGGTCAGAGACTGTGCGTACTTCGCCCACTCAACGGTAATTGGCTCAGGGCGGCTGATATCGCCGATAACAATCGGTGGCTTAACGCAGCGGGAGCCGTAGCTCTGCACCCAGCCGTTCTGAGTAAATACGAAGCCGTCCAGATGCTCGCCGAAGTACTCAACCATGTCGTTACGCTCGGCTTCGCCGTGCACCAGCACGTCCAGGCCCAGGCGCTCCTGCTCGACAATCGCCTGCTTAATATGTTCGGCAATACCGGTACGGTAGTGGTTAGCGTCCAGCTTGCCTTTCTTGAAGTCCAGACGCAGGCCGCGGATCTCGGTGGTTTGCGGGAAAGAGCCGATGGTCGTCGTTGGCCACGCCGGCAGGTTAAAGCGTTCACGCTGCGCCGCCGCACGCGCGGTATAGGCGCTGTGTCGCTGGCTGTCCTTAGCCGTAATTTTTGCAAGGCGTTCACCCACGGCGGCGTTATGCACGCGCTTAGAGTGACGGCGAGCCTGAATAGGCGCGCTCCATTCGACAAGCTTCGCGGTATCACCGCTGTTCAACGCTTCGGTCAGCAGAGACAGCTCGGCACACTTCTGCAGGGCGAAGGCAAACCAGCTTTTCACTTCTGCATCGAGGCGAGTCTCTACGCTAAGGTCGATTGGGCTGTGCAGCAGGGAGCAGGAAGAGGCCACCCACAGGTCACGTTTACCCACCAGGTCTCTCAGCTGAGCGTATTTTTCCGTCAGGTCGGCACGCCAGACGTTACGACCGTTTATCACGCCCGCAGACAGCAGCCAGCTGGCAGGCAGTTTCTGATGGATCTCTTGCACATCATCTTTACCATGCACAAAGTCTACATGCAGGCCCTGAACCGGCAGCGCGGTGATGGTATCCAGATTTGGTCCCACGCCTTCGAAGTAGGTAGTGAGCAGCAGTTTCACCTGGCCGGTCAGCGCGTCGTAGGCCGGTTTGAAGGCATCGAGCCACGCTTTTGGCAGCTCCAGCACCAGCGCAGGCTCGTCGATTTGCACCCACTCAACGCCGCGTTTCGCCAGCTCCGCCAGCACCTGCTGGTAGACCGGCAGAATCTCTTTCAGCAGGCTCAGGCGGTCAAACTGCTCGCCCTTCACTTTGCCTAACCACAGGTAAGTCACCGGGCCCAGCAGCACGGGTTTCACCTTGTGGCCCAGCGCCAGGGCTTCATCGACTTCTTCAAGCAGCTGAGTCCAGGTCAGTTTGAACGACTGGCCTTTGGTGAATTCCGGCACCATATAGTGATAGTTAGTGTTAAACCATTTGGTCATTTCAGCGGCGGCGGCGGGTTCACCGGTTGGCGCACGGCCACGGCCAATGCGGAAAAGCGTATCAATATCAACGCTGCCGTCTTTGTTCTGATGACGAGCCGGCACGTTACCAAGCAGCAGGCTGGTGGTCAGAACATGGTCGTACCAGGCGAAGTCGCCCACCGGCAGCAGCTCTACGCCTGCCTGTTTTTGTTGATCCCAGTGGCGGGCACGAAGTTCGCGGCCCACCGCCAGTAATTCTTCGCGGGAGGTGTTCCCTGCCCAGTAGCTTTCCTGTGCTTTTTTTAACTCGCGCTTAAGGCCGACGCGAGGGAACCCCAGGGTGTGATTACGGATTGTCATGGTCTTTCCCCTATTCGTTCGATGTATTTAGACGTCCAGATGTTTACACCGCTATAATCCGCAGGTACTGTATATTCCTCAAGCGCAATTTGTTCATGGCGAAGTGAAGGACTTTCATGATCGAGATTAAACACCTGCGGACGCTGCAAGCGTTACGACACAGCGGTTCGCTGGCCGCTGCGGCCGCCGCACTGCATCAGACCCAGTCTGCCCTCTCGCACCAGTTCAGCGATCTGGAGCAGCGGCTCGGCTTTCGCCTGTTTATCCGTAAAAGTCAGCCGCTTCGCTTTACGCCGCAGGGAGAGATCCTGCTGCAGCTTGCCGAACAGGTTTTGCCGCAAATCGGCCGTGCCCTGCAGGCCTGTAATGAGCCGCACCAGACACGCCTGCGTATCGCGATTGAGTGTCACAGCTGCATTCAGTGGCTAACGCCAGCGCTGGAGAATTTCCGCCAGCACTGGCCGCAGGTGGAGATGGACTTTAAGTCGGGCGTGACATTTGATCCGCAGCCTGCGCTGCAGCAGGGTGAACTGGATATTGTCCTGACTTCAGATATCCTGCCGCGCAGTGGGCTGCACTATTCGCCGATGTTTGATTTTGAAGTGCGGCTGGTGATGGCGACCGATCATCCGCTGGCGAAAAAAGAGAGTATTGAACCGGGCGATTTAGCGCCTGAGACGCTGCTTATCTATCCGGTACAGCGCGAGCGCATGGATATCTGGCGTAACTTCTTACAGCCAGCAGGCGTTAGCCCGTCATTGAAAAGCGTTGATAACACGTTACTGCTGATTCAGATGGTAGCGGCACGCATGGGAATTGCCGCGCTGCCGCACTGGGTAGTGGAGAGTTTTGAACACCAGGGTCTGATTGTCACCAGAACCCTGGGTGAAGGTTTATGGAGCCGTCTGTACGCCGCGGTTCGCGATGGCGAACAGCGCCAGCCGGTGACCGAAGCGTTTATTCGCTCGACGCGCCAGCATGCCTGCGACCATTTACCGTTTGTGAAGAACGCGGAGCGACCCAACGTCGATGCACCCACAGCGAGGCCATTATCACCGTTCCCCCAATGATAAAGCTCGGCCAGTGGGGCTGTTCCTGCCAGATAGCCAGGTTTACCAGCAGCCCGGCGGGGACATGTACGTTGTTCATGATGCCGAGCGTGCCGGCATCCACCTGGGTTGCTCCATAGTTCCACATAAAGTAGCCCAGCCCGGAAGCCACGACGCCAAGCCAGATCAGAATCCCCCACTGTAGATGTGTGGTCGGAAGCTTGTGCGGATTACCGAGCGTAAACCAGGCAGCCACGGCGACGATAAACGCCCCCAGATAGAACCAGGAAAACGCGCAGTGCTGCGGCATGGGGTGGGTTTCCATTAAACGCTTGTAGCCCACCATCCCGATGGCGAAGCAGATATTGGCGCCCTGCACCAGCAGCAGGCCGATCCAGAAGTGATCGCTCACTTTGTCATAGCGAATAATCGCCGCACCGATAACCGCCAGCCCGGCGCTCAGCGCATAGCCCCAGCGCAGCTTATTACCGCTAAGCAGATCGTAGATTAGCGTGACATACAGCGGGGTCATCACGGTGAAGAGCAGGAACTCAGATACCGTAAGGTACATGTAGGCGCGGAAGCTAAGGAGGTACATCACGCCCAGCTGCAGCGCCCCCACCAGCATGTACAGCAGCAGAGTCTTTGGCCGGTGGCCCTTAAAACGCAGAAACGGCAGAAATACCAGCGCAGCCAGGCCGACGCGCATCAGCACCGAGAAATAGCTGTCCACATGCCCGGCAAGGTATTCGCCTATCAGGCTAAAAGAGAACGCCCACAGAATGGTGGTAATGATAAGTAATGGCACAATCAGCAATCCGCAACCAACAAGATTGCGCCATTGTACTGAGAGGATGCTACGTCGGCTCAACTATTTAGTTGACGAATGGTTATTAATAGACCACTCGCCGTTTGCCGATCACTCCGCGTTGAGAAAGAGTCTGCGAAGGTAGTGCGGGACAGCGTTATCGGCGTTGGTGCCGATAACCTCGAGATCCGGCAGCAGATCCTTGAGGCGCTGGTGAGCGTTGCCCATGATGCAGCCCTTGCCGGCCATACTCAGCATCTCTGCGTCGTTCATGCCGTCGCCAAAGGCAATGCACTCTTTCAGGCTGTAGCCCATCGCTTTTGCGACCGCTTCCAGCGCATGCCCTTTGGAGACGCCGCCCGCCATGACTTCAAGGCAGGTGAGCGTAGAGAAGCTGACGTTAACGCGGTCACCCCAGCGGGCATTGATTGCCTGCTCCAGCGGCAGCAGCGTGTCATGGTCGTCGCAGGTGAAGAACACTTTGCTGACGCCATCCGCTTCCAGCAGGCCCGGCTCAAACAAGGTATAGCTGAATTTAGCTTCCTGGAAATACTTCATCTCTTCCGGGCGGTGGCGGTTCATAAACCATTCGTCGCCCCGGTAGACATTGGTCACGATGTCCGGATTGTTATGCACCACGCCAAACAGGTCCTGGGCAATATCGTGGTCGAGGTCGTGAGAGAAGAACAGGTTACCGTCGGTATCGTGCACACGAGCCCCGTTCGAGGTGATCATGTACGCCTTAATCTCAAGGTTATCGCGAATTTGCGCCACGTCGATATGATGACGACCCGTAGCAAAGACAAAGTTAACGCCTTCGGCCGTGAGCAGTTTTAACGTTTCTTTCGCATAAGCGGAGAGGAAATGATCGGGAGACAGCAAGGTGCCATCTAAATCTGAAGCAACAACGTGGTACATAGGGACCTCTGGTAATACTCGTCATACTTCAAGTTGTAGGGGTGTTGGCTGCATTCACTTACCCGAATCACTTACTTCAGTAAGCTCATCGGGATAAGCTCTCTGGCCGCCTGGCTACAACTCGAATTATTTAGAGTAAATTAATGAATTATGCCGGTCGAAAAATTCAAGCACGGCAGACAAGGCTCTGGCTCGCATAGCGTCCTTCTCAAACAGGATCTCGTGATACGCGCCTTCAATAACGTAAGGTGTTTCCCCCTCACAAGGGTGGCCCGCCGCGGCCATAATTTCGCAGAAGCGCTGGTGCGCGCGGTTATCGACCACTCGCTCCTCTTCTGCCTGGAGTAAAAAGATCGGCGTGGTGATGGCAGTGGCTCCTGCTAACACCTTTTCTCCGGCGAGGATCCCTTCGCGTACCCAATGGAACGTTGGCCCCCCTACCCGCAATGCTGGCTCATCAGCATAAAAACGCAGGCTACGGCGGTACCGCTCTTCACTGTGGGTCAGGACGTTAACGCTAAACGGCAGTGCGCGCCAGCGGCCCGTCCCCAGAGCGTATCCTTCCCGAATACGCGGATGTCCTTCGGCCCAGTCAAGAATATGGCGCACCATCCACTCCGGCCAGCGTAGCGTAATCCCGAACATCGGCGCGCAAAGTGCGACCGCGTCAAAGGCATCCGGCGCTTGCTGCAGCCATAACGCGGCAATCGCACCGCCCATGGAATGGGCCAGCAGGTAACGTTTACGCCAGGGCCCCGACGCCACTTCCTGCTGGTAAAAGCGGTCAAAATCTTCAACATAGTCGTTAAAATTGACGACGTGCCCACGATGAGTATCCGACAGCATACGCCCCGAACGCCCCTGACCACGGTGGTCGATAATCAGGACATCAAACCCGCTGTGATACAGGTCATAGGCGAGCTCAGCATATTTCACATAGCTTTCTATCCTGCCAGGGCAGACAACAATCACGCGGTCGTGCTGCGGGGAGGAGAAGCGAACGTAGCGAACCGGCACGTCATCCACGCCGTTGAATTCACGCTCTTCCCGCCCGCGCCAGAAGTCCGTTAGCGGACCCGTGGCAAAAGCAGCAAATGCGCCTTCCCGTTCTAACCATCCGTTTTTATGCTGAGACATAGGGGTTGGCATCAGGTATCTGTGGTTTTTTTTGAGCTCATGGAACGCTTATCAACAATAGCGTATTGTGGCATAAAAGTGCGCGTTCAGGGAGTTTCACATGACCTTCGAGTGGTGGTTTACCTATCTGCTGACCACAATCATTCTTAGCCTTTCCCCCGGTTCCGGGGCCATCAATACCATGACCACCGCTATCAGCCACGGCTATCGCGGCGCGGCGGCGTCGATTACCGGGCTGCAAACCGGGCTTGCGCTGCACATCGTGCTGGTGGGCGTCGGTCTCGGCGCGCTGTTCTCACGCTCTCTGCTGGCCTTTGAAGTGCTGAAGTGGGCGGGTGTCGCCTATCTTATCTGGCTGGGGATCCAGCAATGGAGAGCTGCCGGAGCGCTGGATTTGAACACGCTGGCAATCACCCAGCCGCGCAGCAAACTGTTTAAGCGGGCGGTGTTCGTCAACCTGACAAACCCCAAAAGCATCGTGTTTCTTGCCGCCCTGTTCCCGCAGTTTATCGTGCCGCATCAGCCCCAGGCGATGCAGTACGTCGTGCTCGGCGTCACCACGGTGGTGGTGGATATCGTCGTGATGATTGGCTATGCGACGCTGGCAAAACGCATTGCCGCCTGGATCAAAGGGCCGCGCCAGATGAAGGCCATGAATCGGGTCTTCGGGTCGCTGTTTATGCTGGTGGGCGCGCTGCTTGCCGGAGCGCGCCAGGCCTGATTATCGGGAGATGATCAGGTGAATACCAAAACCGGTGAACAGCGCACCCGCCATACCGTCGATCCATTTGGCGAGGCGCTGATAGCCGCGGCGCATTTTCGGTAAGGCAAACAGGCTTGCCACAACGGTGAACCAGGCGAAAGTTTCAATCGCGATCAGTACAAACAGGCCCCAGCGCTCAGCGCTACCGACGTTGTCCCCCACAAACAGCGAGAACACGCTGCCAAAGTAGATAATCGCTTTCGGGTTAGCCAGGTTGGTCAGCAGCCCTTTCAAAAAGCTCTTCCCGCCGCTCGCCAGCTCAACCTTCGGTGACTCTTCGCTTTTGCTCTCTTTTCTGAAGGCACCGCGCAGCATCTGGTAGCCCATCCAGCACAGATACAGGCCACCGCCGACCATGATGATGTTATGCAGCCAGGCCATTTTTTCGAGGATCAGATGCAGGCCAAGCAGCGCTACGCCCGCCCAAACCATGACGCCGGCGGTAATGCCCAGAACGCCCATCATCGCCTCTTTGCGAGAGCGGCTTACGGCTGTCTGGGAAACAAAGAAAAAGTCAGGACCCGGGCTCATCAGGGCAACAATGTGCACCAGCGCCACGGTCAGGAATAACATCAACATAGGGAATAGCTCGCGTGCAGATAATGTGAAGAGTCAGTATCCTGCCACTTTTTATCGCGGCAGGCTACTCTTCATCCACACCATCAACGTGGTCGCGAATCATCGTCATAAACGGGCGGCCAAAACGTTCGAGCTTGCGAGTCCCGACGCCGTTAATGCCCAGCATCTCTCCCGGGGAGAGCGGCATCTGCTCGGCCATTTCAATCAGCGTTGCGTCATTGAACACCACGTAAGGCGGGATATTTTCTTCGTCCGCAATCGACTTGCGCAGCTTCCTGAGTTTGGCGAACAGTTTACGATCGTAGTTGCCGCCAAAGACTTTCTGGCTGGCTCGCGGCTTAATGGCGACCACGCGTGGCACTGCCAGCATTAGCGGCTCCTCACCACGCAGATAAGGTCGTGCCGCTTCCGTTAGCTGGAGCGCCGAGTGCGCAGCGATATTCTGCGTCACCACGCCGAGGTGGATGAGCTGGCGGATCACGCTGACCCAATGCTCGGTGGTGTGCTCACGGCCTTCACCGTAAATCTTCAGCTTGTCGTGGCCGAGGTCGCGAATACGCTGGTTGTTAGCGCCGCGCAGCACTTCAACCACGTACCCCATACCAAAACGCTGGCCGACGCGGTAAATACAGGAAAGCGCTTTTTGCGCATCCATCAGCCCGTCATAGCGACGAGGCGGATCGAGACAGATATCGCAGTTGCCGCAGGCCTGCTGGCGACCTTCGCCAAAGTAGTTAAGCAGCACCAGACGACGGCAGGTTTGCGCTTCAGCAAATGCGCCCATCGCGTTGAGCTTGTGGCGTTCTATGTCCTGAAGCTGCCCCGGCGCTTTCTCTTCGAGGCACTTGCGCAGCCAGGCCATATCTGCCGGATCGTAAAACAGCATCGCTTCGGCAGGCAGGCCATCTCGCCCGGCGCGACCGGTTTCCTGATAGTAAGATTCAATGTTGCGGGGAATATCGAAGTGGGCGACAAAACGCACGTTAGGCTTGTTAATGCCCATCCCAAACGCAACGGTTGCCACGACAATCTGCAGATCGTCCCGCTGGAACTTCTCCTGCACGTCACCGCGCACCTGATGCTCCAGCCCCGCATGGTAAGCGCCAGCGCTGATGCCTTTGCTTTGCAGGCGGGCGGCGATGTCTTCAACCTTTGCCCGACTGTTGCAGTAAATAATGCCGGATTTACCACGCTGCTCCTGAATGTAGCGGGTGAGCTGATCGAGCGGCTTAAACTTCTCCATCAGCATGTAGCGAATATTCGGGCGGTCAAAGCTGCTGATCTGGATAAACGGATCGTTAAGCCCCAGCAGGCGAACAATATCGAGCCGCGTGGTGTCATCTGCCGTTGCCGTTAATGCCACAAAGGGGACGGCAGGCAGCCGTTGGCGAAGCTGGCCAAGGGCGGCATATTCCGGGCGGAAGTCGTGCCCCCACTGCGAAATACAGTGCGCTTCGTCCACCGCAACCATAGAGAGCTGCCAGTTGCTGAGATGATCGATAAAGTTATCCATCATCAGGCGTTCAGGGGCGATGTACAGCAGGCGAATTTGCCCGGTACGGCAGCCGGTCATCACTTCCATCTGCTGTTCGCGGGTCTGGGTCGAGTTAAGGCAGGCGGCAGCAACGCCGTTTGCCAGCAGCTGATCCACCTGGTCTTTCATCAGGGAAATCAGCGGAGAGACCACCACGGTCAGGCCGCCGAACACCAGCGCAGGAATTTGGTAACACAGCGATTTGCCACCGCCGGTC
The DNA here is from genome assembly GCF_900635955.1 of Cedecea lapagei. Lineage (GTDB taxonomy): Bacteria > Pseudomonadota > Gammaproteobacteria > Enterobacterales > Enterobacteriaceae > Cedecea > Cedecea lapagei. Next base: position 4,426,659 of record NZ_LR134201.1, read on the forward strand.
GGCATCACCACCAGGCAGTCACGCCCCTCCAGCACCGTATCGATGATGGTTTCCTGGCCCGGACGGAACTGTTGGTACCCGAAGGTTTCCTGCAGAACCTGCCTCGCCAGCGACGCCTGATTGATTACTTCCGCCTGTGTCACGCTATCCCCACTACCTAAAATTCAGGCGCCATTTTCAGCGCCCGGAAGAGAAACTGCAATGCTTTAGAAAAGATCGTTTAGCATAACGCCTACGCCAACCCGTGTCTGGTTAAAGTTGTAGTCGATAAGAGATTCACCGTAGCCGCTGTAAACCTGGGTGTAGAAGCGGACGTTCTTCGAAATTGGGTAGCTCACGCCAAACTCTGCCCCACCGTAGCCGCTGTTCCAGTTATATTGCCCCTTCACGCTGAAAATCGCCTCGCCCAGCGCATAACCTACCTTGAGCTGGTAGTACCCCATGTATTTGGTGATATCCGGGTTGTCATCAACGCTCCCCACCACGTACCAGGGTTTCACCTCGACCTGCCAGTCGCCGTGCTGCGCCATCAGGCGAGTATAAAGGCGGTTCCAGCCACGAGAAGTGGGGTCAGAGCGGCCGTTCGAGTCGTGGTTATAGCCAAACTCGACGTCTCGCAGCGTCCAGCCGGCAAAGGTGGTATCCGTGGCAAAGCCGAGGAACAGCTGAGGCTCGTAGTTAGTTTCGCGAAAAGGCGAGGATTCATTGCGATTAGAGAGCTGCCACCAGGACTTCTGGGTATAGGAAGCGGCCAACACCGAGTTATCCCCCAGAATGCCGCGCCACAGCGGAAACGCGAGGCTAAGCTGGAATTTCACTTCATCTTTACGGGCATTGTGCGCCCAGTCATAAGAGCTAATCGCCTCTTTATTCATATCGCTGGTCCAGGTGTACAACAGGTAGTTTGTGTCGTACGGGTACAGCGTGAACGGGTTGTCATGCTCCTGCAGCAGATTAGCAATGATGCTGCCTTTTACGGGCGGCTTGTCGTGGATCTTATCGATAGTCGCTTCTTGTGCGAAGGCGGTCAAAGGCAGCATGGCGGCCATCCCCCACCCCAGAGATTTCAGCATTGGTCCCGTTCTCCATAACAAAATAAGTTTCAAAATAGTAATCGCGATCGGTCTATTAAGGGATGCGCCAAAGCGCGTCCCTGCGGTGACTAAAGTGGAAAGCAACAATTGGGAAGCATAAACTATACAACTTATTAACTTTCCGTTTTTTGTTCGAGGAATGAACCATGTCTTCCCCTGTTCTGACAACAGAAGCCGCCCTCAAGCTGGTGGGCGAAATCTTCGTGTATCACATGCCTTTTAACCGTGCGCTTGGCCTTGAACTGGAACGCTACGAGAAAGCTTTTGCCCAGCTAAGCTTTAATAATCAACCCATGATGGTGGGAAACTGGGCACAAAGTATTTTGCATGGCGGCGTTATCGCTTCTGCGCTGGACGTTGCGGCAGGTCTGGTCTGCGTCGGCAGTACCCTGACGCGCCATGACACCATCACCGAAGATGAGCTACGCCAGCGCCTGTCAAAAATGGGCACCATCGATTTACGCGTTGATTATCTGCGTCCCGGGCGCGGAGAACGCTTCACGGCCAGCAGCAGCCTCTTGCGTGCCGGCAATAAAGTCGCGGTCGCCCGTGTGGAACTGCATAACCAGGATCAGCTCCACATCGCCAGCGCAACGGCTACCTACATGGTAGGGTAAGGATGTAAACCCTGTTATTTTTCGGGCACTATTTTTGCTGAGTTTTTTATGGATCCGAACCAGACGCGCCAGGGAATTATGCTTGCCCTGACGGCTTTTTTTCCGGGCAGCGCTGTCGCTGTTTATCGCCGCTGCCATTTATACTCAACGGCGCACAATAGCTAACTCGCTGAAATAGATGTGAAAAAGGAGCCTTTCGGCTCCTGTTTTCTTACAACCAGTTTTTACGCTTAAAGTAGAGATAAGGCGCCAGGCCGGCGAGCATCATAAAGATGATCGCGCCGGGGTAGCCAAAGCTCCACTTCAGCTCGGGCATAAACTCGAAGTTCATCCCATAGCTGGAAGCCACCAGCGTCGGCGGCAGGAAGACAACCGAGACCACCGAGAAGATCTTGATGATGCGGTTCTGCTCGATGTTGATAAAGCCCATCGCCGCCTGCATCAGGAAGTTTACCTTCTGGAACAGCGATTCGTTGTGCGGCAGCAGGGATTCGATATCCCGCAGGATTTCGCGAGCCTGTTCCAGCTGGCTGCCCGGCAAACGCGCTTTACGCACGAGGAAGTTCAGCGCGCGCTGGGTATCCATCAGGCACAGGCGAACCTTCCAGCCGATATCTTCAAGCTCCGCCAGCGTTGAGAGCGCGGCGTCGTACTCATCGCCCTGATGCCCTTCCATAATTACGCGGCTAAGCTGCTCCAGGTCGCTGTAGATGTTTTCAATTTCATCCGCCAGCTGTTCGATTTTGGTTTCGAACAAATCAAGTAGCAGCTCCCACGCATTGCCGTCAACAAGTGACTGGTTGCGGGCGCGCATACGATAGAGACGAAACGCCGGCAGCTCGCGTTCGCGAAGCGTATAAAGGCGGCCTTCGCGAATAGTAAAGGCGACCGTGCTGTTGCCCGCATGATCGTCCGCATCTTCAAAGAAGAAAAAGGAGTGGATGTGAAGACCATCTTCATCCTCGAAGAAACGCGCGGACGCTTCGATGTCTTCCAGCTCTGGTCGGGTTGCCAGGCTTTGGCCAAGTTCCGTTTGCACACGCTCTCGCTCGCTCTCTTCCGGTTCGACGAGATCAACCCATACCGAGTTGGCCAGGGTATCCGTCTCGTCCAGCTCAAGGCGGGCAAGGCGATTATTTTCCAGTTGAAATGCGCTCAGCATGACCGGGACTCCCAATGCAAAAAAAGATCAGGGACAATTCGGTTGGCACACAGACAGAAACAATAGAGGTTTCAGACCATTAAACAGTCTGACTCAAGGGGCGACGGGATCAAAATACACGAGGTCGCTGACAACCACGAAGGCTATCAGCATCAGAGGATAGCCTTAGGAGTTGTACCTGGATGACAGGTTATTGAGCCAGCATCTACTGGGTGTGTCCAAGGCGAGTGTCCTCTTAGCGTATTCGTGCGCGCATGTTACGCCACCACCAATATGGCGTCAACACGCAACGGGACACGGCTGAACAAGTTCATACCAGTGACATATTAAGGGTAGCGCAGATAGTGAAAATAGCGATTATTTTCGGTAACTTACACCGTTTCCAGGCGAGCATAAGCGGCGACTAACCACTTGATCCCCTGCCCCTGGAACGCCACCTGCAGGCGGCTGTGCTCGCCGCTGCCTTCCAGGTTCACAATGGTGCCTTCGCCGAACTTAGGATGCCGTACGCGCTGCCCAAGGCTGAACCCTGAATCGTTCTGCGCAATCGGTGTGCCCATACGCTGATGGCTGACCGGGCGGCTAATACTTGCGCGCAGACGCACCTCTTCGACGCAGTTTTCCGGCAGCTCGCCGATAAAGCGCGAAGGGCGATGGTAGGCTTCTTTGCCGTACAGGCGACGTGTTTCCGCATAGGTCAGCGTCAGCTTCTGCATCGCTCGGGTTACGCCGACGTAGGCCAGACGGCGCTCCTCTTCCAGGCGGCCCCCCTCGTCGAGGGACATCTGGCTTGGGAACATGCCCTCTTCCATCCCCACGATAAACACCTGCGGGAATTCGAGACCTTTTGCCGAGTGCAGCGTCATCAGCTGCACCGCATCCTGCCAGGTATCGGCCTGCCCTTCGCCCGCTTCCAGCGCAGCGTGAGAGAGAAACGCCTGCAGCGGCATCAGATCCTCATCTTCGTCGTTGTAGCTAAACTGCCGCGTTGCGGTTACCAGCTCTTCTAAGTTCTCAATACGGGTCTGGCCTTTCTCGCCTTTTTCCTGCTCATACATCATGAACAGGCCAGAATCTTTAATCACCCGATCGGTCTGGACATGCAGCGGCATATCCGCCGTTTCATGGGCAAGTGCGTCGATAAGCTCCATAAAACGCTGCAGGGCCGACGCAGCTCGACCGGCCAGCGCTTTTTCCTGCAGCAGCAGGCGGCAAGATTGCCACAGCGTTAATTGCTGGTCGCGGGCGGTCTGACGCACGACGTCAAGCGTGCGGTCGCCGATGCCGCGGGTTGGCGTATTCACCACACGCTCGAAGGCCGCATCGTCGTTGCGGTTGGCAATCAGGCGCAGATAGGAGAGCGCATCTTTGATTTCCTGGCGTTCGAAGAAGCGCATGCCGCCGTAGATCCGGTAAGGCATGCTTCCCTGCAGCAGCGCCTCTTCCAGCACGCGCGACTGGGCGTTGCTGCGGTACAGAATGGCACACTGCTCCAGCGCACCGCCGTTTTCCTGCCAGGTTTTAATGCGGTTGACCACGAAGCGGGCTTCGTCCAGCTCGTTGAAAGCGCAGTAGATCGAGATCGGTTCGCCGTCGCTGCCGTCGGTCCACAGCTCTTTGCCAAGTCGGCCGGAGTTATTGGCTATCAGGGCGTTGGCTGCGTTAAGGATGTTATTCGTCGAGCGGTAGTTTTGCTCCAGGCGGATGGTTTGCGCCCCCGGGAAGTCATTCAGGAACCGCTGGATGTTTTCAACCTGAGCCCCACGCCAGCCGTAGATCGACTGGTCATCATCGCCCACGATCATCACTTTGCCGGTATCTCCGGCCAGCAGGCGGATCCACGCGTACTGAATGCTGTTTGTGTCCTGGAATTCGTCCACCAGGATGTTGGTGAAGCGCTCGCGATAGTGATTCAGAATGTGCGGCTTGTTAAGCCACAGCTCGTGGGCGCGCAGCAGAAGCTCGGCAAAGTCCACCAGTCCTGCGCGGTCACAGGCTTCCTGATAGGCCTGGTAAACCTTCTGCCACGTTTGCTCCACCGGATTGCCGTAGCTTTCGACGTGGTGCGGGCGCAGGCCCTCATCTTTTTTACCGTTGATGTACCACATCGCCTGACGTGCCGGCCACTGCTTATCATCCAGGTTCATCGCCTTAATCAGGCGCTTAAGCAGGCGCAGCTGATCTTCGCTGTCGAGGATCTGGAAGTCCTGCGGCAGGTTTGCGTCCATATGGTGAGCGCGCAGCAGACGGTGTGCCAGACCGTGGAAAGTGCCGACCCACATGCCGCCCTGGCTGGTGCCCATCAGTTGGCCAATGCGGTGGCGCATTTCCGCCGCCGCTTTGTTGGTAAAGGTCACCGCCATAATGGAGTACGGCGAGCAGTTTTCCACCGTCATCAACCATGCGATACGGTGCACAAGTACCCGCGTCTTACCACTGCCTGCCCCGGCCAGCACCAGCATGTTGCTGCGCGTGGCGGCAACCGCTTCGCGCTGTTTATCGTTGAGGCTGTCGAGCAGGTAAGAAACGTCCATTGGCACCGCCGAAAAAGAGAAAGAGTTGGCTCAGCCAACCACTGGTAATTTGTACAGAGTCTTTGATGATTATATCAGCGCGGTGAGGGATGCCAACCGCGAAATCTCGAGATGCGGCAGCAAACGGCTGTCATCGATTCTCATCAGGTCACCTTCACGCAGGTTAATCCAGCAGGCCTGCATACCGCAGCGCACCGCGCCCGCCACGTCTGTTGTCAGGTCATCGCCAACGTGCAGGATGTGCTCCAGCGGAATCCCCAGGCGCTGCGCAGCGGTGTGATACATATCGCTAAAGGGTTTAGCCCGGCCATCCGGCCCGGCGCGCAGGACAAATTCAAAGTAATTATCCAGCCCGAACAGGTGCGGCTCTGCATTACCGTTGGTGATCGCCACCAGCGGCCATTTCTTAGCAAGTTTTGCCAGCGTGTCGTGAGTTTCCTGCGGCACGTCGATGCGGCTACGCCACTTTGCAAAGTTCTCCATGGCTGCGCGGGCACCGGAAAAAGCGTCTTCCGGACTAAGCCCGGCATCCAGCATCATCTGCTCGACGGCACGACGCCGCCATTCGGTGACGTCATGATAGATATCCGGCTCTTTCAGGCGCAGCGCTTCGCGACTGCGGTGGAAGTCCAGTGCGGTAAAGGCGCTGAGCTTTGGATGATAGCCCTGCACAAAGGCCAGGGACTCCTGAGTGGTACGCAGGATCACCGGATGATTATCATAAAGCGTATCGTCGAGATCGAAAGTCAGAGCGGCAATTTGCCCGAGCGGGCGGTAAAAATGCATTACGATTTCCCCCGTTTGGCGCGTGGATGCGCAGCATCATACACCGAGGCTAAATGTTGAAAGTCGAGATGGGTATAGATTTGCGTGGTGGAAAGGTTGGCGTGCCCGAGCAGTTCCTGAACGGCACGCAAATCGCCGCTCGACTCCAGCATGTGCGTGGCAAAAGAGTGGCGCAGTTTATGGGGATGTACGTGGCTGCTTAGCCCCTGCTTGATGCCCCATTCACTAAACCGCTTTTGCACGTTGCGGGCAGAAATACGCTTCCCCGTCTTCGCCAGGAACAGCGCATCGTCGTCCGGGCCGAACAGCTCGCGCAGATCCAGCCAGTGTTCCACCCAGGTGACTGCGCTGCGGCCGACGGGAACGCGGCGCTCTTTGCTGCCCTTACCCATCACCCACACTTCACCGGTTGAAAGATCGATGTGGCCACAGTTCATATTCACCAGCTCGGAAAGACGCAGGCCCGCGCCGTACATCACTTCCAGCATCGCGCGGTCGCGCACCGCCAGCGGATCGTTCAGATCGATATCCAGCAGATGATTAACGTCATCAACTTCAATGTTCTTGGGCAGATGCCGCCCTGCCTTGGGCGTGGTAATCCCCTTGGCCGGGTTCGCCTTTAGCTCCCCCTGGCTGACCATCCAGTCGAAAAAGCTGCGCAGCGCCGAGAGTCTTAGCGCCAGGCTGGAGGCTTGCAGGCCGGCTCTGCGGCTGCGCACGGCCAGCGAACGCACGGCGGCGGCATCGCATTGCTGCCAGCTGCTGAGCTTCATCTCTTCGGCAAGGTGGATTATCGCCGTCAGCTGGCGCTGGTAGTTCAGGAGGGTGAGCGGGCTGAGCTGGCGCTCAACCTTCAAATAGCGAAGAAAGCCATCGACGTAAGTCGCTAACGCGGGAGCGGTCATGCTCGTTCAACCCAGCGCTCCAGCAGGTCAGGCAGCATCAGCGCCAGTTCGTGCAGCAGCTGCGTGCCCTGTCCCTGCTGGTAGTGTTGCGGATCGCGACTGCTGAACAGCAGCACGCCGAGGTCGCCATCGCTGCCCATCAGCGACATCGCGACAGAGCCTATCGCTTTCGCCTGCGGCAACACCAGCAGCAGTTCAGGGCCGTTAAGCGGGCCGAGATAGTGCTGAGCGTCGCCAAGACGCTGGATCCGAAGCGGCTCAAAGGCCTGACGATTCAGCGCGAGGTGGGTAAAGTCCGAAGGTGCGCCGATACGCCAGCGGTCAGAGAAAAGCCGGATATTCGCACCGGCCAGGCCGATGTCCCGCGCCCAGCGGTGCAGGCGATTCAGCATCTCCTGCAGGCTGGAAGCCGAAGCCAGCCGCCCCTGAAGCTTCAGCAGCCGATAGAACAAACCTTCGTTCGCACTCGCCTGCTCCATCAGCAGCGTCATGTTCTCTTCGAGGTGGTTGATATGGTTACGGCTGCGGGCCATATGCCATTCCACCAGCGAAACGGTGCCGCGTACCGGGTGAGGAACCTGCATGCTCTCGACCTGGTGGGCATTGCGAATAAAGAAATCAGGATTGCGCTGTAAATACTCGGCAACCGCGATATCGTTAAGCTCAGGGAGGGTTTCTTGCTGTTCCTCGGCATTCTTCATAGATGTATAAACCCATCATAGACGTGGACCGCCGGGCCGGACATATACAGCGGTGAACCCGGCCCTTTCCAGGCGATATCAAGGCGGCCGCCAGGCAGTTCAACGCGAACCTGCTCCGCCAGTAATCCTTGCAGGATCCCAACCGCCACCGCGCCGCAGGCGCCGCTGCCGCAGGCCTGGGTTTCTCCCGCGCCGCGCTCGTAAACACGCAGACGAATGTGTTCGCGGCTTACCACCTGCATAAAGCCGATGTTGGCACGTTCCGGGAAGCGCTCATGGCTCTCCATCACCGGTCCCAGGGTTTCTACCGCGGCGGTTTCCACATCGTCGACCTGGATCACACAGTGCGGGTTACCCATGGAGACCACACCGCACATAATGGTTTGTTCGGCGGCACGCATAATATAGGTCTTTTCCGCTTTGTTTGCCCGGAACGGCACCTGAGAAGGTTCGAAGTTCGGTTCGCCCATATTGACGCACACCCTCTCATCTTCCGTCACGCTCAGCACCATACGACCGTTGGCGGTGCTGACGCGAATTTCTCGCTTATTGGTCAACCCTTTCAGGCGCACAAAGCGGGCAAAACAGCGAGCCCCGTTACCACACTGAGAGACTTCGCTGCCGTCGGCATTGAAGATCCGGTAGTGGAAATCGAGATCGGGATCGTAAGGAGGCTCTACGATCAGTAGCTGATCGAATCCCACCCCAAGATGGCGATCCGCCAGCCGCCGGATCAGCTCCGGAGAGAAATAGACATTCTGCGTCACCGCGTCGACGACCATAAAGTCATTACCGAGGCCATGCATTTTAGAGAACTGCATCTTCTGCTCCATTAGCGCGGTTACAAAGCACGGTTTAGCTAGTAAACAACCTGAGTCGGCGCATCATCAATGCCACGACCGTTGCGGACTGGCGCCGTCTGGGTGGATTGTTCAGGGGTTGCGCTATGGGTGGTCGGCGTCGCTTTCTTATCGGCCGGCGGGAAGTAAAGAGGGCCCTTCAGGCCACAGCCGGTAAGGCTTACAAGCGTCAGTGCCAAAGCTAGAGGGCAGAAAATTTTCTTCATTATCGGGTAGCCTGTGATTCACTATTCTGCCGTCTATCATCGCAGGTGAACCCTGAAAAGCAATACTCTTCGTGATCCGGACCGCTGAAAATCACCGTCCCGCAAACCAGGCAAGAAAATAATCTCTGGTTTACGCTACTTATGGGGCATCCGTTCGGAAATCGTCGGGCTTCGCCTCACCATGGCTGGTATCTGAAGCGGGTTGTCTTTCATAAGGTGACGCAGATGAAAAGGATTGGCATTACGGGTCTTGAACGTGAAGCGATGCAGGATTTAATCGAGCGGGCCGCCCCCGGCAGGTTTAGCACTCAGTTGGTTAGCGATATTGATGCGGCTAACTTCGTAAAACGAGGTGAGCTTCATTACACCATCGGCGGGTTTCGAACAGGCATTGGTTCCGCTCTGGCCATCGCGGTGGCCGTTTTGGGCCCGGAAAAATGTTGCACCGTCGCCAGCCCCGGTTCGCCCGCCAGAGAGGAGCAGATCGCGCGCTGGGTTCGGGACGGGAAAGTGGCCTTTGGCATCGCTATCGAAAATGCATCGCAGGCCGTTCCTCTTCTGATGCACTACCTCGATGACGCCTGAGGGACTGTTTCTAATTCACGGCGATGCTTTTATACTGCCCTGAAATCCCAACAGGAAGCAGACATGAACGACAGCGAATTCCACCTTCTGGCCGACAACCTGTGGCACACCATCGAAGAGCGCCTGGATGACTGGGACGGCGATAGCGATATTGACTGTGAGATCAACGGCGGCGTACTGACCATCAGCTTTGAAAACGGCAGCAAAATTATCATCAACCGCCAGGAGCCATTACATCAGGTCTGGCTGGCAACCAAAAGCGGCGGCTACCACTTCAACCTGAAGGGCGACGAATGGATTTGTGACCGGAGCGGCGCTGAGTTCTGGCAGTTACTGGAAGAAGCCAGCAGCCAGCAGGCTGGCGAGGCGGTTAGCTTTCGCTGATTACGGCTGATACTGCTGCTGCAGCGGCGCAGAGCTGTCGTCCATATGAGACGGCGCGGCCGCTGCGATTGACTGGGTGCGGAACGGAATGACCTGCATCCGGCCATCAGCCTTCACAATCTGGTAGAACTGCGGCAGGTTGAAGTTAATGAAGCTTGAGCCGTAGGTAAAGCGATCGTGGGATGAGGAGTAGAAGCGGCTAACGTCGCGCACCAGCTCTTCTTTACTTCCCTCGCAGTGGTGATAAACCTCAGCGCGGTTGCTTTCATCCAGAATATAGATGTTGAAGCCCTGATCTTCGCTGGCCTCTTCAAAGAAGAACTGAATAATCCCTTCGCTGGCAAAACCATCGACCACCGCCGGCAGCTGAACCTGGTTGGTGCCTACCTGCACCGACAGGCCGTGAAGCTTGTTGTGTGAAATCGCGCCATAAAACTCAACGGCGTTTTCCAGTTTCTGCACCGAGACGTTCAGGCGCTCAAAGAACAGGCCCCAGGTCTGACCGGAAACCCGCAGCGCTTTGAAGCGGCCAGGCTCCTGACGAGTGCTGGAAAGACGGAATTCAATGCATTCAGAGACCAGCTGCTGCACACGGGTGCGGATCAAGCCGCGCAGATGCTGGCTATAGCAGAACACCTCAACGCTATCCGGCGGAGCGGCATCCTGGTGCATTTTACCGAGGATGGTTTTCAATGCCTCGATCATCGCCTGCTCGCCGTTGAAGTGCAGAGTACGCACCTCATTCCACGAGTTGCGGTACAGCAGGTCTACGCTGCCGATCAGGCACTGCTGCTGTTCGCCGAAGCTAAACACGTCCAGCTTGCGGAAGTCGAAGTGCACGACCTGATTGCGGAAGGCCGCCGTCGGGTCGTACTCCAGGTTGACGATAATCGCCAGATGGCGAATCTCACACGGGCTGTACAGCGCTTTCGGCGTGGGTGCCGGGAGACGCAGCGGGAAGTGATGGGAAACATCCGCCACCATCTCCTGCAGCTTAGGTAAATCGCAAATGCCGTTGCCCTTAATAAACAGGCGGGTACGCGAGGTCAGCAGGCCGTTAAAATACGCCCAGGCCACCAGCTTATTAAGATAACGGTTATATTCCAGCGGTTGATGGCTGACGATGGAGTCCATGTTTGGCGCACGGTTGTAGAGATACCAGCCGGAGCGGTTAGCGCGACCAAGAGGGACATGGATAAAAGTCAGGTTAGGCTCAGAGAGATCCGGTGAAATCTGCGGGTTAACCAGCGTAACTTTGCCGGGGAGCGCTTCAAACGCGGCATAAAGCTTACGCGTCAATACACCAATGTCCTGCGGGCTGGCGGAGACGCTAAGGTTGTTACGGCGCGCAAAGCGGATCAGATTACGGTAGCTCTGCATCATCGCATCGAGCAGCTCGTTGTGCGCTTCGCGTACCTGGTCTATCTTCCAGTTTGCCCTGTTGTCGAGCATCGCCAGACGGCCTTCGTCCCAGCCCCAGCCTTTCACCAGCTGGCTCAGAACTTCACGACGCCAGCCAACGCAGGCGCGCTCACGGGAAAGTTTTTCACAGACTTTCAGGTAGAAACAGCGGCGAACCAGATCCAGCCGGGCGGTGTCCTCAACCTGGGTCAGGTACTCGGTAACGCGCTCCAGCATCATGCAATAAGGGTCAAGACCAAAAGAGACTATCTCGCCGTCATGCAGGCGCTGTTTGATATCTTTTGCCAGCAGGCGGGTATTAGGATATTCCCAGGAGTAGGCTTCCAGCAGCAGCGTTTTCAGCACCGCTTTGTACGGCGAATCGATACTTTTGTACAGCTGCCACAGGCTGGCACCGAAGTACTCTTCGGCGGACAGCGTGCTTAAGCCACCGAGATCTAACCACTCGTTTGGCGTCAGCACGCCCTGAGCGTAAAGGGTCATCACGTAATCGTCGTAATGCTCTTCTTCATCGCCCGGCACCATGTTCCACAGAATGCGTTTCCCCGCCAGGCGTACCGCGGTGCGGTAAAACTCGTCCAGCAGCAGAATGTGCTGCGTAGAGCCGCAGTCTTCACCGCCCAGGCTGCCGCTTTCATTGTGGCGGAAGCGGTTTTCGTCAATCAGGAAGAAGCTGACCTCGACGCCGAGGGACGCAGCCCAGCTTTCCAGCAGGCTACATTTGCGCTGCAGCAGCTGGCGCTCGTCGTTATCAAGCCAGGCCTGGTGGCAAACCCAGATATCAAGGTCAGAGGAACAGCTTTGCCCCACGGAGGAGGTGCTGCCCATAGAATAGAGGCCGGTGATCGGCAGTTCGCCCGCTGGCGTCTCCTGAGGCGGCATGCCGCGCTGCAGTTCGAGTTCGTCCAGGTAGTGGCGTTGGGTTTCATCAGGCGTGTAGAGGCAAATGCCGCAGGGGACGTTACCGTCAAGGTAACCCGGCATCAGCGGGTGATGATAATGTAATAACGTTGGCAGTAGACTGTAGACCTGTTGGAAGGCAGGCCCCATAGCAGCAAGCGCGCGATCTACACGCAGTTGATTGATGGCATCCAGTCTCTGTTTAAGTGTCTCAATATAGAGGTACAAGACATATCGCCTGATGGTTTCAGTATTACGAAAAAACCCGTTTCCTGGTTGTTGTCCACGTGATTATAACCGATCGGGACAGCAATTGCTGGAAACGTGATCAATTTAACACCTTGCCTGTTGACCGTAAAGAAAGATGCGCTACCAAAGTAGTAGATGCGACGGGCTCAGGGCAGTTTCTTCCATAATATGAATCACCTCCCTCTGTTGCCGCAAAAACCGCCGAACCTGACAGCCTTCCGCTAACAGTGGTAGGATGGTCAGTGGACGATAATTACGGTAACAAGCATGTTAGACAATATACTCAGAATTGCCACTCGCCAAAGTCCCCTTGCACTCTGGCAAGCACATTATGTTAAGCAACGTCTGGAAGCCTTCCACCCGGAGCTGACCGTTGAGCTGGTGCCGATGGTCACACGCGGTGACGTTCTGCTGGATACTCCGCTAGCCAAAGTGGGCGGCAAAGGGCTGTTCGTTAAAGAGCTGGAGCTGGCCATGCTGGACGGCCGTGCGGATATCGCTGTCCACTCCCTTAAAGATGTGCCGGTGGAATTCCCTGAAGGTCTCGGGCTGGTCACCATCTGCGAACGCGACGATCCCCGCGACGCCTTTGTCTCCAACCATTACCAAACGCTGGATGAGCTTCCGACTGGCAGCATTGTGGGCACCTCAAGCCTGCGTCGCCAGTGCCAAATCGCTGAACAGCGCCCCGATTTAGTGATTCGCTCATTGCGCGGTAACCTCGGTACTCGTCTCGGTAAGCTTGATAAAGGCGAATACGACGCCATTATTCTTGCCGTTGCCGGGTTGAACCGTCTTGAAATGCAGGAGCGCATTCGCTACGCCCTGCCGCCGGAAGTGTCTCTGCCCGCCGTCGGCCAGGGCGCAGTGGGTATCGAGTGCCGCCTGGACGATGAGCGCACCCAGGCGCTGCTGGCTCCGTTAAATCACCATGAGACCGCCATTCGAGTCAGCGCCGAACGCGCGATGAATATGCGCCTCGAAGGCGGCTGCCAGGTGCCTATCGGTAGCTATGCCGAACTGAAAGATAACGAACTCTGGCTTCGGGCGCTGGTCGGGGCACCGGATGGCTCTGTGATGGTACGTGGCGAACGCCGCGGTAAGCCAGAAGATGCCGTTGCCATGGGGGTCTCACTGGCGGAAGAGCTGCTGGATAACGGCGCCCGCGAGATCCTTGCCGATGTTTATAATGGAGATGCTCCCGCATGACGATTCTTGTCACCCGCCCCTCTCCCGCCGGGGAAGAGTTAGTGAGCCGTCTGCGCGCACTCGGGCAGGTGGCGTATAGCTTCCCGCTTATCGAGTTCTCGCCCGGCCGTGAGCTGTCAAAGCTTCCGGCCCAGCTTGCCGCGCTGGCGCCCGGAGATCTGGTTTTTGTCCTTTCGCAGCACGTGATTGACTACGCCGCCCCACTTTTGCGCCGCAGCGGCCTCGTCTGGCCGGAAAATCTGAGCTGGTTCGCCATTGGCCGGACGACCGCACTGGCTTTTCATACCGTCAGCCATATTCCGATTCGTTATCCACAGGATCGGGAAACCAGCGAAGTCTTGCTACAATTACCTGAATTACAGAACGTTGGCGGCAAACGCGCGCTGATTCTCCGTGGGAACGGCGGGCGCGAGCTGCTGGGCGAAACGCTTGAGACGCGAGGCGCAGAGGTCAGCTTCTGTGAGTGTTATCAGCGAAGCGCTATTATTTACGACGGTACAGAAGAGGCTAACCGCTGGCATGCCCGAGGCATCACGACGTTAGTGGTCACCAGCGGTGAAATGCTGCAACAGCTTTACACGCTAACGCCTGACTGGTATCGCGAGAACTGGCTACTACGCTGCCAGTTACTGGTTGTCAGCGAGCGTTTGGCGAACCTTGCCAGGGAGATGGGTTGGCAGAATATTCAGGTCGCCGCGAATGCGGACAATGACGCGCTGCTGCGCGCGTTACAACACACCTAACAATAACAGGACGCCACAATGACGGAACAAAATAACTCCTCCGCCATAGTTGAGGAAACCACACCCGCGGTGGAGACAACATCGCAACCCGAGCCAGTAACGAAGAAGAGTCGTTCTGGCGCTGCGGGTATTGCGCTGGGCGCGATTGCCATTGCCATCGCTTTGGCTTTAGGCGGCGGGCTTTATAGCTATGGCAAGCACCAGATATCCACCCAGACGGCAACCAGCGATGCGCTGGCGAACCAGCTGATTGTTTTACAGAAACAGCAGGAAGCGCAGAAAAGCGAATTCGAAACCACCCTGAAACAGCAAGCTAGCGCGCTTAGCGATGCCAACAAGCAGCAGGCCGCGTTGGCACACCAGCTGAATGAAGTTCAGCAAAAAGTAGCGACAATTTCCGGCAGTGATTCGAAAACCTGGCTGCTGGCCCAGGCCGATTTCCTCGTGAAACTGGCGGGGCGTAAGCTGTGGAGCGATCAGGACGTGACGACAGCTGCCGCGCTGTTAAAAAGTGCAGATGGCAGCCTCGCTGATATGAACGATCCAAGCCTGATCGCCGCTCGCCGTGCATTAACCGACGACATTTCCACGTTGTCTAAGGTGACTCAGGTCGACTACGACGGGATTATCCTCAAGCTGAACCAGCTCTCTAACGGCCTGGATAACCTGCGCCTTGCCGATAACGACAGTGATGATTCGCCGATGGATGCGGACAGCAGCGAGCTGTCGGGCACAATCACCGAGTGGCGTCAGAATCTGGTGAAAAGCTGGCACAGCTTTATGGATAGCTTTATTACCATCCGCCGCCGCGATGAAACCGCCGTACCGCTGCTGGCGCCGAATCAGGACATCTATCTGCGCGAGAATATACGTTCCCGCCTGCTGGTGGCCGCACAGGCCGTTCCGCGCCATCAGGAAGATACCTATAAGCAGGCGCTGGACAACGTTTCTACCTGGGTTCGTGCCTACTACGACACCAACGACTCAGCGACCAAAGCATTCCTTGAAGAGCTTGATGGCCTGAGCCAGCAGAGCATTCAGATGGATATTCCGCAAACGCTGCAAAGCCAGC
Organism: Cedecea lapagei; assembly: GCF_900635955.1. Lineage (GTDB taxonomy): Bacteria > Pseudomonadota > Gammaproteobacteria > Enterobacterales > Enterobacteriaceae > Cedecea > Cedecea lapagei. The sequence goes on from NZ_LR134201.1 coordinate 4,442,088, forward strand.
CGCTGCTGGAAAAGCTGATGCAAACCCGGGTACGTAATTTACTGGCTCAGCCGGCAAGTCCTGCCGCTGATGCCGCCCCGCAAGACGCAGCGCCTGCACAGCCTGCGCCTGCCGCAAGTCAGGGGGAATAAGCATGATTAAAGTCTTATTGCTTTTCCTGCTGCTGATTGCCGGTATCGTTCTCGGCCCCATACTGTCGGGCCATCAGGGCTACGTTTTAATCCAGACCGATAACTATAACGTTGAAACCAGCGTGACCGGTTTAGCGATCGTTCTGATCCTGACCATGGTGGTGCTGTTTGCCATCGAATGGGTCTTGCGTCGCATTTTCCGAACCGGCGCGCGCACTCGCGGATGGTTCCTGGGCCGCAAACGCAGCCGTGCCCGCAAGCAGACTAAAGCTGCTCTGTTGAAACTGGCCGAAGGTGATTATCAGCAGGTTGAGAAGCTGATGAGCAAGAACGCCGATCACGCTGAACAGCCGGTAGTAAACTATTTGCTTGCCGCAGAGGCGGCTCAACAGCGCGGCGATGAAATTCGCGCCAACCAGCATCTGGAGCGCGCTGCCGAGCTGGCGGATAACGATCAGCTTCCGGTGGAGATCACCCGAGTGCGCTTGCAGCTGGCCCGCAATGAAAATCACGCGGCGCGGCACGGCATTGATAAGCTTCTGGAGATTGCACCGCGCCACCCTGAAGTCCTTCGCCTGGCCGAGCAGGCTTACCTGCGAACCGGGGCGTGGAGCTCATTGCTGGATATTTTACCGGCGATGGAGAAAGTGCAGATCTGCGATGAAGCCCACCGTGAGGCGCTTCAACAGCAGGCCTGGATCGGCCTGATGGATCAGGCCATGGCCGATCAGGGCAACGATGGCCTGAAGGCGTGGTGGCGTAATCAAAGCCGTAAAACGCGTCACCAGACCACGCTGCAGGTGGCCATGGCCGAACATCTTATCGAATGTGACGACCATGACGCCGCGCAGGAGATCATCCTCGACGGACTAAAACGCCAGTACGACGATCGCCTGGTATTGCTGATGCCGCATCTGAAATCAGGGAACCCGGAGCAACTGGAAAAAGCCTTACGTCAGCAAATTAAAACGCAGGGCGATAGCCCTCTGCTGCAAAGCACGCTGGGTCAGCTGCTGATGAAACATGGCGAATGGCAACAGGCAAGCGATGCCTTCCGCGAAGCGATTAAGCAACGCCCGGACGCCTTCGATTACGCCTGGCTGGCAGACTCTCTCGATAAATTGCATAAGCCTGAAGAAGCCGCCACCATGCGCCGCGATGGCCTGCTGCTTACCCTGAAGAATCCGACCCATCCCTGATCGTTAAGGCGGCGTTACGTCGCCTTCCCTTCCCGCAACACAAAAAAAAACACCTGCCAGATGGCAGGTGTTAAAACAGGTCTGTTTGACAACTAAGTGGTGCTTCACTCAACGTTATGTCCATGGTGTTGGATGAGACCCCATCGGGGCGACATCTGTGGGTGGACGATAAGCACCGTAATCGGCTCTGCGTCATTCCTGGGTTTATGAAGCCGAAGCAAACATAAGAAGTGGAATGAGCATCTACAACGCTATTATTGCACAACGCATGCCAGGTTTGCATTGAGAAACTAAGCCAACCGCTAATATTAGTAGTTTCATAGTATTAGCATAACCATACGCTCCCCTTTCCGGGCTTTAACGGCCGGTTTATCACAAAATAGAGCTGTCTCCTTAAGGAGACGAGTTTGCACGAAATTTATAAATTTCTTTATAAACAGATAATTATATGTCGCCATTTTGAGACATAAAAAGCCCCTATTGTCGCACCTGAGCGACAATAGCAGCGTATGGCAGTATGAGAAGGTTGGGGTTCTGGGATTAACAAGAAAGAACAGGGAATCGCAAAAAGCAAAAAGGCCAGCTCGAAAGCTGGCCTTTTCTAAGGTGGTCGGCGAGAGAGGATTCGAACCTCCGACCCACTGGTCCCAAACCAGTTGCGCTACCAAGCTGCGCTACTCGCCGAAATACTGCTTTTACTGCGGCCTTCAAACTACCTGTAACCTTTTACGGCTCGGGGTTGAAAGCAAAAACCCTTCTTCAGAAGGGCTTTTTAAAATTGGTCGGCGAGAGAGGATTCGAACCTCCGACCCACTGGTCCCAAACCAGTTGCGCTACCAAGCTGCGCTACTCGCCGAAATACTGCTTTTACTGCTGATTAATTTAGGTGTGGTGCGAAGAGAGGGACTTGAACCCTCACGTCCGTAAGAACACTAACACCTGAAGCTAGCGCGTCTACCAATTCCGCCACCTTCGCATACATCTAAATTAATGGGGTGGCTAATGGGACTCGAACCCACGACAACTGGAATCACAATCCAGGGCTCTACCAACTGAGCTATAGCCACCACTGTAAAACTTTCACGCGGTACATAATACCACCGCAGCTCTAGCGCCATTATAAAATGGTGCGCCCGACAGGATTCGAACCTGAGACCTCTGCCTCCGGAGGGCAGCGCTCTATCCAGCTGAGCTACGGGCGCGTAGCGCCGTTGCGGGGTCGGATAATACGGGCTTCGTGCTCAGCTGTCTAGTGGTTATTTCAATAAAATACTCGCAAAACTGCGCGTTTGGTTATGCTTTGCGCATCCTGATGCTTATCCGTTCAGTTTTTCACTAACGGCATGCTTATTCAGGCCAAACACCTTATAAACCAGCGTCACCGCAGCCAGGAAAACAACGCCAACCGTCAGCGACATTCGCGTCTCGTCGTTCAGCCCCATGCCCACCAGAACGCACACCAGGAACGCCATGGTCAGGTAGTTAGCCCAGGGGAAGAGGATTGAACGGAACGGATGGCTGGCAATAGCCTCACGGTGTGCCTTACGGAAGCGGATCTGGCTAATGAGGATCACAAACCACGGTACCATGCCGGGTAATACGCTGGCGCTATAGACGTAAACGAAGACGCGCTGCGGGTTGGGAATGATGTAGTTCAGGCAGGAGCCGAGCAGTAAAATACCGATGGAAACAGCCACGCACACCACCGGCACGCCGCTGCGAGAAACGGTAGCCATCTTAGCCGGCAGCTGGCGGTTTTTAGCCAGCGCATACAGCATGCGCCCGCAGCTGTACATCCCGCTGTTACAGCCTGACAATGCCGCCGTCAGAACAACAAAGTTGATAATACCCGCCGCTGCCGTAATACCAATCTTCGCAAAGGTCAGCACAAATGGGCTGCCGGTTGTGCCAATCTGGTTCCATGGGAAGATAGTCACGATAACGAAAATCGCACCCACATAGAAAATCAGAATACGCCACAGCACTTTACCCACGGCGCTGCGCAGAGTGACCTGCGGATTCTTCGCTTCACCGGCGGTGATGCCGATAAGCTCCACGCCCTGATAGGATGCTACGACTATACACAGTGCGGTCAGAAACCCTTTCCAGCCTCCGGCAAAGAAGCCGCCGTGCTCGGTCAGGTTGCTAAAACCCGTTGCCTGCCCATGGTTGCCAAAACCGAAAAAGATAACGCCAAGGCCAACGACGATCATCACGATAATGGTGGTGACTTTAATCATCGCAAACCAAAATTCTATTTCGCCATAGAGGCGTACCGCGGCCAGGTTCGCTAACGCCACCAGCCCGACGGCAAAAATAGCGGGCAACCACTGCGGCAGATCGGGGAACCAGTATTGAACATAGACGCCAATCGCCGTTATTTCGGAGATGCCGACCGCCATCCACATAAACCAGTATGACCAGGCCGTCAGGTAACCGAAAAAGGGGCTCATATAGCGGTGTGCGTAGACGGCAAAAGAGCCGGCTACGGGTTCAAGGAATAACATCTCTCCCATTGAACGCATGATGAAGAACACGAACAGGCCCGCGACAATGTACGCCAGCAATACCGACGGTCCGGCCCATTTGAGGGTACTGGCGGCGCCCATAAACAGGCCAACACCAATGGTCCCTCCCAGGGCGATAAGTTCGATGTGTCGGGCTTCCAGCCCGCGCTGCAGCTCAGCTTTTTTCTCTGCCATAAATCCTCTGTGTTGTATTTGCTTTACTCCGGTTTTTACCGGTTATTGTGTTTGGTTGATGCCAGGTTCAATAACAGGCCATGCAGCGTCGGCAAGGGATTTGCTGGCGCAACATCACTACGGCACTGCATCGAGTGGGCGCAATGGTTCCGCATTTTTTATAAAATTACAAATAACTGCGTAACAAATTGGAATAAGAGTGGTTGAAAATCGCGCAGGAAAAGCAAAGCGCGCCCGGATGAGCGCGCTGGAAGGTTTAGAGTTTGCCGGTCAGGTGCCAACGCTGATAGCGCAGCAGCCGCAGCTGGCGTTTAATACGGGTGGGCTGTGAAAGCAGGCGGTATAGCCACTCCAGGCCGAGGTTTTGCCAAACCTTTGGCGCTCGTTTTACGCGACCGGTAAAGACGTCATACGTCCCGCCAACGCCCATATAGAGCGCATGAGGATGCACTTTCCGGCAAGCCTGCATCAGGATCTCCTGGCGCGGCGACCCCATAGCCACCGTGACAATCCCGGCGCCGCTATCGCGGATGCGCTCAAACAAGGCCTGCCGCTGCTCGTCCGTAAAATACCCGTCCTGGCTGCCTACAATATTGACCTGCCAAAGCTGCCGGAGCTTCGCCTCGGTCTGCGCCAAAACGTCGGGCTTTCCGCCGACCAAAAACACTGGAGTGCCTTCCTGACCGGCCCGCTGCATCAACGCTTCCCAGAGATCGGCTCCGGCGACGCGGTTAACAACGGCTTCAGGGTATTTTTTACGGATGGAGCGAACGACGCTTATTCCGTCGGCATATTTGTATTCCGCAGCGGCAATAAGGCCACGAATTTGCTCATCATCCTCGGCGGTAAGGACTTTTTCAGCATTGATCGCCACCAGCGTCCCCTGCCGCAAATTACCCCCCGCATAAAGGTAATCCAGCGCATGCTGCATATCCCGCCATCCGAGCAGGTCAAGGCCACGCAGGGTATAGGATGGAGCTTCAATAGAGTTGTTCATGAATATCCTTGTCATGCATTTTGCGCGTCGGCCGTAGAGGCAGGCACGCGACGAAGGCGCTGATGAATAAGACCTGCGCTTTCAAAAAGCCAATAAAGTAGTTTTGCCACAACCAGACAGGCGCCAAAAATGACCAGGAAGAACACGACCCGGGAAACAAAGGAATCCAGCCCTTCGCGAGCCAGAACGATCATGTTGAAAATAGCGCCAAAGCAGAATGCGTAGATTATCGCCGCTTTATAGCGGTTACTCTCCCCGTTCGCCAGCTCGTACAGCCAGTCAAACCATTTGATAATCAGCCCAACGACTACCGCGCCGAGAGGGATAAACCACACGCCGCCCATGACGACCAGTGAGCCAATTAAGGTCGGTGAAATCGCCAGCCCCGAATGGTTGTTAAGCACCTGCCAGGTAAAGTAGTTCGCGGTATTCAACACCGTGCTCGGGCGATCTGGCCATAACCAGCCGGGGATGAATACGTAGAAATCACGAATAATCGGCGCCAGCCCCTGGAACTCGATCTTGTCGTAATTTTGCAGCAGCAGGCCGAGGTTTTCCCACGGAGAGAAGGTATCGCGGGTCAGGTAGAGGAAGGTATAAAACGCTTCATCCCCGCTGACGTTAAGGCCGTAACGCTTAAGCGCCAGCCAGAACATCCCCACAATCCCCAGTACGCCTGCGGCCGCCAGCATCCAGAGAGAAATCCAGCCGCGAATAATGCCGATAAACAAGAAGATGGCGAAAGCGATGATAATGTTGGCGCGCGTCCCGCCCACAATCATGTAGGTCAGCAGACCGAACGCGACGGTACTGACCAGGAAGAAGATCCAGGCGCGCCCGTCCTGACGCAGGAAGTACACCACCAGCATCGCGGGAATAAAGAAGTAGAAGAAGCGTTTGAGCGCCACGCCTGACACTTCGCTGGAGAAAATTTGGCTGTACGAATGCAGTTTAAACAGCAGGAAGCCGTTATGGGCGAAGAATATGCCGACGCTGACCAGCGCCACCAGCGCCAGCATCAGCCAGGTCAGGTGCGTCTCAACCCGATTCATGGTAAACAACGGACGGCGCTCCCTACGCCCGACTCTGGCCCTGAGGCGGGTTTTATACGCCACATAATAGATACCGTAGAAACAGGCTGCCGCAAGCTGAGCCTGCAGCAGCACATCAGCCGGCACCACCGATACCCCGAAGCGGAACACCAGGGTGCAGGTAAACGGAAAGCCGAAGAAAAAGGTCAGCAGGTAAAGCAGCGAAAAGAAGACGTTGAAGTTAAAGCGTACGCGGCGAAACTCCTGATACGTCAATAGCCCAATAAACCCAACCGACAGGAACCAGACGACAAATAATCCGCCAAATTGCGCCAGACTCATTTCAGCTCTCCTGCCGCGGCGCTCAACGCGTGATGCCACCCATCGATATAGTTAGGGTTAAAGAAAGCGATGTTTTGCTTATCCAGCAGACGTAGCTGGCGCTGAGCTTCCCGCACGGTTGCTTCATCGAGCACATCTTCGGTAAACAGCACCGGAACATGCTGTTCGACCATATCCTGCCAAAACGGGTTTTTACGGTTCAAGACGCAGGGGATCCCTGCCTGAATCAGCAGGCACAGCGTGCCGATACCCTGCTGGCGCTCAAAAATAAAATAGCCGAGATCGCACCGACGCAGCAGCGCCAGGTATTCATTGAATTCAATTTTGTCCGTCAGCACCTGGAGGTTATCAGGGCTAAACAAAGCGCTGCCAGCCTGCTGCACATCCGCGATATAGGCTTCGTTGTTCGCCGGGTAGCCCATCGGCACGACAACGCGAACCGTGTCGCCAAACTGCTTATGGATGGCCTTGAGCGCATCAACATGCTGGTTACTGCGATCGCCAGAATTTCCCACCAGCAGCGTCAGCTTACCGCTACGTTCACTATCGACAGCCATTGCATTCAAGGCTGGATCCATACGGGTCGGGAAATACAGCAGCTCGCCAGGCACACTCGGATGGCGCTGATGGAAGTAGCTTAAATCTCCACGCGTGGCAAAAACGCGGCCTACGCGCCCCTGAGCAAACCGACGCAGCTGATAGAAGAGTCGAAACTTGAGGCTTCGGGAAACCTCATAAAGATCCGCGCCCCAAATATGCCAGTTCATCTGCTCTGGTTTCAGGCCGCCGGTTAACAATGCTATCCAGAGGCTGCCATTAAACTGTCCGTGGAAAAAGAAGCGCTGCCGGCGGTCAGCCCGCGCCTTAGCCAATACCTCTGCGGCAATGGCCTGTTTCGAAGGACAAACCGTAATCGACAGCGCAGGAAAAGCGGACAGCAAAGCGCTATCCCCGGACGCCACGATAAATTCGCGGGCATGAGGCGTTGTGGCGGCCAGAACGTCGTTAAAGAAACGTAATACCGTCTGATTGTGATGCGGGATGTCAGATCCCAATACGTGGATCAGTGTTGTCATGCTCGTCTACGATAAATAAGGAAAACGCCACAGCAGAGCGCAAAATAAACAATGTAGGTTGCCATGTAGGCCTGGGCAGCACCCAGCGCGCCATGCGCCGGTATCAGCCAGCGTGAAAAGCCGGTTAACAGGGCAAACTGACTGATTTCAGTCAAAATATAAAAACGCAGCGATGCCTTCGCGATGACCAGATAGCCAAACACATAGGCCCCCACCTTCAACACGTCACCGACAAGCTGCCAGGCAAACAGATCCCGCATAGCGATGAACTTCGGTGAAAACAGCAGCCAGATAGCAAAATCACGCAGCAGCCAGACTGTCAGGCTTGCTGCTGCCACGGCAGGCAGAACAAATTTTAGCGAACGCGCAATTTCACGCGTAATAGCGCTTTTTTCTTTCAGGCGGGCAAGCGTCGGCAGCAGGTAAACGCTAAAAGAGGCCGTAATAAACTGCAGATAAGCATCTGAAATGCTGCTTACCCCTTGCCAGATACCGACCTCATCCCAGCCGTAATGCGCCGCCAGCAGATTTCGCATCATCACATAGGCCACAGGAAGTGTGACTGAGGTGATCAACGCCATGATCGTAAACTTGCCAAGATGGCTGGCCAGCAGTTTATCCCAGCTCGGTTTCAGATAGCTCAGCGGGACATACTCACGCCTGACGAGCATGGCGGCGGCCGGGATAACGACCAGGGCGGGCACCAGAGCCAGGCCTAACAGCGCCCCCTGGTAACCGCCAAAACGATAACACGCATAATAAGCCAGCACGCCGATAACGCTACCGGCAATCAACGCCAGGGCGTTACCCGCTGCGTCGCGAAACCCCTTCATAACGGCCAGCGACAGATTTGCCCACGCGATGCCCATCTGGACCAGCGCCACCAGGCGCACCAGGTTTTGATAATCAGCATGGCCAAACAGCCCGATGCTAATTGGCCGTGCGGCAAAAACAAATATCACCGCTAACAGCGAAGAAAATCCCAGCACCATCGCCGAGGAAGTGCCAAGCACCCGCTTTAGCTGCTCCGGGTTGTCATGATGTTCGGCGACATATTTGGTGACGCCGTTAAAAATACCCGCCCCGGCAAGCACGCCCAGCACGGTCACCATTTGACGGAAATTACCGGCAAGCCCTACGCCAGAAGGGCCAAAGGCAACGGCCAGCATTTTCACCACCAGCAAACCGGCGCCAATTTTTACCAGCGTGGACCCCGCGGTCCACACTGAAGCTTTAGCTAACGACATATCAGGCGAAGTAACTTTGTAGCGTATTGATAACGGTGCGATGGTTCACCGCCGACAGGTTATAAAACAGCGGCAGGCGGAGCAGACGCTCGCTTTCACGGCTCGTGAAGCGGTCTTCTCCGTGGAAACGACCAAACTTCTCGCCTGCAGGGCAGGCGTGCAGCGGTATATAGTGGAACACGGCCATGATCTCCGCCTCTTTCAGGTATGAGATCAGCGCGCTGCGGTCTTCAATATCACGCAGTTTGATGTAGAACATATGCGCATTCTGCACGCAGTTTTCAGGGATTGTCGGCAGTTCGATACGTCCGGCTTTTGCCAGCGGCGCAAGCGCATCGTAATAGGTTTGCCACAGCTTCAGACGCTGCTGGTTAATTTTCTCAGCCGCCTCGAGCTGCGCCCAAAGATAAGCCGCCTGCAAATCAGCCATCAGGTAGCTTGAGCCGATATCGCGCCAGGTATACTTATCCACCTGCCCACGGAAGAACTGGCTGCGGTTGGTGCCTTTCTCGCGAATGATTTCTGCGCGCTCAATCAGCGCAGGATCGTTGATCAGCGTCGCTCCACCTTCGCCACCGGCGGTATAGTTTTTAGTCTCATGGAAACTAAAACAACCGATATGGCCAATAGCACCTAACGCACGACCTTTATAAGTCGACATTACGCCCTGAGCGGCATCTTCCACCACAAACAGATTATGTTTTTTCGCGATGGCCATAATAGTGTCCATTTCACAGGCCACACCTGCGTAATGAACAGGCACGATAGCCCGTGTTTTTTCGGTGATCGCCGCTTCAATTTTGCTTTCGTCGATATTCATCGTGTCCGGACGCACGTCCACAAACACAATAACAGCGCCGCGAAGCACGAAGGCATTCGCCGTCGAAACGAAGGTATAGCTCGGCATAATCACTTCGTCGCCCGGCTTGATATCAAGCAAAATTGCAGCCATTTCCAGCGACGCGGTACAGGACGGCGTTAGCAGAACTTTCTTGCAGCCAAAACGCTGCTCCATCCACTGCTGACAGCGACGGGTAAAGCCGCCATCTCCGCACAGTTTGCCGCTGCCCATGGCGGCCTGCATGTATTCGAGTTCTGTACCTACAACCGGCGGAGCGTTAAATGGGATCATTTTTTCACCTGTATAACCAGAAGGCAGTGCTTTCTATCGTGGCACCGCTTTTAATGTAGCGACGTAGCGCGGCGGTGTTGCTCACCTGAGTAGCTACCCGCAGGGTTTGCAGGCCACGCTGCATACACCACTCTTGTGCCGCAGCCATCAGTTCTTCGCCTACGCCACGCCCGGCAAGCAGGCCAATTCGGGCCTCAACGTCGTTCAGCTGTCGTAAGGTCACAAAACCTACATTTTCGCCGCGGTTTTTAAGCAGCAGGCACTGATGGTCAAAGGTGCCGAGTACGGCATTTTCAATCCATTGTGCATAGAAACGGCCGCTGTCGCCCTCCTTGTACCACGGGGTACGAAAGCGGCTCTGCGTGAATGCCTGCGAGGCTGCCTGACGAAGCATGGGAATATCTTCAGGCTGCGCGATTTCGACAGAAACAACTGCATTTTGCGTGCCAGGACAAAGAGCCAAATCGACCTCGCCTTCAACAAGCTGGAAGCCAAGCTGCTGAAGACCATCCAGCCAATCGGTACGATGCGCTGGAATTTTTGCCTGGACTCTGGACCAGCGCTTTAGCTGCTCTACCTGCAGCGCCGGTGCGTCTTCAGAAAAACGAACTGCGCTGCTGTTCACTTCAAAGAAGCGATTTTCCCACTCCAGCGGCGACAGGCTTGCGTTAATCAGGCTCATCGTCGGTTACCGCCAAACGCCTTTGGTGTCGATAATCCACGGCTGGCGCACGCTTTCAGCAGGGATAGCCTTAAACTCTTTATGATCGACCAGCATCACCAGCACATCAGCCTGCTGCAGCGCAGCTTCCACCGAAGTCAATTCACAATGCTCGGCAAGTTTGGGTGGTAAAGCCTGGATATTAGGTTCAACAACCAGCGTTTTACCGCTGTGCCATTCGGCCAGCTGCTCGGCGATTTCCATTGCCGGGCTTTCGCGTAAATCATCGATATTGGGCTTAAAAGCGAGGCCAAAACAGGCTATGGTCAGCTCGCTGGCACGGCGACCTGTTTCAGAAAGAGAGTCAGCAATGGCGGCTTTCACCTGGCTAATCACCCATAAAGGTTTGCCGTCATTAACCTCACGAGCGGTACGAATAAGGCGAGCCTGCTCAGGGTTTTGCGACACAATAAACCATGGGTCTACCGCGATGCAGTGCCCTCCTACACCAGGTCCTGGCTGCAGCACATTCACCCGAGGGTGGCGATTGGCCAGGCGAATCAGCTCCCACACGTTAATGCCCTGGTCCGCACAAATCAGCGAGAGTTCGTTAGCAAAGGCGATATTGACGTCGCGGAAGCTGTTTTCCGTCAGTTTGCACATTTCGGCGGTACGGGCATTAGTGATAACGCATTCGCCTTCCAGGAAAATGTTATACAGCTCGCTCGCTCGGGCAGAACATACCGGCGTCATACCGCCTACAACGCGATCGTTTTTGATCAGCTCAACCATCACCTGCCCGGGTAAAACGCGCTCCGGGCAATAGGCGATATTGATATCCGCCTGCTCTCCCGCCTGTTGAGGGAAGCTCAAATCCGGACGCAGGGTGGCCAGCCATTCGGCCATTTGCTCGGTAGCCCCCACGGGGGAGGTCGATTCCAGTACCACCAGAGCGCCCTTTTTAAGCACCGGGGCAATGGACTCTGCGGCAGCTTTGACATAAACCATGTCCGGTTCATGATCGCCTTTAAAAGGCGTTGGCACCGCAATCAGATAAGCATCAGCCTCAACCGGATGTACCGTAGCGCTCAGGAATCCATCCTCAACGGCGGCTTTTACCACCTTGTCTAAATCGGGCTCAACAATATGAATTTCACCACGATTAATGGTGTCCACCGCCCGCTGATTAATATCTACGCCGATCACTTTCCGTTTACGTGAAGCAAACGCCGCAGCGGTAGGTAAGCCGATATAACCAAGGCCAATAACGGAGAGGGTGGAAAAATTCATGATTTCACCTGGTTTTGTTTTAAGGCATTCAAAATTCGGCTGCAAGCCTCGCCGTCACCGTAAGGGTTGTGGGCGCGACTCATCGCATTATATTCCTGCTCATCACGGAGCAGTCGGGTAACTTCTGCCACGATCTTCTCCTCATCCGTCCCCACCAGACGAACGGTACCGGCCGCAACGGCCTCCGGGCGCTCGGTAGTTTCACGCATGACAAGAACAGGCTTACCCAGAGAGGGGGCTTCTTCCTGAATCCCGCCAGAGTCTGTCAGAATCAGCCATGAGCGATTCATCAGATAAACAAACGGCAGATATTCCTGTGGCTCAATCAGTATTACGTTATCGACATGCCCGAGGATACGCCTTACCGGTTCGCTGACATTGGGGTTCAGGTGCACCGGATAAACTATCTGCACATCGCTGTTTTGGCTGGCTATTTTTGCCAGCGCGTGGCAAATGCGCTCAAAGCCATCACCAAAGCTCTCTCGACGGTGCCCGGTGACCAGGATCATTTTTTTCCTGGCATCAAGGAAGGTATGTTTGGCCTCAATCTCCTGCCGCACGGCATCCTGAGTCAAGACGCGATCGCGCACGGAGATCAATGCGTCGATGACGCTATTGCCGGTGACGAAGATTTTTTGATCGCTGATATTTTCTTTTAGCAAATTCTGACGCGAGTTTTCCGTTGGCGCAAAATGCCAGGTAGCAAGATGTCCGGTTAGCGTACGGTTTGCTTCCTCCGGCCAGGGAGAATAAAGATCGCCAGTGCGCAGGCCCGCCTCTACGTGGCCGACAGGAATACGCTGGTAGAAAGCGGCAAGGCTCGCCGCAACGGTTGTGGTGGTATCGCCATGCACCAGCACAACATCCGGCTTGAAGGACTCCAGAATAGGCTTTAGTCCTTCCAGAATGCGGCAGGTAATTTCCGTCAAGCCCTGCCCCGGTTTCATAATGTTCAAGTCGTAATCTGGCGTAATGGAAAAGAGGTGTAATACCTGATCCAGCATTTCGCGATGCTGTGCCGTTACACATACTTTCGCGTCAAAAAACGCGTCTTTTGCCAACGCATCCACCAGCGGGGCCATTTTTATAGCCTCCGGGCGCGTGCCAAAAACTGTTAATACTTTCACGGTGATTCTCTTAGGTTGAATAAGGTGGAGGCATTCCATCGCTCCTCCACCAGCAAAGGGCTTATGCTGCCTTTGGACGGCGGGCTAAGGCTACGCCAGCACCGATAAGCGCCCCAACCGCACCCCACATAATCAGCAAGAATGCACGACGAGGGCTGTCGCGCTTAACCGGCTCTTCTGGCGTGCGTAAATAGCGGTAGGTTTGGAAACGAGCATCAACGGTCGGCCCAACATTCAGGGTGTTTAACATCGCCCGATTCTGATCGTAGTCGATATCAAAATCAGGACCGACGGCCTGAAGGCTTTCCAGCCGTGCCTGTAGCATCGGGCGACCCAGCATGAACATTTCTGAATCAGGAAGTTCTTCAGCCGGGACATTCGTCTCACTGCGGGTAATATTTTGCTGCTGAGCAATTTTCAGCGCCTGCTCAACGCTTTTTACTTTGCGATCGTAAATAGACTGCGCAACGGCTTCCTGCCGTTTAACCTGCGCTTTCATCTGGATGGTACGTGCCGCCCAGGCGCCCGTCAGCTCCTCATTAAGATGGCTGGCCGCACGCTGGCTCGCAAATGCAACATACTGACGCAAAAGGTTATTAGCATCCGCAGCGGTTTCAGCAACCAGCTTAACGCTATCGCTGATATTACGTGCGCTGTCGCCAGGGGTGTACTGGATATTATCGATGATTTCATCCAACAGCGCGGCGTCGGCCTTGCTGTTTCCCACCTGCCGCTGCTTGTAATAATCCGTCTGCAACCAGAAATCCCTGCGGGTATCGTAGGCAGAGAGCTGTACGACGAACTCTTTATAGGCCTCATCCATCACTGAAGGCTGGTCCGTCGAGGCCATATTGGCTTTTACATCGAGGTTGCGCAGGAACTGCTGCTGAGAATAGTAGCCCCCCAACATATTGACCGTTGGGCGGTCGGTGATCGCCGTTGAACTCCACTCTTGCTTCGCTAAAAAAGTGTAAATCAGCGCGATAAGGGCAAATACAAAGGCAATTCCGATAATCCAGAATTTGCCCTGCCACAGCGAACGAAACAAGCCCCGGATATCCAGCTCGTTCTCCACTGCCGGGTAACTACCTGGCACATTCTCTTTCATCGCTTCCCCAATTCAAGTCAGACTAAATGTTTACGTTAGTGTTTCTACGAACGCGACGTTTATGACGTCTGATAAAGCGCGCCACCTTCCAGGCCCGTTTGATACAAAAATCGTATAATACAAATGCTAGCAAGAATAATGCCAACATCACCCATTCTGGAATAAAGTGCAGATATTCAGCGGCCACGCCAATGGCTGCAAGCAGCGCTGCGGCAAGCGTAATCAGCACAAACGCCTGCCGTGAAGTAAAACCGGCGCGCATGATTAAATGATGGATGTGCTGTCGGTCCGGAGAGAACGGACTCATGCCCTTGCGCAGGCGACGATACATAATGGCAATCATATCCATCAGCGGGATAGCGATTATCCACAGCGCGGTAACAGGGCTTATCGGATGCGTTTGGCCCTGGGTAGTTTCCAGCAGGATCCAGATAACCGTGAAGCCGAGTAGCGTACTCCCGGCATCGCCCATAAACACTTTGTAGCGACGGCCAAGAACGCCAAGGTTCAGCAGAATGTAAGGCAGGATGGCAACGATCATGGCAAAACACCACATTGCCAGGCTGTACTGGCCATCCAGCAGCAGGATGATCCCTATGGCTGCAAATGAAACTGAGGAAAGTCCGCCCAGTAGACCATCGATACCGTCAACCATATTGAACGCGTTGATAGCCGCCCACACCGCAAAAAGCGTCAGGAAATAACCAAAGGGGCCAAGCACCATTTCCCATGGTCCCAAAATATAGCCGAGGCTGGTAAGGTGAAGATGACCTACAGCCATCATCACAATCGCAATCAGCGCCTGAACCGCAGCGCGAATTTTTACGCTGATGTCATAGCGATCGTCAAGTGCCCCAACCAGCACCAGAATTCCGGCACAGGATAAGTAGAGCCAGAGATGCGGTATGTAATAATTGCCGATCAAAAAGGTGAAGCAAACGCCAGCAAAGACGGAAATGCCCCCCACCAGCGGCACCGCTCCCTGATGGCGTTTACGAAAATTAGGTTTATCAAGCAGACCAATATGGCGAGCAACTTTTCGCGCACAGAAAAGGAATGCAAAAGTGAATAAAAAAATGAGGACCAGGTCAGTTCCAGCGGTGAGTAAATTCACAGTGAAGGCTCTCGGCAAAATGGAAGACCATATTCAGCAACATCTTTAAATTCCTCTGCAAAACAGGTTTTAATCACAAATTCCTCCCTGAAGCTGCAGCAAATACTACTAGCAAATAAACATTCAAAGAGATGGCGTAGTATCCATTGCCATCCAAACGCTAACTATAGGAATTAGCCGCTTATATATCGTATCTAGCAGAAAAGAAAAACGCCACGACTAAGCGTGGCGTTCCCCGAGTTTTTGTTGCTTACGAGCGCTTCATCATATCGAAGAAGTCATCGTTGGTTTTGGTCATCGCCAGCTTATTGATGAGGAACTCCATCGCATCAATTTCACCCATCGGGTGGATGATTTTGCGCAGGATCCACATCTTCTGCAGCTCTTCCTGGGTGGTGAGCAGCTCTTCTTTACGTGTACCTGAACGGTTGTAGTCGATTGCCGGGAAGACGCGTTTTTCCGCGATCTTACGGGACAGATGCAGCTCCATGTTACCGGTGCCTTTAAACTCTTCGTAGATAACTTCATCCATTTTAGAGCCGGTATCGATAAGCGCGGTGGCGATAATGGTCAGGCTTCCGCCCTCTTCCACGTTACGTGCTGCGCCGAAGAAGCGTTTTGGACGGTGCAGGGCGTTGGCGTCCACACCACCGGTCAGTACTTTACCGGAAGCCGGTACAACGGTGTTGTACGCACGTGCCAGACGGGTGATGGAGTCGAGCAGGATGATAACGTCTTTCTTGTGCTCAACCAGGCGTTTTGCCTTCTCGATAACCATTTCCGCAACCTGAACGTGACGAGATGCCGGTTCGTCAAAGGTAGAAGCAACCACTTCACCTTTCACCAGACGCTGCATCTCGGTTACTTCTTCCGGACGTTCGTCAATCAGCAGTACCATCAGCACGCAGTCTGGGTGGTTGTAGGCAATGCTCTGCGCGATGTTCTGCAGCAGCATGGTTTTACCCGCTTTTGGCGGTGCCACAATCAGACCACGTTGACCACGACCGATTGGCGATGCCAGATCGAGTACGCGAGCGGTTAAATCTTCGGTAGAACCGTTACCACGCTCCATGCGCAGGCGAGAGTTCGCGTGCAGCGGCGTTAAGTTCTCGAACAGGATCTTACTACGGGCATTTTCCGGCTTGTCGTAGTTAACTTCGTTAACCTTCAGCAGCGCAAAATAGCGTTCGCCCTCTTTTGGCGGACGAATCTTACCGGAGATAGTATCCCCTGTGCGAAGGTTGAAACGGCGGATTTGGCTGGGAGAAACGTAGATGTCATCGGGACCGGCGAGGTAGGAGCTGTCTGCGGAGCGGAGGAAACCAAATCCGTCCTGCAGTATCTCCAGCACACCGTCACCAAAGATATCTTCGCCACTCTTAGCGTGTTGCTTCAGGATGGAGAAAATGATGTCCTGCTTGCGCATGCGGGCTTGGTTTTCCAGCCCCATATTTTCGCCGAGAGTAATCAGATCAGAAACCGGCGTATTCTTTAATTCGGTAAGATTCATAATGGTGGGTTCTTAAACTCGGGGTAAATCTCGAACTTAGTTTCGTGAATGGTATGGCAGGGTCATCCGTGCCTGTTTAATGGCTACCACACATGTCTGATCGCTGCCTGGTCATAGGAAATACGCAGAACTGAAACGACAAGACGGAATGGGTGATAAGCCCGAATTCGGTTATGCGTCCGTTGTGATTGCTGTAAAAGAGAGTGTATTTGACAGCTAACGGGAAGCATTAAGGTAATACAAAGATTCAAACTTAAGGGCAAGTTCAAAGCGAAGTCATAGGTAACTTAGCATGTGTGATGCCGGGCGTCCAGCAGCTCGCAAAAAAATGCAAGTGCGGCACGCGCCGGCTGAGATTCCATTATGCCAGATTAGCGTCGAGGAACTCTTTTAACTGGCCTTTAGACAGCGCGCCCACTTTGGTCGCAGCGACTTCGCCATTTTTGAACAGCAGCAGCGTTGGGATACCACGGATGCCGTACTTCGGCGCCGTACCCGGGTTCTGGTCGATGTTCAGCTTAGCCACGGTGATTTTGCCCTGATATTCATCAGCGATCTCGTCGAGAATCGGGGCGATCATTTTGCATGGACCACACCACTCTGCCCAGAAATCAACCAGAATCAACCCTTCAGCTTGAAGCACGTCCGTGTCGAAACTGCCGTCAGTCAGGTGAATAATTTTATCGCTCATGTTCAACTCCACAGGATTATGTCTACCTTGTTGGTGTAGCATTGACCAACTTGGGGTGACTTTATTTCACCCGGTTTATTTCAACGGATGTGCTTTCGTAAAGCAATAGTAAACTGATATTCTACCACACTATGAGCAAAACACATTTGACCGAAAAGAAGTTTTCCGACTTCGCCCTGCACCCTAAGGTGATTGAAGCCCTTGAAAATAAAGGGTTCCATAACTGCACCCCAATTCAGGCACTGGCACTTCCGCTGACTCTGGCGAATCGTGACGTTGCAGGGCAGGCGCAAACCGGTACAGGCAAAACGATGGCGTTTCTGACGTCAACGTTCCATTATTTACTTTCTCACCCGGTTCCTGAGAACCGCCAGGTGAATCAGCCGCGCGCCTTGATTATGGCGCCAACCCGCGAGTTAGCGGTACAGATTCACTC